>JAZKFE010000244.1:0-5146 GCA_040386595.1 Planctomycetota bacterium | reverse complement strand
TAGAGCGTTTTCGCGTCACGGATCACGAAGAATTTCAGCGGGCCGAAGGTCGACAATTCGGTGTGATTCAGGACATACATCACATTGTCAACGTTCTCAGTCTGCCAGATGTGCAGGCCACACAGAATGTCGCCCTTGTAGATTCGTTCTTTCGCGGCCGGGCTATCGGGTCGCACTTCGGTGACCGTCATTCCCCCATTGAACCGATTGTTAATCTTCTGAATCTTGCTGGCGGGTGCCGGCCCCAATCGCATCCCCAACGTTTGCCAGATTCGCTCTTCGTCGGGATTCATCGGTGCGGAGACGGCGTCGGTATTGTTGGCTCGAGCCACAGTCACCGTGCGGGCGACCGGCTTCTGTCGCATCGCCAGCGGAGGAGCATTCGGAATCGCGGCGAGTGACAGCGACAAGGAGGTGTCTTTGCCACCACGCAACACGTGAACGTCAATCTTCTCACCAGCGTTGAAACCGAGCAGAGAACGTTCCCAGTCGGCCTGGTCAGAAACCAACTGACCACCAACGCGGGTCACCACATCGCCATTCTGCAGTCCGGCAGAGGACGCCGGGCTGTCGGGCTTGGTCGATTGAACGACGAGTTGCATCTTATCCGAAGCGGTCTTCAGATCGCGTCCCACCAGACCGTGCCACGTGTAGTTCAAGCGTTCGATGTCCAGCAACTTGGCGATGCGAACCCGAGCGTCATCAATCGGGATCGCGAATCCGATGCGTTGAGCACCAGCCCGGATCGCCACGTTGATACCGACGACTTCACCATCCATATTGACCAGCGGCCCACCGCTGTTACCCGGATTGATGCTGGCGTCGGTCTGGATCAGATTCTTATAGCCTTGCTTTTCATTGACTTCGACATCACGTCCCTGGGCACTGACGATGCCCTCGGTGACGGTGTGTTCGTAGCCGAAAGCGTTGCCGATGGCGATGACCGTTTCACCTAACATGATGTCAGTCGATGTCCCCAGCGGGGCGACTGGCAATGGTGTGGGTGAGTTGATCTTGATGATGGCCAAGTCATGCTTGGGATCGAACGAAATCAACTCCGCCCGGAAGGTACTGCGGTTCTTGAGGGTCACCCGCAGCGAATCGGTGTCGACCACCACATGCTGGTTGGTGACAATGTAGCCCCGCTCATCAATGATGATGCCGGTGCCCATTCCATTGACCTTACGGGGGGCCGCCTGGCCATACCCTGGGCTTTGATCCCGCGAGGATTTCTCGCTATGGATGTTGACGACCGAATCGCTGACGCGTTCCACGGCTTTAACCAGGAGCGTCCGCCGACTTTCGGTCGCCTCGGCGGTCGTTACCATGAGCCCCGACCACAGCGCGGTCAGGCAACAGAAGGTAAGACAGCCTCGGCTCACTGGGCGAAGATGCATAATCGAGTCTTTGCGGCAGGCGAGTCAAGGGTGATGGCAATAATCGCGAATCTCTCCGACTACACCCCAGTGGGCGTAGGATCGGGATCCGAGATTCCAGTCAAGACTACCGACAAGCAAATCGACCAGCCCCTCAAAACTGCTTGAAGCCGGGGGGTACGATGCGCACATTTTACCCAGTCGGCACCTTGAGGCTCATTCTGAGGGTTTTAAGCATCTTGAGGGCCTTGCCGAAAATGACATTCACTCACCATAAGTCATTTTAAAATAGCCTCTTACAACACATCACCAAGGCTCGATCCAGCGATTTACCTCGGACACCGCATAGACTATCCATGTACCGTAAACAACCTATTCCTCGTTTTAGTCACGACAAATTGCGGCCAAAACGGACGATCATTTTTCCCGGTAGATCCGATTGCAGGATCTACCTCCTCACAAAGTCTCCCGAAGTCTCCCAAACTACCGGCTTTTTGAGACTGCGAACGCGATCCGGAAAACGGTTCATGTCTCAAGTACTTATGTCTCTGGCCCTTGCGCAGCGGCAAACGAGTCAGAAGATTCGGGACTTAAGCTTTTTCGGCGACAAACGCGGGAGGCCGCTGCATGTCATGGGGAGGTGCCACTCGACGTATTGAGAGAATCTGTCATGATAGATTTGACGCGGTAGTGCGACCCGTAGCCTGGGTTCCCGTAGAATCACGTCTCTATAACGATCTGCGGGATCTCGATCGGGATGTTTCGCCCCCTCAAGAGGAGAGGTAAGTCCGATGACTGACCAGCAGCCAGCTGAATCAGAAGATGAGATTGAACCGACTGAATTTATTCAGCGCGATATTTTCGTCGAGTCCGCGCCACAGTCTGGTCCGGACCACAGACTGTACCTTCCCAAGCATTCTGGCTGGGAAGCGGTCATCAAGCAGACGTGGGAGCAGGAATATTGCTACTCCCAGAATCCCGGCGAAGACTGGTTCCACCTGCTGGCAAATGGGGAACTTTACATCCAACGCGGGACCGAGAAATTTTGCCTGTCGTGTGCCCTGCGCCTCAAAATTCTGAGTCGCAATCGGCTCTTCTGGCAAAAAGGAGGAGGGGGAGGAAATGACGAATGACCAAATCCGAATAACCAATAAATTGGAGTTTGTTCGCGTCGAGCACGATCGCCGTAGATGAGTGGGGAAACTCGCAGCGTTTTGGTCATTGAGACATTCGTCATTCTTTCGGATTTCGTCATTCGTCATTTCTCTGTGCCCCCTCCGTCGATCTAATGCAGCACGGATCTCATCCCTCTCCCCGGGATCCCGTGGTTCATTTTTTCGCTGAAATTGTCACATCGCGATTGATCCGACTGCAGTTTGCCGCAGACTCGCGACAAGCCAGTCGAATTTTCGATCAACTACCGATACTCTGTGTATAGATATATTGAGAACGATCGCGCATCCCAATGTGCCGATCTCCGCCGGTCTAGCTCCGTGTATTCGGACAGTGAGGCAGAAATTGTGAGCACTCGGGAACCGAAGATCTTCGACCGCGTTTTCTCGAATCGGGAACTCTTCCGCGGTCGTGCTCTGCGAGCCAACCTCTGGTCGTTGGCAGCGGCAGTCTCCCTAGTCATCATTCTGGTGATTGCTTTCCTGACCCTCGAACTTTGCCTGGTCGTGGGCGAAGGGCAGTCCCTGCACGTTTCGACCGAGGCTTACCAGAAATTTTTCGGCATTGAAGCCGCGATCAAGACGAATGACTCGCAGCTGGCCACAGTCCCGGAAGGGTTCGCCCAAGTGGCCTGGCGAAATCAGCATAAGGTGTTCGGACGAGGACTCGCCTTCCTCGCTCGTCGCGTGTTTGGAATCGAATACGGTCTGAGCCCGCAAGTCACCTGCCTGGTGCTGATACTTACAGGCAGCGGATTCTGGCTAGTCATCTGGCTGTGTTTGAAAATGGCGCGTCGTCAACGGACGCAGCTAGAACTAGAAACAGTCGGCCAGCTGCGTTCGCATTTGCATCGCCAGGCCCTGCGTTTGGGCCCTGCAGATTTGCAACGCACCGATACGGCCCAGGTTCTGGGTCTGTTTAAAGATGAAATCGGCCAACTGCGGGATACGCTGTGCTACTGGCTGGCAGCCTGGACTGCCGAACCGGCCCGGATCACCTTGTTGGTTCTGCTGGCGTTGCTGATTGATGCCAAAGTGGTTTTCTATTGTGGCGTCCCGTTGTTGTTTGGCTGGCTGATTCATGAACACCGCCGGCGCGAATTGATTCAGGCCCATAAACTGGCCGTGGCTCACGCGCAGGACGAATTGCGTTTGTTGTCCGAAAGCTTGACCCGCAGCCGGCTGGTTCGCGGCTACGGCATGGAACAGGCCGCCCAGGAACACTTCAAAAAATATCTCGACCGCTATCAGGCCGACGTGAATAACCTCGAACGACGCCGGGGCGCCTTAAGCCGCCTGGAAGGCATCATCGTCTGGTTGTGCGGCGTGATCGTCCTGTCGCTGGTCGGCGTGCAACTGACGTCTCCCGCCGAGCATTTTTCGCTGGCGGCGGCTCTGGTTCTGGCCTTCTGTTTTGCCGGCGTGGGCTACTCGATCCGCAACTGGCAAAATGCGTTTGAAGCACGAGAAGACGCCGTCGCAGCCGCGATGCGAGTCTTCCGCTACCTCGACCGGATTCCAGAAGTCGGGCAGGCGGTCGGTGCGAAGTTCTTGCAACCGTTAACGCGCAGCATTGAGTTCATGGACGTGACCTATGTCACTTCGGACAAAGTGCCGTTGCTGGATCAGCTGAGCCTGAGCATCCCGGCGCAACGCGAGATCGCGGTCATTTCCACCGATTCCCGCGCGGCATTGGCACTCGTTTCGTTGCTGCCGCGATTTATCGATCCGCAAGCGGGGCAAGTTCTGATCGACGGCGAAGATATTGCCTGGGTGACACTGGAAAGCCTGCGGGCCGAGACCTTGGTAGCCGGTGGTCCGGACGTCGTCTTTACCGGAACGGTCCAGGAAAACATTGCCGCCGGGCAATCGGCATCCAGCCTGTCAGAGATCATGGAAGCCGCCAAAATGGCCCATGCTCAGCATTTCATCTCGCGTTTACCGCACGGCTACGAAACGGTAATTGGCGAACATGGAGAAGCTCTGAATCCTGGGCAAGCCTTCCGCCTGGCACTGGCCCGGGCCGTGTTGCGGAACCCCGCGCTGGTCATCGTCGAAGAGCCAACCGAGATGCTCGACGAGGATACCAAATCCTTGATCGACGATGCCTATCAGCGGATCGCAGCCAAGCGAACGGTCATCTATTTGCCGAATCGTCTCGCCACCCTGCGTCGCTGCGACGAAATCATCCTGTTACATCAGGGACAAATCGCCGCCCGCGGCACACACGCCCAGTTGGTGAAGTCGTCGCAGCTCTATCGCCATTGGGAATACGTGAGATTCAACGAGTATCGGCACATCGTCGAGGGTGCCTGACGCCGGATGGCTAGGTGGAAAGTCCTCCGCAGGGTGAATGCCGATGGGTAGCCCAGATTCTCGAATCTGGGTGAGCGGAGCGAACAAGAGGTTAAATTTTTTGAGAGTCAGCACGCCCTTGTAACTTCAGCCAGAAATCAGTGACTTGGTTTTAGCGCTGTAGTTCTTCTTCTATGGACGTCCCTAGCCGGGGAACCCGACTCAGAAATGACAATCGAGAATCGAATGAGCCACAGCCTCTTGTTCGCTGCGCTCACCCAGATTCAAGAATCTGGGCTACCC
>JAZKFE010000243.1:0-11378 GCA_040386595.1 Planctomycetota bacterium | reverse complement strand
CTCGGTCTTTCGAGCCCTATAGACTTAGCGGTTCGGCAGGAGCCTCACCCTCCCAGAGTTCCTCACGGCACGCCCCCTTGGGGCTTTGAGACATTTCTTCTTGCTCTTCTTGAAAGCACTCATGCTCAAATCTGTTGATGACATCTTCAAGATGTGCCTGGTGACTCCGGGCAAGAAGCTGAAGCTCAAGAAACATGACCCGCAGTGGGCTGGGGATGAGGACGTTCCGCAGAAGGAACGCCGGCAGCAGGCGGAAAAACTGCTGGCCCAGGACGTGAATGAACTGGCCGAGGCTCAGGACATTCTGTATGCCGCGAACTCGTGGTCGCTGTTGGTTATTTTTCAGGCGATGGACGCGGCGGGAAAAGATGGCACGATCAAGCATGTGATGTCGGGGGTGAATCCGCAGGGGTGCCAGGTCCATAGTTTCAAGCAGCCGTCACCGGAAGAACTCGATCATGACTTCTTGTGGCGCTGCTCGAAGGCATTACCGGAACGTGGGCGAATCGGCATCTTTAATCGGTCCTATTACGAAGAAGTGCTGATTGTCAAAGTTCATCCGGAATTGATTACCAACCAGCGGATTCCGGGGGCTCGACCCGATAAGAAATCCTTTTGGGAGGCACGGTACTCGGATATCAATGCGTTCGAAGAGCACCTGTCGCGCAACGGCACGCGGATCGTGAAATTCTTCTTGAATGTCTCCAAGGAGGAACAGCGGCGGCGATTTTTGGAACGGGCGACGGACAGCAAAAAACATTGGAAGTTCTCGCCGCAGGACGTCGCGGAACGCCGCCATTGGGATGAGTACATGGAGGCCTATGAGCAGATGCTGACCGCGACCAGCACCGAGCAAGCCCCGTGGTATGTGATTCCCGCCGACGAAAAATGGATCTGCCGCGCCATCGTGGCCAAGGTCTTGACGCACACTGTGGCGGAATTGAATCTTCAATATCCCGAGGTCCCCGAGAAGCTGCGGCTGGAGATCGAAGAAGGGCGGAAGCAGTTAGAAGCCGAGAAAGATTAGCCGGTTTTCGATGAGCGGGCTCTCTCAAACACGCGCTCATCAGGCGAGCCCGGCGGCGTGAGCCAAATGGCACTCACTTTGTGAGCGGAATGGCGCTAGCCACCGGCTCTTCTGTATCAGAAACATTGAGAAAAGCCGGCGGCTAGCGCCGTGCCGCTCACGAATCGAGCCGCAAAGTAAGTACCATTTGGCGTCAGCCCCGGGATTCTGCGGTTATGTCGCCTGGCTCTCTGAGTCGAGTGTGTGCTTTCGAAGGAGACCTGATTCGGAGAATTAGGCTACAGGAGAAAGAATCCCGGGGCTGACGTCGCTGGGCTCGCCTGAGAACGCGACACGATGTTCCCGCTCTTTTAAACTCGTGGTTTACGGGACTCTTACGAGCCCATCAGGCTCGTCCCGTAACGCCCGCCGCTGTTCTCGGTGACACGATCTGCGGCAGAAAATTTGACCCGTCCCTTGGCGGCCAATACACTCAGAGTTAGATGAACTCTCCGAGAACTTTGCATTAATTGCAAAATGGAACGCGTCACTGGATGTACATCATCGGTGGTCGAGGTTTGCCGGCGATACTTCCCCAACGCGGTTTTCTAAACGGGTTGGTTGCGGGGCGAGGGTTACTCGCTGGAGATGGCTGTTGCGCTCACAACTTCTGGAGCAGGGGGATTATCGTGAACCGGGATGAAATTCTTTCCAAGCTGGCCGCCGGAGAACTGAAAGTAGAAGAAGCCTCCAAGCTCCTGGCAGAACTGGATGGCCCTAAGCGCGGGGCTCTGTACTGCAAGGTGAGCGAAAAAGGGGCGGTGAGCGTCTATGGCCTGCAACGCATGCCTGTGACGTTATATATGGAGCAATGGGAGCGGCTGTTTGAGTTCGGCGACCACATCCAGCAGTTCATCAAGGACAACGCCGGTTCGCTGAAAAAGAAAGACAAATAACCAGGGTGGCTCGATCTATTGTCCATGGGATCCTCCCGTTTGCCCGCTCTGGACAAATGGGAGGGATTCCGTGCTCCCGTTTCATCAGGTTGTCGTGTTCAGCATAAGAACATGTATGACACTGGTTTGCGGTGAGGCTTCTGTCGATCTTGAGAAAATTTTGCCTTGGCTTCAAGAATATGGGAAGACTTTACCGATAAAGTTGAGTGTGTCGAATTCTCGCTGGTGTTCGTGTTCAGTTGAAGGCTTTTGGCCTTTTTATTGAATGCCAGCGTGAGTCCGAATACGAGTCCAAATTGCAGCGCGTTGCCAACCTGAATTCGCTGTAACCTGTTTCCTGCCTGTTCGCACTGATTGATCGCGTTGAGTCCCGCACGTTTTGCGACGCTGCCGAGTTCTCAACGTTGCCTATCCTGCCCGAATTGCTCCCATCCCCGGGGGCACCTTTCCACGTCTGACATCGCTGATTTCCCCCCGAAGCCATATCGCTGCCGTATGCGGAGCGTGAATGGTGCTAGTGGCTTGGACTGTCGTTCTGACACGTTCAGGTGCGAGCCTCCATTCATGTCTTCAAACCACCAAGCCCGGCAACGTCCAGATTGATCACGCGTCACCTCTCCCCCGAGACTTGATGTGGCGATCAGGAGGCCTACCTTGCAATCACGCCACATGAATTCCTTCCGGAACTGGTGCTTGACCGGTACCTTCGCCAGTTCGTTGATTCTGGGAGGATCGGTCTTGAGCCAAGCGGGGCCATTGCGTCCGCTGGGGAAGTCCAGCTCGAAGGCTCCGGCGCAGACCGAGCTGCAAAAGCAAATTGTGGAACGTAAGCTGGCGGCCGCCGAGGCTGAGTCGCAGCAGACGATTACTGCAGAGGAGTCGGAGGCCAAGGCGGAAGCCCGGATCTCCAAGAGCGCCAAGAGGGTGCAGCTCAATTTCTTGGAAGCGTCGTGGAAGACGGTCATCACCAAGTATGCCGAACAGGTCGGGGCGGAGCTGGTCGCTGAGCCGGGGCTGATTCCCACGGCTCGCTTTACGCGTCGCGATCGCTCGCAGTACACGGCGGAAGACGCACTGAAGATCCTGAACCGCGAGCTGCAGCAATACGATGTAAAGCTGGTAATGAAGGCCCGCCATGTGGTGTTGATGGAAATCACCGCCGCGGCTCCCAACTATAAGCGTCCGGAGCTACGCGGAACGGAACTGGTTGCCAGCCATGAACTGCCCCCCAGCCGGATCAAGCCAGCATTTCCTGATCGCAAACAGCCTCGGCAAATTCGCGACGAGGAAGTGACTGACGCCCGCGCCGTCCCCATTTCGACCGAATCGGGGGACGTGGGGTCGCAACGAATTCAGCAGGCGTCCGCTACCGCACCCGCCGTGGAGATTGATCCGCGCGGACTGCCCTTGGTACCGGTCACGATTCGCAATCGTCGCAGCAAGGATGTCGCCAACGCCCTGTATCGGGCGTTCAAGCAGAACTGCGAGATGGTCAATGACGGACCGGAAGGCTTGCCCGCCATTCGCGTCTATGACCCCGCTCCGAAAACGAAGTCCGTGGTAGGAAAGATGCCCTTGGCGGCACCGAAACGGACGCTGCGGTTTACACTTGCCATTGATCATGACCGCGGTCAATTGCTGATCGAGGCACCGCGCCCCATGGCTCGATCCTTGGCAACAGTGATCCGCAAATTGGATGCCCCCACTGAAGGTGGTGCGAGCGTCCAATTGTTTGCGAGTGAGAAGTACGATCAAGTCGAGACGATGGCAGAGCTCGTCCAAACGCAGCTGGAAGAGCTGGCCAAGGCGCGACGCAAAGCTCCGTCGTTGGACCAGGCCGTCGCCTTGCAGGGGGACAATCTGCCGCTGGAAGAGACGTCGGGTGACGCTCAGGTCGACGGCCAACCGGCCGAAGGCGATACCGCACAACAGCCCCCAGCCAACAATCCCCCGGCTGCTGGTAATAAGGCTCAGCTGCCTGATTTACTCGGTGGCTTGAAGGGTGATGTGTCGGTCGAATCGGTGCCTGATCTGGGCGTGATGATCCTGCGGGGCAATCAGAAGGATGTGGATGCCGTGATGGGGATCATCCGCGAGATCGAAAAGTTGAGCGCCGGGACGGCTCCTGATGTGCATCTGCTGTTGTTGAAGAATACGAACTCAGAATCGCTGGCCGAGCTGCTGTCGCAAGTTTACGAACGCTTGAACGGCCGGCGTCAACGCGGTCCGGGTAATAATCAGGCTGCGAATGCGACTCCTCAGGTCACGGTCATTCCGGTGGTCAAGCCGAACGCCATTCTGATTGTGGCTGCGGCTGCTGACATGGAATCCATTTTGAAGCTGGCGGAAGAACTGGATCAACCGGTTGATCCCAGTGCGGAATTCCAAATGTTCCGGCTGAAGAGTGCCGTGGCCGCGCAAGTTCTGGAAACCATTCAGACGTTCTACGAGGAACGGAAAGGTCTGGGGGCACGTGTGCTCGCCGTGGCGGATGTCCGGACGAACTCGGTGCTGGTCCATGCTCGCCCACGTGACTTGGCGGAAGTGGCCACGCTGGTGAAGGAGCTGGATCAAGGGACAACGGCTGCCGTCAGCCAGATGAAGATCTTTCCGTTGAAGAACGCTGTGGCCGTGGAGCTCGCTGACGTCCTGCAACAGTCACTGCAGAGCATTCTGAATGCTCCGACCCGTGCTGGTACGGGGCAGGGGGGACAAGGCGGGCTGGGTGGTGGTGCTGGTGCCGCGGCTGGTGGTGGTCAGGGTGGGGCAGCGTTGCGTGACGTGAAGTCGACCGTGCTGCAGTTCCTGTCTGCGGATGGGCCGGGCGAACGGTTGTTGCAATCGGGAATCCTGGCAGATATCCGGGTCACTGCCGACGGCCGTACCAATAGCCTGGTCGTGACGGCCCCCGAAGAGAGCATGACGATCCTTGAAGAATTGATCCGGCAGTTGGACCGTCAAACCTCGACGGTTGCGGAGATCAAGGTCTTCTCGCTGCAGAACAGCGATGCCAAATCGATGATCACGTTGTTGGAATCACTGTTTGCTAATCCGGCTGCTCAACAGAATGCTCTTGATCGCCTGGGGGTCCAGGTGGCCGGGGCAGAAGACGCCAGCAGCGGGTTGGTGCCGTTGAAGTTCTCCGTGGATTCACGCACCAACAGTATCGTGGCCGTCGGTGCCGCAGATGCCTTGCGGGTGGTGGAAGCGATTCTGATTCGACTGGATGAAAGCGAAGTCCGACAACGGCAGAGTATTGTCTTCCGGTTGAAGAACAGTCCTGCGACGGATGTCGCGACCGCCGTCAATAACTTCCTGACCTCACGCCGCGATCTGGAGCAATCCAGCGATGGGTTGGTGAGTCCGTTCGAACAGATTGAGCGGGAAGTGATTGTCGTGGCGGAACCGATCAGCAACACGCTGTTGATCAGTGCGACGCCCCGTTATTTCAAAGAAATTCAGCAACTGGTCATCAACCTCGATGCCGCACCGCAACAAGTCACCATTCAAGCGTTGCTGGTGGAAGTGACCTTGGATAACACCGACGAGTTCGGTGTGGAACTCGGCTTGCAGGATTCGGTGTTGTTCCGTCGTAGCGTGGTTCCTCAAAGTGGAATTACCACCCTGACACAGACCACGACGCAGAACAATACTCAAACGACGAACCAGCAGTTGATCTCGCAAACGGGTGTCCCGGGCTTCTTGTTCAACAACCAGCAGCTGGGAAACAACACGAATGGTGTGGGGTCGAATCCCGGGTATGTTGGTAAGCAAGGTCTGACGAATTTCTCGTTGGGACGACAGAACAACGAACTCGGGTATGGCGGTCTGGTTCTGGCTGCAGGTTCAGAAAGCGTCAGCGTGTTGTTGCGAGCTTTGGCCGCCACGCGTCGTGTGGATATTCTCAGCCGTCCGCAGATTCGGACGTTGGATAATCAGCTGGCGATCATTCAGGTCGGCCAGGAAGTCCCGGTTGTTAACGGATTCACCCCCAGTGCCTTGGGGGCCAACCCAGTCGTTGAAGTTCGCAACGCAGGTATCATTCTGCAGGTCGTGCCCCGCATCAGTCCGGACGGTCGCGTCGTGATGGACGTCGCCGCCGAACGCAGTACTTACCTGCCTGACGATCAGGGCGTGACCATCTTCAGTGATCCTTCCACCGGACAAATCATCCGTGCTCCTAAAAAGGATATTTCCACTGCCCGAGCCAGTGTGGCCGTGGCGAACGAGCAAACTGTTGTGCTGGGCGGCATGATTTCTTCGCAGAATACCAATAGCCAACGCAAGGTTCCCTTTCTGGGCGACCTGCCGTTCCTGGGACTTCCGTTCCGCTACAGCCTGACCCAGTCGACCAAACGCGAATTGTTGATCTTCTTAACGCCTCGCGTGATCCGCACCGATGCTGACTCGGAGTTGATCAAGCAAGTCGAAACGGCCCGAATTCACTTCATGGAAGAAGACGCCGAAGAGATTCACGGTCCGATCATGTCGGCACCTGCACCGATTGAACCTTACGATCCCAACCAGGCTCCGATCGCAGTACCGCCACTGGTTGATGATCCCAGTGTCCCGACGACTCAAATGCAGCCAATCCCAGGGCCTTCAATTGGGGTTCCTCCGCCACCCGCACCGGATGGCCAGAAGCTGATGCTTCGCGGGAATACCAGTAAGCGGAGTGCCCGAGTCGCCTTGAAATAGTCCGATCGCCTGTCACTTGACTCGTTGAGTCAGGTTGCCCTGAATGAGAAGTTTCCGGTTCCGAGAACCGGGTTCCGTCCCCAGTCTTTTCGTGTGACTTTATCGCCCCGGAAGGTGTGCCAGCCATGAGAACTATGACACCATCCTTCAGCTATGCCTTGTTCGTTGTGACTTGCCTGTGTTTGTCCGGCTGCACCTCTGCTCTGAATTTCAATTTCAAACAAGAGAAGGTGGAAAAGGAAACGGACAACAATCCGGTCGAACAGATCGTTCCTGTGTGGCAGGAGGCTGAAGGTCCGGGGATCAATCCCAAGCAAGTGACTCGCGGGTTTGGTGGCCAGATCTACTTTATCACCCGCAACCGCGGTGTGCCGTCGGAGATCGATGGCAAGGTTCGGATCTATTTGTTCGATGATCAGGGCGATATGGAGCAGCGGTCGAAGCCCATTCACCAGTTTGATTTTGACCCAGCTGCCTGGAAAGCTCACCTGATTACGACGAAGCTGGGGCCCGCGTATTCGGTGTTTATTCCTTATGTTCAAAATGGTACTAATCTGACTGAGTGTGCCCTGCGTATTAAATACACGCCGAAGGACGAAACCCCCGTGTATTCTCAGATGGTGAAAATCACCTTGGGGGGGACTCGCAAGCCGTCAGACTATGAGACCGTGGTGAGCCCCGAGAAGGAACAGCCAGAAGCCACGACGGAAGTCACGATGCCTGAAGTCAGTCGTCGCAGTCGCAAGGCTCCCCGCAATGTTGAGCAAGCCGAAGAGATGTTTGCTGACTCAGAGGTGCCAGCTACAACTCGCCGCCGTTCGCGGAGAGAGATTGAGCAAGTCTCGGCCAACGGGGATCTGCTGGAACGCTCCGGTGTGCAGACCGCTGAGTTTGAATCCCCTGCGGGGCGTCAGCGTGACCAGGGGCGTATTCGCCCGGCTGACTATGAAGCGGAAGAGGGGACCTCGACCAAGCGACGCAGCTTCGTGGGAGACCAGAATCTGGACTTCCTGGGGAACGAGGATGAAGAGGAAATCGAAGAGATGCCAGTCCGTCGCAAGGCACCCCGTCGCATTCCAGACGAGCGACAGACTCGACTGCCGGCTCCGGAAGAACGTCAGGCCACAACTCCTCTAAGGACCTATACGATCTCGCTCGACCAATAAGCGACCGTCTCGGAACCCGACTCATTTGAGTCGGGTTCTTCGTCTAATTCGCGGTGTCTGAGAGAACGCCAGCGAGAGCCCCATCTAGAATTCGGTGCTTACTCCGTCTTCTCAGTGTCTTCCGCCTTCTCTGTTTCAGGCTTTTCGGCTTCCGTCTTCTCGGCCTTTTCTTCAGCCGGAGAAGCGGTGTCCTCGGCCACTTCGCCGATTTCGCTTTTGGCTCCGGTGGTTTCTTTCTTCACGACCGTCATTTCGACTTCGATCTCAGCGGCCGGTGCAAACGCGGTGACGGGGGCGGTGATGTCTTTTTCCTCCCGAGTCAACTTCACGTGGTACTTGGCCCAACCAAAGGGAATGTCGTCGGACAACCAGATCTCGCCCACGTTCAAGGACTTGCTGGTTTGGTTCTGGAGCTTCAACGTTCCCTTCATCAACTTGGTCTTCACGGGGCCCAAGTTGGGAAGATCGAGCTCAGCCGGTTCACCTTGCTGTGCCAGGTCGAGGTAATTCGCGAACAGACCCAGCATCGGGTAGAACGCCAGGACTTTTTCTTTAATCGGTTGAGCGGGCAGCTGACCGATCTTGCGGAACCCCTTCACGATGGGCAGATAAGTGACCGGCAGTTCGGACTCGTCTCGCAGTTGCCCCTTGACCCGGCTGATCGGGATCAGGACCTTGTAAATGCGGACGCCATGAGGTCCAGCATCGATGCCGGCATCGGCTTCGACACCCTTGGTGGAGGGCCGGCCCGTGACCGTTTTGAATTCAATCCAGCGGCACGGGGTCGGTAGACCTTCGAACTCGGCGGATTCTTCGCCGACCGATTGAATCGTTAATTGGCTGTCCCATTCCAGTTCCAGCGGGCCGGCATTGTTACCGGGACGCTCTTGCCGGTTCAGATATTTGCCCGCATATTCGACGACTGAACCGTCTTCGGGCAAACTCCAGAGCAACCCCTGGGCGTGTGACGTGGCCGTGTGGCACCAAGTCAAAGCGAACGTGGTGAGAACCAGCGACAGACGGTGCATGCGAGACATGAAGATTTTCCACCCACGATAAACCAGACCAGGAACCTCGGCGCAGCCGGTCCGAGCGTTGGCTGCTCCCGATTTTGACTCGATTCAAGACACGAAACTGCGCAAGTCCATCAAGTGTCCCACACTGAAACTCATCGAGCAAGGTATTTTCGACAATCGCGGGGACTCCGGCCAATTTGAGGCGTCCCCCACGATACTGTCCGAAACTTCGGATTCTCGGAATGGGTATGAGGAGTGTAAACTCAACGTTGCGCGGGTCGGTCCGCGAGAGATCACGTTGACCGGACATCTTACGCCACTTACACTTGGGTAAGATCGTAGCGCTTCGAGAAGAAAGTTCTTGAACCGATCCCTCTCAAACTGCGTTCTTGGTACGAGGCTGCAGGTCGATTTGTCTGGGTAAGTTTTGACGTCTGCCCGGCGGTCCGTACGATTCGTAACGCACGTTCGATTGCACCGAAGTGGGCAAGCTACAGGAGAGATTCTCTCCATTCAAACTTTGCGGGAGTTAACAATGATGCGACGGTTCGTGGTTGGAACGCTCGTCTGCGCCACGTTGGGTGGCCCCCTGATGCTCTTCGCTCAGGACAAAGCAGCGGCCCCGGCAGCTGTGAAGAAGGAAGACAAACCGCAAACGGAAGAGAAGTCGAAGTCCGAAGAGAAATCCAAAAGCGATAAAGACAAAGCTGAAAAAACAAAGCCCCTCAGCTGGGGTCATATTGAGATCAAGGGTAGCTATCCCGAGCACACCGCTTTGCCGGGTCTGTTCGGTGAACTCAGCGAAAGCCTGAGCGACTGCCTGACGCGGTTCGACAAAGCGGCCGCGGACGAGACGCTCCAAGGTTTGATTCTGCGAATCGAAGGCCCCCATATCGGTTGGGCCAAGCTCAACGAATTGCGAAATGCGATTGCCAAGGTCCGTAAGGCCGGCAAGAAGGTCTATGCCTACATCGACGACGGTGCCAGTATGGACTATCTGATCGCTGTGGCGTGCGATGAAGTCGTCATGCCCGAACCGGGATCGTTGATGTTCCTGGGACTGCGTGCGGAAGTCAGCTTCTATAAGAATCTGTTCGATAAGCTCGACGTAAAGGCTGAAATGCTCCGCGTCGGCGAATACAAGTCGGCCGCTGAACCCTACAGCCGGACCGAAATGAGCAAAGAGTTCCGCGAAGAAATGGAGTCGGTTCTCGACAGCTACTTCACACAGATGAAGCAGATCGTCGCCGAAGCCCGTAAGACCACTCCGGAAAAGGTTGAAGAAGCCATCAATGCCGGTCCGTTTACCTCCGCCAAGGCGAAGGAACTGGGCCTGATTGACCGCATCGCTTATCCCGATGAACTGGAATCGCTGGTCAAGGGTGGGCCTGATTCGAAGGTGAAAATCACCCAGAAGTACGGCAAAAAGAAGCTCGACACCGACTTCAGCGGCTTCGCGGGCATGGTCAAGTTTATGGACCTGCTGATGGGGATCGAACAACCCAAACGCAAGACGACCGGACCGAAGCTGGCGATCATCAACGCCGTCGGCCCGATCATGACGGGCAAGAGTTCCTCCGACACGTTCTCCGGTGAGACCACCATCGGTTCAGAAACTCTGTCTAAGGCCATTCGACAGGCCAACGAAGATGCCACCGTGAAGGCCATCGTGATGCGTGTCGACAGCCCTGGCGGCAGCGCCCTGGCGAGCGACCTCATCTGGCGTGAGCTCGAACTGGTGCAGAAGCCCTTCGTGATCAGCATGGGTGACGTCGCCGCGAGCGGCGGTTACTACATCGCCATGAGTGCTGACAAGATCTTCGCCGAGCCGGGAACAATTACCGGTTCGATTGGTGTCGTCGGTGGAAAAATGGCGACCCAAGGCCTGTTCGACAAGATCGGTATCAACACCAGTATCATCACCCGTGGCAAGAATGCCGGCGTGATGAGCATGACCACGCCGTTCAGCGACAGCGAACGTCTGGCCATGCAGACCATGATGAACGACATCTACAAGCAGTTCACCACCAAGGCGGCCGCGGGTCGCAAGATGGACTACGAAAAGCTGGAAAAATTGGCTCGTGGCCGGATCTATACCGGTCTGCAGGCCAAGGAATTGGGACTGATCGACGAGATCGGTACGATTGGCGATGCGATCGCCGAAGCGAAGAAGCTCGCCGGGCTGAAGCCTGACGACAAGCTGGAGAAGCTCGAGTTGCCCAAGCCGGTCAGCCCGTTCGAATCGTTGTTCGGTTCGGTCGATGCCAGTGCCCGGATGCAAGCGGCTCAATCTCAGTGGTTGCGAACGACGCTGGCCGAAATCTCTCCCGAGCTGCAACAGCACCTCGGCGCGATGGAGATCTTCACCCGCTTGGCGAAAGAACCGCGATTGGTCCTGATGCCGTACCGGATCAGCGTGAAGTAAGACACTGACTAGTCGGTAGAAAAAGAAACCTGGCAGCCCGGTTGTGGAAACACAACCGGGCTGTTTGCATGAATGTCATGAGTTCCGTCGTAGCCTGACTCTCCGAGCTGA
>JAZKFE010000242.1:0-2901 GCA_040386595.1 Planctomycetota bacterium | reverse complement strand
TGAGTAAGCCCCAACCTCTTGTTCGCTGCGCTCACCCAGATTCAAGAATCTGGGCTACCCCAGCATCTTTCCGCTAATTCACGAATAAGAATTGCTTAGAATTAATCAGGGCCCATAGCAAGTCTTCGTAGAACTCTTTAGGGCTGGGGCTGCTGGCCAGGAAGGTGCGAGTGGACTCGACTTCGGCCGTTGAGGGACGTCGTGAAAGCGTGGCGAGATAGATCTCGGCCACGATCTCCTCGTGAGATTTCTTCTCCACCAACAGCTTCGCAATTCGTCCTTTGCCGTCAGCAATCTTGTTGGCGATGATGTCGCCATTGAGCGTGTGCAATGCCTGAGCCAGATTCTCATCGGGAGACCGTTCGCATTCACAAACACTGGCCCGCTTAGGCTTGGCAAACGTCGTTAAAAAATAGTCGGGATACTCGGCATCAGGCAGCTCAATCGCGCGGGTGCCTAACGGCAGATCTTTGAACTTGGTCTGCGTACCGGCGACGGTATCGATCGCATCCAACAGCGGTTCAGCCGTAAGCCGTTTGACCCGGAAATGGCTATAGAAGCGACGATCCGAGGCATTCGACGGCGTCGGCTGCGACTCCAATTGATACAGCCGCGAAGTCATGATCGTTCGCATCAACTGCTTCAGGTTGTAGCCGTTTTTCACAAAGTCATCGGCCAGAGCTTCCAACAGTGCCGGGTTGCTGGGCGGATTGGTGGCTCGCATATCATCGATCGGTTCCACAAGACCACGGCCCAGCAGATACCCCATATAACGGTTCACGATATTGCGGGAAAACATCTTGTTGTCTGTCGCCGTCAGCCACTTGGCCAAAGCCAGACGTCGATCGAGCGGATCCGTCACCGACGGGCCATCAAGCGGAGTCGGTGGCAGAACTGCACCCGTGCGTGGGTGTCGGACCTCCCCACCATTCCGGACGACCACGACGGCCTCACCGCCAAATAGTCCGAACTCCTGGCTGGTCTTGTTGCCAATTTGCGAGAAGAAAGCCGCGAAGCTGTAGTAGTCTTCCTGGCCATATTTCTCGAACGGATGGTGATGACATTTCGCACATTGCAACCGCACCCCTAAAAACAGCTGAGCGGTCGTTTCGGCCAGATCAGAAGGATTGTTTGCCAGCCGGAAATAGTTGGCGGGACCGTTCGAAAAAATCGATCCCTTTGCCGTCACCAGCTCCCGGGTGAACTGGTCAATCGGCTTGTTCGCCTGGAACGACGCCTTAATCCAGTTGTGCATCGCCCACATCCCCTGGGCACCGAGGTCCGCGCTATTCGAGCGAATCAAATCGGACCATTTCAGCGACCACAACGCCGCATACTGGTCGTTGTAAATGTCCTGCGCCGGATCACCGGTCAGCCCCAGCAAACGATCTACTAACTTCTTACGTTTGTCCGGATCAGTCGAGTCAATAAACGCAGTCGCTTCAGCCGCCGTCGGTAGCGTACCAATGGCATCCAGATAGGCCCGCCGCAGGTAGGTCGCGTCATCACACAGACCCGAGGGTGTAATCCCCAGTTCGCGGAATTTCTCGGCGGCAAATTTGTCGATGAACGTGTTCTCAGTCCATTGCGACAGGTCGGTCGAGTTGGCATAGGGCACGACCACCATCGAGATTGCACCTTGCCCCTCAAATCGCACCATAGCCGGAGCCTGGCCACGATTTTTCGCCGTCACCACACCCGTCGAAGTCACCGACAATACCCCGTCGTCCAGCGAATCAAATTTCGCCCAATGGGTCACATCGCGGACCACACCATTGCTGTAGGTCGCCTCGGCCCGCAGCTGTTGCCGGAAACCAGCCTCACCCACGCGATGTGCGGGATAGACGGCCAAGCTGACCACCTTCGGAGCTTCCTTCTCGGGACCGGGGGCACCGGCCACAATCCACTTCGCCAGGTACTGGTAATCGACGCTCCCTTTTTCCAACCGGCGACTGCCACCATGCGGCACGTCCATCGTCGGCTTCAGCAGCAGGAGACTTTGTTCGGGTTGGATAAAGTTGACGCGTCGCTGCTGGCGATCACGCACAATGGCCAATCGATCCTGATCCGGAGCATACCCAAACACCGACAGCGTGAAGCCCCCCTTGCCATGCTGGCTGGCATGACAGGCCCCCGCGTTACAGCCATTCTTGCTGAGGATGGGCTGAACATGTTCCGTAAAGCTGACCTTGGAGACAGGCTCGATCCCCGACACGATGACATCGATCGGCCGCACCGTCTCGCCAACCGTCACGGTCACCTGAGTCTGACCATTCTTCATCGCCAGCAACGAGCCCGTCGGGCTGACCGTCACCACACTGCTATCCGCCGAGGTGAACTGGGCTTGGGGCGTCAGATCGGGCGAGAGGTTGTTGACGGCTCCTTGTGAATCGGATTGCGTCACAACCAGTTGCGTGCGAGCGAACTCTTCTTTCAGTTCCACCTTGGGTGGCACCACGACGAAATCGGCCGCCGACAGCAGGGCCGGAGAGAAACAGACCGCAGCCCACAATGGCACCAATCTCCAACGACATCTCACCATCGCAGTGAACTCCCTGATCAACGTGAACGGGTCAATTGTGAACGGCCGGAATGATGTCGCCGGGCGGGCAGTCGCTTGAGCTGGAGCCGTTTTACGGTCCAGCGGGTCGTTGCACCGAGAGTTTTCTCAGCACACGGTTACAGGCAGGTTGTCAAAGCAGTTTTTTCGGTCATAACATCCAAATACAGATCATCCTGACGTGCATTCCATTTTGACAACTGCCAAACACGAATACCATACATAAATAGAGATAGATGCTTCATCGGCGAGAGATTCCGACGACAATGAAGAGTTTTTTCGCGTGCCGACAAAACCAAGTCGCGCACGCGGTGGACGGGCAGATCGCTTTGCCCAAAGGT
>JAZKFE010000241.1:39218-53432 GCA_040386595.1 Planctomycetota bacterium | reverse complement strand
TGGCCAGCAGCAGATCGATCAGGACCGGCTTCAAAAAGGGCTTCGCCACTTGGCTGACGGCAGTATTGAAATCCAGAAAAATCGTCGCGGTGGTTTTCTCC
The DNA here is from genome assembly GCA_040386595.1 of Planctomycetota bacterium. Classification (GTDB taxonomy): domain Bacteria; phylum Planctomycetota; class Planctomycetia; order Planctomycetales; family Planctomycetaceae; genus JAKFVC01. Next base: position 53,331 of record JAZKFE010000241.1, on the reverse strand, counting down.
GCAACTTGGACCTGCAGTGTGACACCGCGCAACGAATCCGCTAAGTCCGCCAGCAACTTGACGGCGTTCGGCTTATCAATCACGGCCGTCGACGACTTGATTCGCGAGCGCCACGACAACGGATCAACCAGATCCTGGAAGTCGAGTGCCAGAACCACCGGTGCACTTCCAGACCGGGCGACAACATCCTGCAAATAAGGGGAGAGCGGATTCTCAGGTCCCTTATCGAGACCTCGCAACCAACGAGCCAAGTCTTGACGGTACCCAGGACTGACGACACCAACTAGACCGGGGCTTAACTCGGCAAAATAAGTATTGCGACCGGTTAAGACAGCCGGATGACCAGCCACCATTTGGATCCGGCCGCGCTCATGTTCGGCCAGACTGCTCATGGTGACGGGCTTCTTCCACGAAGCAATTCCATAAGCGTTGGTCACGCGAGAATCTTCGGGGTGAAACTCAAAGGCTCGCACCAGAAAATCCACTGAGGGGGGCACATGCACGGCACCGGCCAGGAATTCGGACTGATGCTTCTTGGCCCACTGCTCCTGCTTGCCACGCGGACTATTCACCAACTCCTGAATCTTGACAATGGCCAACGAGTTGGCCGTGGAAGGCACATGCTGGAGGGCTTTTTCTAAAGCCACACCCTGTGCCTGCACACCAGTGGCTGCCAGCAACGCTGTGGTTAGTACGAATGCGTGAATCAAGCGTGACATTGTTTCTCCCGCCACTTGGAAATAGACAAACCCAAAGCCAACTGCCCCCGCCGGATTTCCAACGACGGCACAGTTTGCGTAAGGCACTCAGGCGACACGATACGATCAAACTCTCGTAAGTGCAGCCCTGCAGCGTGCATACGATGTTCGATCGATCCCCTCAATGAGCATTACCCAGATTTCATCATGATACCCCAGCCGCGGTGGACCGCAAACGGATTTCCACCATGATGCCTGACAGTCGTACCACCCGCTCGGAAAATGCGGACTAGGAAAGCGACCGCCGCCGGCCGACGACTCTACCTCGTCGAAAGAACAAGATTGTTCAGAGAAGTTTGCCTGATACGGCCACCTCACGCAGGCCGTATCGGCAAAGACCAACGGGCTCAGAGAATCGGAGAAAACATCCGGCAGAAATTTTCCGCCAGCACGGTCCGCCAAGGCCGCTGGTCCCAACCTTGCAGAGGAATTCGCACGGCGGATTCCAAGTCATGTTCGAACTGCTCTTCCAGCATTTCTGCGGCACGCTTCTCATAAAGTATCACGCCCACTTCAAAGTTCAGGAGCAGGCTGCGCGCATCGAAATTCGGTGTTCCCACAAACGACCAACGACCGTCAATCGTCATCGTTTTCGAATGCAACAGCCCCCCGGTGTACTCGTAAATTTCCACGCCGCACGCCAGCAGACTGTCGTAGTAGGATCGGGCTGCGAGGATCGTCGCATAGTGAGCACTGGTCCCCGACAACAACAACCGAACTTGAACTCCCCGACGGGCGGCCGTCTCCAACGCAGCAATCAACGGCAAGGTGGGAACAAAGTAGGACGTCGCCAAAGTGACTCGCTGTTCGGCCTCGTTGATCGCCCCGAAGAACAGGGCGTGCAGCGTTTCCTGATCGTTGTCCGGGCCCCCCGCAATGACTTGGGCCGTCTCGTCCCCGCAATCGCGGCAATCGGGAAACAACTCGGTCAGCAACAGTTTCTCGCCCGTTGCGAAGAACCAGTCTTCTACGAAGACCTGCTGCAACTGCAGCACCGTCGGCCCCCGCATCATCAGATGGGTGTCGCGCCAGTAACCGAACTGCGGATTCTTGCCGAGATATTCATCACCAATATTCATGCCACCCGTAAACCCGATGTTGCCGTCGACCACCACAATCTTGCGGTGGCTCCGCAGGTTGATCGACCATCGCTCGCGGAAGGTTGGGCCGGGCAAAAACGACGCCACGGTGATTCCCGCATCGCGCATCGGCTGCAAAAAATGTCGCGTCAAACGGGACGAACCAACCGCGTCATACAAGAAGCGAACATTCAAACCTTCCTGGGCTTTCTTGATTAAGACATCTCGCAGGGCGGTCCCCGTTTCATCGGGCTGCCAGATGTAATATTCCAGATGCACGGAATGCTTGGCCGCGTTGATCGCGGCGGTGATTTCGGCCAACGTTTGAGTGGTCTTGGCGATGATCTCAATCGTGTTCCCGCACGTCGGCCGCGTCACGCTGAGCTTGCCGGCCAAGCGGGCCATCTGCCGCGAACGCTCGTCGGAAATTTCATCTACCATGACGTGATACTGAGCCAGCTCCGTCAGATGTCCGGCGATGATCTCGGCCGCTTTACGTTTCGACGCCGTCCGTCGCGCCACGCGGTTGATGCCAAAGACGAGATACAGCAAGCCCCCCAAATAGGGCACCAGGGCAATCACCAGCACCCACGCCACCGTCGAAACGGGTTGGCGTTTCTTCTTCATCAACACCGATGGCAAGAGCAGAAATGTCAGCAGATGCCCCAGAAACAACAACGTTCCCAACAGGACATTGGCCCATAACCAATGGAACAAATCCGGTGGGTTCCAGACCGTGCGCCAGATGAAGTCCATATCACCAATTACCTGCAAGAGGGGATCAGCTCGAATCGTTTCCAACGAGCATCCGGCCGAGACCGCGTGGAATGTTGCACGGCAGATTTGCCGCTACCTGAACTACTATATCCATCCCCGAATGATTCCGCGCGTCGTATGCCCCTCCAGATGAAGAACGGCGAGAGATTGCAGCAGGCAACATTCATTCGTTATTCGGATTTCGACATTCGTCATTTCTACCCCGTCTTCTCATCAGCCGCGGCACAGACCAACTCCGTCTGATCAGCCGAATTCTCAAATTCACCAAATTGCGAATTGACTTCTCTGAAATCGGCCGATAACTTTATTACAGTCTAGTTGCAATAACACACATTGAACGTATGCCATGTTTTTGAATTTCCACTTGTTACGCAACAAGAAAACAAACGTAGTAACACTACGGCTGCCTTAACCAGGCGGATCAAAAAACACCAATAATCAACGCAACCCGACTCCTCAACGTAAGTTACAACAAAACACAACACACCAGCACCGTTTCCACAGAGGAAAAAAATCTTGAAAACTCCGGTCAAGAACGCCACTCGCGGATTTACGCTGATCGAATTGCTGGTGGTGATTGCGATCATTGCCGTGTTGATTGCCTTGCTGTTGCCGGCTGTCCAGCAGGCACGTGAAGCGGCCCGCCGCTCGCAATGTAAGAACAATTTGAAGCAGGTCGGGCTGGCCTTGCACAACTACCACGACAACAGCAATGGCTTCCCGCAGGGCTGGATTGGCGTGAATGCGATGGGGCAACCCGATGTGATCGGTGGCAATGGTTGGGGTTGGGCCTCACGGATTCTGCCACAGATGGATCAGGGGCCGTTGTTCAACACCTTGAATTTCAGCATCCCCATGACACACGCCAACCATGCCGCAGCCCGAGTGACTCCCTTGGCCGTTTTACGCTGCCCATCCGATATTGGCGATCTTGTGTGGACGATGACCGACACGGGGGGAACGGCAATCGCCCAATTGGCCTCCGCCAACTACGTCGGTTCGTTCGGCATCAGCGACATCGACGATTGCGACGGTCAAGCCGCCCCCTTTCGCTGTGCGGGAGAAGGCCTGCTGTTTCATAACAGCTTTGTGCGAATGGCCGATATCACCGACGGCACCAGCAATACCTTCATGGTCGGCGAACACAAATCGAATCCGCAGCTCGACTGGCACTCCACTTGGGTGGGAATTGTCCCCGGTGGCGATGACGCCTTCGTGCGAATTCTGGGAACAGCCGACCACACTCCCAATCATCCGTCCAATCACATCGATGACTTCAGCAGTCATCACGTAGGCGGTGCCCATTTCGTAATGGGAGACGGAGCCGTGCGATTTGTCAGCACCAATATCAGCGAAGTCGTCTTCAGCGGCCTGGCCACACGAGCGGGTGGAGAAGTGGTGGGCGAATTCTAAGCGTCCCGGCCACTCCCCAGACTCAGACTTAAAACAGAAAAACGTTCGTGGAGCCAACTGGTCCCACGAACGTTTTTTCCTGCGCGGTCTCTTCTGGGTTTACTTCGCGGCCAGCGCGGCCTGAATGTGCGAGACGAGGTCCGCCTCAGCGACTTCGGTCTGCTGCATGGCCTTCAAGTCCTTCACCTGCCAGACTCCCTTTTCGAACTCGTTCGAACCGGCAATGAGTGCCAGCCGGAACCCCTTGCGGTCGGCATATTTCAGCTGCTGGCCGACTTTCTTGGCGTCCGGAAAGACTTCCACACCGACGCCTGCTTGACGCAAAACCCGGCCGATGCGGCAATAGTCACCGATCCGCTCGGCTTCGAAGCACGCGACCAAAACCTGGGCAGGGGTCGAAGTTTGATCAACCAATCCCAGTTCTTCCATCGCGGCCAACAAACGATCCAGTCCCAAACTGGCCCCGACGCCGGGCAATTTTTCTTTGGTGAATAGCCCCGCCAGATTGTCGTACCGTCCCCCCGAGCAAATGCTGCCGATGCCCGGCATGTCGGTCAGGAACGTTTCGTAAATCGTGCCCGTGTAGTAGTCGAGCCCCCGGGCAATCGACACGTCCAATTGCAGGCGTTCCATCGGAATTCCGGCAGCCTGGCTGGCGGTGCACAGCTCACGCAACCGGGCAACTCCCTGCAGGCCGACTTCGCTGCCTTGCAGCAAAACTTCCAATCGATCGAGAATCTCGGTGTTCGTACCGGTTAAGCTAGCCAGATCCAGCACCTGGGCCGCTTGCTCCGGAGTCGTCCCGACTTTATCAGTCATTTCGGCGATCACGGCATCGCGGCCAATCTTCGCCAACTTGTCGAGTGCCCGCAGGACGCCAGCCGTCTGGCCGGTCAGGCCGAGTTTCTCCAACAGTCCATTCAACACCATGCGATTGTTGATGCGGACCGTGAACCGTTCGAACCCGATTTTCACCAGCAGGTCGTGAATCACCAGCAGCGTTTCGATGTCAGCAGCATTGGATGTCGTGCCGATCGTGTCGAAGTCACACTGCATGAACTCGCGATAGCGGCCCTTCTGCGGTTTCTCACCACGCCACACCATTCCCAGGTGATAGCGTTTAAAGGGCACGCCGATTTCCGACAGATGCTCGGCGGTAAACCGAGCGAAGGGAACGGTCAGATCAAACCGCAACGCGACATCCCGTTCGCCGCTATCGATGAAGCGGAACAGCTGCTTGTCCGATTCTTCCCCCCCCTTGCCGAGCAGAATATTGGCATATTCCAAGGCTGGGGTATCAATCGGGCTGAAACCATAGCTGCGGTAAACTTGCCGCGCGATCTCCATCAACCGCTCACGCGCCATCATGGCTGTCGGCAGGTAGTCTCGAAATCCCTTGAGCGTTTGCGGCGTAATCAAATCTGACATCGGGAAAGTGTATTTCGTTGATTTTAAAAAGAGACAGTCGGGATCCGAGACCAGGCTAGGTTAATTCAACGGGGTCAATTCAACACGGGCAACAATGTTTGAGGCCGGTCGCGGGCCAGAGGTTCACGTGTGGGGAGAATGGCATGGGCATACTCCCAGATCTGTTCCGGAGTCTCAAAATACCGTTTGGAATCCGCACGGTGTTCGATGCCATACGCATTCTTGGCGGCCGCCCCCTGGTCCTTGCTGAACACAATCAGATGCCAAGCCTTATTCTTCTCTACCGACAACGCCACGGGACCGTGAGTCATATACCAGCGGCAGTTGTCATAATCTTCCCAGGTCGTGGGGGCCTCAATCTTCAATTTGAAATGAGTCTTCGGAGCAGGGGGGGCCTCGGCAGTGCGGCCTTTTTTGCGGCCGACAACTTTTTCCGATGGCTTACGCGGCGGCAGGAGTGCCTCGGCATATTCCAGAATTTGTATGGGGAGTTCGAAGAACTTGTCGAACACCACATCATTGTCGTATTCGCAACCTTCGGTGGTATAGGTGCCACAGATTTCCGGGCGGTCGAGATAAATCCCGCAACGATAATCGGGCATCAAGTACTGGCAGTCACCATAAACGACGAGGTACCAGACATCATCTTCCACGAAGAACGAAACACGACCTTGCGAGAGGTATTCGTGGAAGTTGTCGAAGTCTTCCCAAGTCTTAGGGGTTTTGATCGGCAAGCTGAAATAGCGGCAGCACAGCGCGGTGCAATGATTGCACAGGCAGTCCCCAGCCTTCAATTCAGACCGCAGAACAGGAAATTTGGGCATCTTGCCAGCTCTTTCGCCACGGTTCAGTGCCGTGAAACAAACGTATGATTCTCGAACCGGCCACGCCGGAGACTTTCTCAATCAGGCTCGCACCAGCAATAAACGTCTCATTCAGGGCTGGGCAAGGTCTCTATCCCGAATCGTCGTTGTTTTCGCCCTGCGCGGCATTTCCGGCCGAATGCTCCCGACTCAAAGAGTCGGGTCATGGGGGATAGTCGTGTTACTCACCGTTGTCTGCCTTCCAACGGCTCCCACGACCGGATTCTGCTTGACCGTGCGTTCTATCGAGGCCTATGATAAAAAAGGTAAGTTCTGCTTTTCAACTACGCTGGCAAATTCCTGACGAATCGTTCGATTCGGGCTGCGCCACGAAGTTTGTCGATTATAACGAGCCGCAAGCGTCCTGTATTGCCACGTCGTCCCTCGCTGCAGTCCGTACTGAGGGTACAATTGGGTTAATCGGATTGTGATTTTTTTGGCGATCCGTGCCTGTCCGATACTAAGAGGACGTGCGCGATTATGTCGACGTTGACTGCGCCTCGTCGGTCCAGACCTGTGATCAGGATCCACTGCGATGAATATCTGGGGAAAAGTCCTCGCCTTTTTGATCATCCTCTTGGGTGGCGGAGCTTTCGTGCTCACAACCCAATTGCTGGATTACCGGCACAGCTGGATGAAAGTGGTGGAGACGAATCGAAAAAACTTGATTGTGGCCAAAGAGGCCACAATCACCAAGCGTAAGGAACTCGCCAACCTGCAGGCGGAATACGACCGCCTGATGTTGGGCTGGGATACCTACATTAACAATGTCACCGCATCGGGCGATGCCGCTCAGGGTGTGTTGAGTATTAATGTGGGACCACCGCAGTTGGCGGAAGGCAAAGACAAAGATGGCAAGCCCGTCCAACCGGTGATCTACGCCTTTCAACCGGGAGCCAATGGCAAATATGAATACGTCGGTGAATTCCGAGCCGATCGGATTGCCGTCGGGAACTCCTCATTCAAAGCCAATTGGCGCATCCGCCCATCAGATTCCGCAATGTGGAAATTGGGGCCCAACTGGCGAATCCGCACCCGGATTCCGACGTCGAACAAGCTGAAATTTGACCAACTGTCGTTAGCCTTCTCGGACGCCGACGAACGCATCAAAAACAACACCAATGAATTGGCTCGCTCACGCGACGAGTTCGCGAAGAAGGTGAAGCTGGCATTGTCGAATCGTGAGAATGAGCTGCAAGGTTTCGAATCGTATGTCGGTGACCGTGGCAAGGTGGAAGACGAACTGATTGATGGCGTGCTCGCCACGTTGGTGAAAGAGGAAGAAGCCCGGAACGCGGCACTTGCTCAGGCTGACGCGTTGCGACACGAACTGCATAACACGGTCGAAGCATTCGAAAAGTTGAAATCGATCAACACCAAAGCGGCCACCGAATTCCGTGACAGCAGTACTTCTGGCACGGCGAAAGTCTCCAAAAAATAGGCTGCGTGCAGCAATCCATGATTCATTCCCACGGCCCGGTCGAGACTTCGACCGGGCCGTTGTCGTTCGTGGTTCACGCCCAAAACAACAGAGATTCAAAATCCCAAACACGCCAGCGTGGTGTCCGCTCACGGATTGATTTTGCTATCATGACGCCGCGTGTGTTGGAGATATCAAAACGGCCCCGGCAACGTGGCCTTGCGGAGATACGATGATGGCGGACAAGAGCCCAGCTGCCCCCCCCGAGAGACTTGTCTCGCTGGATGCCTACCGTGGTTTCGTCATGCTGGCGATGGCTTCGTCCGGATTTCGCCTCGCCCAAGCCTGCACCAAACCCGAAGTCTTGCAGCTGTGCGACAACACGGGGGCCAAGGCTGCCTGGCACTGGCTGTGTGGGATGCTGGCCTATCACGCCGAGCATGTCCAGTGGGCTGGTTGCGGGTTCTGGGATCTGATCCAACCCTCGTTCATGTTCATGGTTGGCGTCGCGTTACCGTACTCGATTGCCAGCCGCGAGAACTCGGGGCAAAGCTGGCTCATGCAGTTTATGCATGTCCTGCAGCGATCTTTGATTCTGGTGCTGCTCGGAGTTTTTCTGGAATCCAACGGACGAGTGCATACGAACTTCGTCTTCGTGAATGTGCTGGCGCAGATTGGTCTGGGATACCCCATTGTCTGGCTGTTGCTCAAGCGGGGCACGGTCGTGCAATTGTTAGTCTCGGCACTGATCCTGGGGGGCTACTGGTTTGCCTTTTATCGGCATCCACTGCCTCCCCCCGGTTTCGATCCGGCCACCGTCGGACTGCCGCCAGACTGGCCCGCCTATCAAGGACTGGCAGCTCATTGGAACAAGGGGACCAACTGGGCCGCTGCCATGGACCTGAAGGTTTTGAACTTTTTTCCCTGCTATGACAAAGCGGGAGTTCCACAGCCTTACGAGTTCAATCGGGGCGGCTATCAAACGCTCAACTTTGTGCCGTCGATCGTCACCATGATCTTTGGCCTGATGACGGGACGACTGCTCCGCGGGACAACAACGCCCAACCAAAAAACCTGGCGGATGATCTGGACCGGAGCCGTCTGCCTGCTGGTGGGTGTAGCTCTCGATCCCCGCCTGGCGATCAATGTGCCACTGGACTGGACGCTCTGTCCCATGGTCAAACGCATCTGGACTCCCAGCTGGACGATCTTCAGCACCGGTTGCACGCTGTGGATGCTGGCCGCCTTCTACTGGGTGATTGATGTCCGAGGCTGGAAGGCCTGGGCGTTTCCGCTGGTGGTCGTGGGCATGAATTCGATTGCGATTTATGTGGCTGCTCAGTTGCTGAAGCCCTGGATCTCGGGGACGTTAAAAACCCATTTCGGTCCTCATCTATTCGACTTCCCCGGCGGTCCGGTCGTGGAATCGGCCGCCGTGCTGTTGATGCTGTGGCTGATGTGTTACTGGATGTATCGCCGCAAGATTTTCGTCCGCATCTGACCATAGTGGTTGTTCGCTCCGCGAACATAACGTCTTTTTCGTATTTGGAAGAAATTCCACGGTCAATGGTAGCTCAACCTCGCTACTGCGAACGCGTTATGTTCGCGGAGCGAACAACGACTCTCTCACGATTCCCTCTACTCGCAATTTGATAAATCACTCATGCCATTGCCAGCTTTCGACACATTGTTTGCCGCTGCCGATCAACGTACTAAACGCATTCGCGTCGCCGCTGCCGGAGCTGCCGACCGAACGGTTTTAGAAGCCGTCTCCCTGGCCCAGCAACGCGGTTGGATCGAGCCAATTCTCATCGGCAACGCGGAGGAAATTCGGCAGTGTGCTCTGGAGGCCAACGTCAGCCTGGACGGCATGCGGATTGTCGACTCCGCACAACCCGGCCCAGACGCCGTCGCCGAAGTTAGGGCAGGGCGGGCTGATACTCTGATGAAGGGGCAAATCAATACCCCCGATCTGATTCGAGCCGTGTTGAATGGCGAAAGCGGCCTGCGAACGGGTAAAACCCTGTGCCAAGTGGTGTTCATGGAGATTCCAGGCAAGTCCCGGCGTTTCTTGCTGTCGGACACCGGGCTCTGCATCGAACCGAATTTCCGTCAGAAGACCGAAATTCTGGACAGCCTGATCCTGGTCGCACACGGGCTCGGCGAGGCAAATCCCAAGGTCGCCGTCATGTCCGCCTCGGAGAAAGTCTCCAACGCCATGCCCGATACGGGTGAAGCGGACGAGCTAACTCGTCTGAATGCCGCCGGAGAATTTCCGGGCAGTATTGTGCAGGGACCGTTGTCGTTCGACCTCGCTTTCGCCGCAGACGCCGGGGATAAAAAGCGAATCGGGGGCGAGGTCGTCGGTGCTGCCGATGCCATGCTGTTCCCGAATTTGCTGGCCGGCAATCTGACGGTGAAAGGCATTATGTATACGGCCGATTGCCAGTTCGGAGGAGTCGTCTGTGGGGCCGCCTGTCCCATCGTGTTCATGTCACGAGCCGACACGACTGAAACGCGTCTGAATTCGCTAGCCCTCGCGGTGACCTTGGTCGCAGCGGGAACCTGGCCCAGCGAGATTCAACCGCGATCTGCATAGGCAATAGGCCTGGAATCGTCGATTTCTCAAAGACATTGACGAAAAAACGCTGTTCAGGTAATTCCCTTTCCGTGATCTGATCGCGCGGACATGCGCGACCACAACGACCTCACGGAGAATCGAATCATGGGCGGCTTATTCCACGGCTGGCGAAACAAATTCGGAGTAGTGACTCTGGCAATGGCGTTGATGTTCGTTGGTGGTTGGATAAGAAGTGTGGTGGGGGATGTCATCGAATTTCCCAACTCACAACACATCGTGGCGTTAGAGAGCCATTCACTGACCTTGGGCTCAATGCAGATCCAAAATTCCAATGCAGAACCAGGCGGGAACGTCAATTTAGCCTCAAACCCGACAATGGACGAACGAATCGGAATAGATATCGACCTTGTGCCACTTGTGGTGATTCCTTATTGGTCCATTTTACTGACACTGAGCCTAGTCGCGGCCTCTCTGCTGCTTGTGCAACCACGAGCCAAAACGCCGACAACAGCTGACAAGGCACCGTGCAGCTCCGGAGTGGTGGGAGTCGCTGTCAGCTGATCTCGACAAAGCAGAATGCCCCTAGATCATAGGGGCATCAATGGAAAGAATTCATAAAAACCGGCAGCCCGACAATAGCGGAATCGTCGAGCTGCTGGCACATGGTCCAGTCGAGGGAACCTCAAGTTGGGCCACGTTGGGAGAGATGAATCCCAGACCTGAACGCCGACCTCCGCACCTCAAGCGGCCTGCGCCGGACGTTGTCCGATTTCTTGCAGTGAGTCAGCCAGAATCTCCGTCATTAAGTGGATTTCCTCTTCATTCACGATCAACGGGGGACACAGGCGAATGGATCGATCCCCCGCTCCTAAGAGGATCAGACCGTGATGGAAGCAGGTATGCAACAGGACATTTCGCGTCGCGGAATCAGGTAAATCGATGGCGGCCATCAGCCCCAAACCGCGAACCTCTGTCATCAGGGACGTACCGCTCATCACCTCGCGGAGTTCCTGCAACAACACCTCTCCCATCACGGCAGTGTGATCCAGCAATCCTGACTCTAACAGCTCAATCGTGGCCACGGCCGCGGCACAGGCCACGGGGTTGCCGCCGAAGGTGCTGCCATGTGATCCAGGGGGCCATTGCATCAGGTTGGCCCGCGCTACCATTGCTCCCAATGGTAGCCCTGATGCAATACCCTTGGACAAACAAATGATGTCGGGTTCGACGTGCCAATGTTCCATTGCACAGAACTTGCCCGTGCGGCCCATTCCCGACTGCACTTCATCCGCCACCAACAATATTCCATGCTGATCGCAGACCTGGCGCAATCGCGGCAGGAAGCTCGGGGGTGGGATGATATACCCACCTTCTCCCTGAATCGGTTCGACGAAGATCGCCGCAACCTGACTCGGGTCGACCCGACGTTTGAACAATTTTTCCAAATCATTAAACGTATCATCAACGGTCACTCCCGCGCGTCCCGGATAGGGGATATGCGAGACTTCCGGAAGCAACGGCCCAAAGCCGCGGCGTTGCACCACTTTGCTATTCGTCAGTGACAACGCACCGAGAGAGCGACCGTGAAAGGCACCATCAAACGCAATAATATGTGGACGCCGCGTCGTGTAGCGGGCCAGCTTAATCGCCGCCTCCACCGTTTCCGTACCGGAATTGGTGAAGAACACACGTTGGCCGCCCGTTAGCGTAATCTGCTCTTCCAGCTTTTGAGCCAGCTCGCCTTGAGGACCGTAGTAGAAGTCGGTCCCCGACATATGGATCAGTTTTTTCGACTGTTCCGTAATGGCGCGGACGACATGCGGATGGCAATGTCCCGTCGTACAGACGGCGATTCCGGCGGAGAAATCGAGAAACTGATTGCCGTCGACATCGGTGATCCAGCAACCGTCACCACTGGCGACTACCAACGGGTAATCCCGCGTCGATGAAGGAGATAACTGGCGTTCTTGTTCGGCAATCATCTGGGCCGCAATCGGGCCCGGGATTTGTGGATGGAGAACTGGCCGACGCATGGAACACCTCTCATTTCATGTGACGTGGTTGAAGTCGCTAGCCAGGCATGGATAATTTCTCTAAGGGGGATTTTTCACTGGTTCACCGCGCAACCACGAACAAGAGTTGCTCCATCAGTGAAACAACTCATTGCTGGTCATTCGCGGTCAAATACGGCCCAGCAACTGGACGTGGGCCAGTGCCAGACCGATGAATTTCCCACGATACAATTCACACTCAGCAGTCGCAGCGTTGCCGGAGCCGTGGGAAACTCCTACTCTGACCGCTAAGATTCTCCGCGCGGCCAACAATGAGACGTTCTCAAGATGACCACTGGAACCGACCTGTGTTATTGTCCCAATCTCAGGCAGAAATCTGGGATCAACGGATTCATCTGGTAGTCGTGAACTCAGCCTGATTTGGCTGCCGACACTGCCGAGAGAGGTCAGTGTTTGGTGGCTTTACAGGCCGCTAGGAAATTGTAGCAGCGGAGCTCATGGAGACACCGATTCGTCTTGCGGATTTCCCTGAAGCGGTCGGCCCCAGCCTCCGCCACGACAATACGAGTCGTCGCAACTTATAGTTAGAATCAGAGGTTCCGTCGACATCGGGTCAAAGAGTCCCGGGGCCGAGGAACCGGAGAGAAACGATGAATTTCGTCTTGTTGGGAACTGGTCACGGGACTGTCCCGCTTATTAAGGCCTTGGCACGTCACCCCGAACATCGCTTGACCGCGTTCGTCGCCACCGACGAACTGGCTGGCGAGGTTCTGGCTCTAGCTCCGGCCGCACGTCGCTTGGGCCTCGCGGCAGAGGTCTTGAACGTCGGCGGAGTCGAGGCGGTCATTGTCGACTCCAGCGATCCCGAAACACTGGAAGTCGCCAAGCAACTGGCCGGAAACTCGGTGGCGATCCTGCTCCATCCGCGTGCCGCGCACGGGATTGAATTCATTTATCAACTCGGCCTGATCCGCGATGAGCAGCCCGACCTGTTCCGCCTCTATCCCATCCGCCCCTGGCGATTGCATCCGCTGATCCTCCGTCTTCGCGAGTCGCTCCAGCGGAGTGAGCTCGGCCGCATCCATCAAATCCAATGGCAACGAGAAGAGCATGTCTCCGGAGAACCTTCCCTCCCCCCCTTGTTGACCAAACCGGAGATCGAGGCGGCGTTGCTGGCGGACGTGGATTTACTGAAATTCCTGGCAGGGGAATTCGATCAAGTCACCGCATTACAAACGGGCGATCCCACGCAGGGCATGGTCCAAGCATCACTCGCCCTGAGCGGCCCGGAAGCCTCGCCCACCCAATGGATTTGCCGAGGAACCCACGAGCCATCAACCTGGAAATTGACCGTCACAGGAGCCGCTGGCACGATCGTTCTCCAGGGCGGAACAGACCTAGGCACGATCAGCTGGGAGTCATCGCGAACCAGCACGGGAGAACGCCAGGAATCGACATCCGAAACAGTCGCGTTTGACTACGGCCCGGCCGTGCTGCAGGAATTCCTGGAGGGCAATGCTACAACGACCGCCACCGGGGTCTGGGCCGACGACCTGAACCGGATCTTCGATCTTTTGGAAGGTGTTCACCGCAGCTTAAGACGGCGCCGGACCGTCGAGCTTTATTTCGATACCCCTTCCGAACGAAGCAATTTCAAAACGCAGATGACGGCTCTGGGCTGCGGTGTCCTGTTGTTGACCCTGCTGGCGATCGTCGGGGGCTTGGGAGCAGGGCTGGTCGCCCATGAATTGAAGCTGCCCCCTTTTATTATGCAGGTCGTCC
>JAZKFE010000241.1:24243-39164 GCA_040386595.1 Planctomycetota bacterium | reverse complement strand
ACAAGCCGGGATTTTCCTTTCGAAACCGTCGGCGGGAACGAAATCAAAGTCAGCAGTCCGTACCTGAAATGGCTGGTTGGTTCACCTCCGCATTCGTTGAGTTGCGACCGTTTTCAGAAAGCTCGAATTGACCTCTTCGCCTGCTCCATCCTCGATCCCCACCAGCCGGACCATGCTGACGCTGCGCGGTGTTCGCACGCAAAATTTGAAGGGGATTGATGTCGATCTGCCAGCGAATTCGCTGGTGGTGATCACCGGGGTCAGCGGTGCAGGGAAGACCAGCCTGGCTATCGAAACCCTGGCGGCCGAAGGTCAGCGACGATTCATGGAAACGTTTCCGGCCTCGGCACGGCGGTTTTTAGAACGTCTCGAACGTCCGGATGCCGATGAGATCGGTCCTCTGCCGCCACCGATTATTCTGCGACGCAGCCACGGCCGCCCCAGTCGTCGAGCGACCGTCTCGACGTTGTCCGAGGTCCATCAGACTCTACAACACCTGTTTGCGGAAGCTGGCCAAACGATCTGTCCCGATTGCCAGCAACCGGTTGTCGCTCATTCCGCGGCATCGATCTCGAAAATCATCGCCACCTGGCCCGTCGGCTGGCGGTTTCAAATTTGTTTTCCAAGGCAGCTGCAAGCCAACGAAGTCACGGATGTGGTGGCCTCGGAACTGCTGGAAGCGGGGTTTCAGCGCGTGATCGTGGCGGGGCAAACGCTGACGCTCAAGTTCCCGTTGCCCCCCGATTGGCCGCAAGTCCGCGAATGGTCGGTCGTCGTCGATCGTTTGCAAACGGGCAAACTTTCCGACGAGCGGCTCCATGACAGTTTAGAACAGGCACTCCAGCGGGGTGAGGGGGGCTGTTTCCTCGTCGTGCATGAGGCGGAGGAATCGCTGGGGCAACCGCTCACCGTCGATGGTACAGCCTGCCGCCAGGTGTGGTTCTATACCCGAATGATCTGTGCGGGATGCCATCGCGAGTTCCCCGTTTCCAGTCCTCGGCTGTTCTCGTTCCATTCCCCTCAAGGGGCTTGCTCCCGGTGCCAAGGGGTGGGAGAGATCACGGAAGAAACTTGCCCGCAATGTCACGGCAACCGTCTGAATGAGTTCGCTCTGGCGGTCCATTTTGACGGGCTGCACCTCGGAAAGTTGTTAGCCCTGACCGTGGCTGAGGCCCTGGAAAAATGCCTGGCCTGGCAGACCGCGGCCCCCGAAGTGGCGGCCCCCTGGCTCACGCAATTGCAGGAGCAACTCACGCTGCTCGAGCGGTTGGGCTTGGACTACATCCAACTCAATCGTGGCGGGCGTTCGCTGTCCACCGGCGAGGCCCAGCGGCTGGCGTTGGCGGCAACCTGTGCGGCGCGTCTGGTAGAGGCGCTCTACATCCTGGATGAACCGTGTGCGGGACTGCACTCCAGCGAGATCGGGCAGCTCATTGGCATCCTGCATGAGCTACAAGAGCGTCGCAACACGGTGGTCGTTGTCGAACATTCGGCCAGCATGATTCGGAGTGCGGACGCGGTCATTGATCTCGGTCCGGGGGCAGGGCCCGAGGGTGGCCAGCTGATCCATCAAGGGACGCCGGAAACTCTGTTAGAGTGCACCAATTCGATTACTGCCGATTACCTCGCAAAACGAACGACGGTGCAACGCCGCACCAAGCGACGGCCCAGCAGTTGGCTCAAACTGCAGGGAATTGAGAACCGCTCGTTTCGGAATGCAGATGTCGAATTTCCGCTGGGCACACTCTGTGTCGTGACGGGCATCAGTGGCAGCGGCAAGAGTACCCTGGTTCGTGATACTCTTTATCCCGCCGTATCCGCCGCCCTGGGACGCCCGCTGGCCGAGAAATCGGTGGGAACGCTTCGGCAACTGCAAGGCTTCGAAGCTCTGCAGGCCGTGAACTATGTCGACCAGTCGCCGCCAGAAAAATCCGGACGCAGCAATGTCGCCACCGCCAGCGGGATGTGGTCCGAAATGCGAGCCATTCTTGCAGCCACCCCCGAGGCCAAGATTCGCCAGTTCAACGCCGGGACATTCAGTTTTCACAACTCGCGCGGCGGTCGCTGCACGACGTGCGAAGGGCTGGGAACACTCGCCGTCGATCTGCAATTTCTCGCCGATCTGCAGGTCACTTGTCCTGAGTGTCACGGGACTCGATTCCAACGGGAAGTTCTGGAAGTGAAGTACCGCGGACTGAGTGTCGCCGAGATCCTGCAGATGACCATCAGCCAGGCGCTGCCATTCTTCCGCGGCAAGTCACGGCTGCAACGTAAGTTGAAGGCCTTGAAAGATGTCGGCCTGAGTTATCTGCAGCTGGGGCAACCGATTTTTTCGTTGTCGGGAGGCGAAACGCAACGCGTACAGCTGGCCACACAGATGACGGGCAAGGCCGTCGGGGCGACGCTGTTTCTTCTGGATGAACCCGCACGCGGCCTGCATCCCGCCGAAATCCAGGGGCTGGTGAATTGGTTCGATGATCTGTTGAATGAGGGCCATTCACTGATCGTGATTGAACATCGCCCCGAGCTGATCAATGTCGCCGATCACAAGATCGAATTGAAATAGACTTGCCCATGCGGACTGCGCATGCTGAATCATCGCCGGCGATAGATTTCGCGTGGCGATTTCTCAACGTTTCTAGGAACTTTCGATTGCGGTTGAATCCAGCGGTCCAAACCGTGTACAGTGGCCCATTGTGATTTTTTCAGCCGACCGAGGCATGCCGCACACGCCGCTTATTCGCCACGCCCTCGATTCTCTGCAGTCTCAAGAAGGAAATGCACATGCTGGGTGAACAAGTCGGAGAATCGACGGGACAGGTGTCTGGAATCCGCGTCCTCCCCTTGTCCTCAACCGGCGAGATTCGAACCGAAAGCTCATTCGTCGGTGCTGGCCGCCTGCTGGGCGTGGAAGTCACCGACATTGGCACCTTTGTGCAAACCATGCGCAGCGATGGCGTCCTCCATGTCGAAGAAGGCAACGTCGTGATGACCGGAGCCGGAGGTCAGGTCGCATCCTTATCCGGCTTCGCCTTGGGCAAGCCGTTAGGCAATGGTCAGTCGGCCCACTTCGCGTCCTGCGGAGTCATCCGCACCACGGCCGAGGCTTGGAAACGGCTCAACGGCGTGGCCATCGTGTCTGAATACGATGTGGATGCACAAGGCAGGTTCACCGTCCGCGTCTGGGAATGGAAATAGGCGAGCCCGGAAGCCACGACGAACTGAAATCAGGAACGAACTTGGAAACGACTGCGTATCACGAATCGGGACACGCCTTACTGGCAATCATGCTGGGGGCTCGAGTTCGCTCCATGACCATCGACCCCGATCGCGACGATGGCCCAGAACGGTATGGTGATACTCAGATTCGGTGGCGCAAATCACGGTTGTCCGTGCGACAACATGCAGGGAATGTGGTGCAGGTGTGCCTGGCCGGCCCGGTTGCCGAGATGGTTTACACCGGCGATCCCTATCACCCAGGCCTGATCCCCGAATGGGCTGCCGACTGGCGTGCCGCTTGGGAAGCAGCCGAGCCACTGCATGCCAATGAAAAACAGCGGCTGGACTATCTGGAACAGATTTCGATCCAGCTGTATCACTTGCTGAAACGCGACGACATCTGGGCCGCACTCGCGGCGCTGGCCGATCATCTGCTTGCCCACGAAACGTTGGAGGGGGAAGAGATCGAAGACGTCGTCCGCGAATGGCTTTAAAGCGGGAGCACTTTGTGCGAACAAAAAAAAGGCGTAGTCGAAGGAGCCTCAACCTCTTGTTCGCTGCGCTCACCCAGATTCGAGAATCTGGGCTACCCGTCGACTGAGTCGACGTGTGCATTCCTTGTGGTTTCCGCTTGTCTGCTGTCTGGCAGCCGATGCGTTATTTCAAGATTTCCGTGTGTAACGCAGCCACTAATCGCGCGACCTCATGTTGCAGGTCACCGAGGTGCTGTCGAGCGGTGGTCAGGTCGTTGCGACGGCACGCTTCTTCCATCACCGATGCCACCGCCACGCAGCTTTCGGCGTTGAAGTTGGCAGCTAGGCCTTTCAAACTGTGTGCGTGACGCGTGGCCCGCTCGCTCTCGGCGTTCGTCAGGGCGCCTTCCAATTCTTCCAACAACTTGACCGAGTCATCCAGGAAGAACGTTGCCATATCCCGCAGCAAGCCTTGATCGCCCCCCAGACGCGTCAATGCACTCGCCACATGCAGAACGGGCTTTTCTGCTCCGGACAAGGCCGACGACAGCGTCGTGCCCGCGGGAACTGCTGCCGGTGCATCGGCCATCACCTGTACGAAATCGTGAGGCATAGTCAAGGATTCCGACGGGCTCGTCAGAGGTCGGCTGTGTGGTACGGGATTCCAAGGTCCCCGTGAGTGCCGGTGCTCTCGAGAAACCCGTTCCACCAGTTTAACCAGCTGATTCGCATCAATGGGTTTCGAGATGTAACTGGTCATGCCCGCCGCCAGGCAACGTTCACGATCCCCGCGCATCGCATGGGCCGTCATGGCGATGATCGGCACGTGCGACAATTCATCACCCAGACTGCGAATCACGGCGGTCGCCTGCAATCCATCCATGGTCGGCATCTGCACGTCCATCAGGATGATATCGTAAGGCTCTCGCTCATGCAGATCAATCGCTTCTCGGCCGTTGTGGGCAATATTCACACGGTGCCCCCGGCGTTCCAGAATGACCTGGACCACACGCTGATTGGCAGGAGTATCCTCGGCGACCAGAATGTTCAACGCGAGTGGCGTCGCGGAGATCTTCTCCACTGCACCGTGACGCAATTGCGGGCCGCGCAATGCCGTCATGATGGCGTCCAGCAACAACGATTGTGAAACCGGCTTCTCCAGATACGCGTTGACAGGAAGATTTCGACAGCGATCCTCAAACGTATTACGATCAGCGGGTGACAACATCAGGATCTTAGCCCCCGCCGCCAGCCCGCGATCTTGCAGCGTTTCAATCAAGGTGAATCCGTCGAGAACCGGCATCAACCCGTCCACAATCAGCAGAGGATAGGGGTGCCCCTCGCGAACAGCCTGCTCAATTTGCCGCAGCGCGGTATCACCGTCCGCGACGGCCAGCGGTTTCATCGACCAGCTGTGTAGAGACTGTTCCAAGATCCGACGATTGGTCGCGTTGTCATCGACGATCAGCACCTGCAGATCATGCAGTTCACGAACAACCGCTTCGTCTTCATTATGCAGGATCGGCAGAACCCGGCACCGCGGCGTGCAATAGAAGGTCGTCCCCTCGCCGGGGCGACTTTCCAGCCAGATCTTGCCTCCCATGCGTTCGGTCAGCTCGCGACAGATCGATAGCCCTAATCCGGTACCGGTAAAGCGACGCGTGGTTGATGCATCAACCTGCGTGAACGGGGCAAAGATCCGATTCTGATCTTCCTGAGCGATGCCGATCCCCGTGTCGCGGACGCTGATCAGCAACTCCACTTCGGAATCGTGGCGTGACTGGACCGACACGCGAACGACAACTTCACCTTGCTCGGTGAACTTAATCGAGTTGCCAGCCAAATTCATCACGATCTGACGAATCCGACGAGCATCACCTTCCAAACGATCGGGAACGTCTGGCTGCACATCACAGGCCAATTCCAAACCGCGTTCATGAGCCCGCAACGAGAGAATCCGCATCGCTTCTTCGAGCGTCTGACGGATACTGAAGGGCTGCGGATCCAGCTCAAAATGCCCGGCTTCCATGCGAGAGAAATCGAGTAAGTCGTCTAACAACGACAGCAGTACGTGAGCCGATTCACTGGCCGTTTCCAGGTAATCGCGCACGTTCGGAACCATGCCGTCGGTCGCCAGCGACAAATCCACCATGCCAATGATCGCATTCATCGGCGTGCGGAGTTCATGGCTGACATTGGCCAGGAATTCGTTCTTCGTTTTACTGGCAACTTCAGCAGCCCGAGTCGCCTGCCGCAACTCTTCTTCGCGCCGACGGCGATGTGTTGTATCTCGTTCGATACTGGATGTCCCGACGACATGCCCCGCGGCATCGCGAATGGGTGAGACGGTCATCGTGACATCAATCTTGCGGCCATCCTTGCGACGACGGATGGTCTCAAACTGATTGAATTGCCGACCGTAGCGGGCCACATCGGCCAGTTCCGGCTCGTGGTGCCCGAATTGTTCCGGAATGAGCATACGAGCCGACTGCCCGATTGCTTCCCGAGCGGTATAGCCATAGGTCGCCTCGGCCCCGGCATTCCAGCTGGTGATCGTGCCGTCCAGTGATTTCCCGATAATTGCGTCGTAAGAGGAATCCACAATCGCGGCGAGCTGCCGACGCCCCAACTCCCACTGCCGCCGTTCCAGCATTCGCCCCAATTGATTTTCGAGCGTCCGAGCCCACAGCAACAACCGTGGTTCGGGAACAATACTGGTCGACGAGAAGAACAACAGTACGGCGACCGTCTGATGCTGCACATGAATCGGGAAGCCAAAGGCCCCGTGCAAGCCAGACTCCTGCAAATGTCGCAACTGGTCAGTGCCCGGGTCAGTCCCAATATCGGAACTCCCGAACGGTGCGTCCAATTCCCAAATCCGGCCCGCCAAATCCTCACCACGACGCACCTGTGAGCGATGGAGATCGGTACGAACAGTCGCATATCGTGGATCGTCCGACACATGCCAGAGATTCGATGAGGACAATACGTCCCCAGTCGGATCGGGTAACCAAGCCTGCCCCACGGGCCAGCCGGTGACATCACACATGATCCGCAGACCATGTTCCAACAGATCTTCGAACGTCTCTCCCGCCGAGAGTTGCAGTAATTCTTCGAGCAACCGCAGCTCGGGATTTGATGTGTGCCCGTCATTCACGGTCTCAAATGCAGCATCTGCGATCACAGGAGCACAAACGGTCTCGCGCAGAAAAACGGCATAAGTCAAACCTTGGGGCAGGGGCACAGGCTGCACCGCGATTTCCGCAGCGAACTTTTGCCCCGTTTGATCAATCGCCGGAATTGGCGACCAGCGACTCCGTTGCGACTTGGCAACGGATGCCGTGTCGTGCTGTAAAGCGGGGGAGACCCGATCGGATTCGTCGGCGGGGATGATCAACTCTGCCAGTGATCTTCCGACGACCCCCTCGCTATTCCAGCGAAACAATTCGCCCGCCCGCTGATTCCAATCTAGGATAGAACCAGACGGATCGACACTCACGACCGCATGAGGTGCGGACTCAAAGATGGCTTGTAATCTTTCATCTCGTGAGTACACGTGGAGCACCGTTTTTCATTAAACAGATACGGTGGGGTATTCAGAAGCAGAGTGGCATAGGGCACGTTATTTGGAAGATTTTAGTTTTTTGATTCGAAGCGAATTGATCTGCCGCAGACAAGTTCGAAGTGCGAGTTTGAAGTTGAAGTTGTGGTATTAAAATATTTCTCGGCCCGGAGGGCCCGTCGTCGGTAGCCAGAGGAGTGAGCCTCTGGTGTGAGAAAACTAACCAACGTCGAGCCCTCCGGGCTGTTGGGCTGCAGCAAAACAACTCATACCGCGAACATGCACCGCACTCACATCGCCGCTCACCCGGGGAACCGCAATGCTAATTGCCGGAGTTTCCACCCGCTCCTTGAGCGCTGTGTTCCACTTTTTTCAGCAGTTCTTTACCTTTGTCGATGACCCGTTCGGTATCGTGCTCGATCTTCTTGGTCTCAATATTGATCGAAGTCTGATTCCCGTTTCGGCCAAACGTCAACCATCCAGCCAAGACCATCAATAATCCGATGACCACCAAAATTAATAGCGGTTTCATAGCCTACGTGCCCCTTAAGACTCCCGCCTTCCGAGGTAAATTCCCTACCACGAAGGTCGTAATATCATCAAACAAATTTTGAATCAATGGATTCTGCTCAATGGAACAACGGCAGGGGACGGCAAATAAGCCATCCACCCGCCGTTGAACGATATTTTGAGATAGCCCCGCTAGATTCTGGCGCGGCGCCCGGCAACCAGCGAAACGACGAACAAAACCAAGAAGACCACGAAGATCACTTTGGCAATCCAAGCTGCGGTACCAGCAATACCGCCCAAACCCAAGACTGCGGCAATCAATGCGATGACCAAAAATGTTAGTGCCCAGCTTAACATGGCAATTCTCCTTTAATTTCTCAGCGACGATCGAATTTGTTTGAAATGGTAATGGCCTCATAGCCGTCATTTGCCGTGTCATCTCTGAGACTTAATTCTCAGGCACAGCCTTCTTGTGAGTAGCATCAATCTCGATCTGATCTTCGCCACCCGACTTGATCTCGATATTTTTATCACCCGTACTAGAGGTCGTTTTATTGATCTCCAAATTGAAGCCGGGTGCTTGCACGTCCAAGACCTTCTCCTTCTTCTCGCATCCGCCAAAGGAAGCCGCAGCCAACAGCGCTGCAGAAAAAATGGCCACACCTTCTGGATTTAAGAAACGCCTCTCGGACAAATTCATGGTTCATCCCAAAACTGAACTAACAAGAGTGAAACTTCCAACGCGATAAATGATCTATTAGGCACGGATCGTGCCAAATCGTCCCGGAACCCACAAAATATCCATAAAGCACTCCAGCAACAGCACTTAAAAAAACAAGACCACACGCACATTCGCTGAAAGTCGGTTTTTATCTGGATCAGAGCATCTTCTCGCGGTCGTTCGAAGCGCAGCGCGGAAGATCGTGAATCACCGCGGGATGCGGCGAGTGGCCCTAAGAGGGGTAAAAGAGGGCGTCATCAGACGGTGACGCGCGAGCCCAAGTGAGAGTGCGACTGCCGTCGAATGATTGTTCGCGACTCGACGGCGATGCGGGGCAATCATCAAAACGCGGGGGGCAGATTTTGCCTCATCCCAAGACCAAAATGAATGGTTGCGGACAGCGTCCAAAAACCATCCAGCTCACGCTGGACGCTCGCCTATGAAGAACAAACTTAGTGCCAGCCAACTTCTGATGCGGAACCGAGGAAGCCGAAACCTCTTGTTCGCTCCGGTCACCCAGATTCAAGAACCTGGGTGACTTGGGTGCCAGGCTGAAAAACTAATCGGATTCGCCGTCGATCGACACATTCTTGTCCAATTGGATATTGAACGCAGCAATACGATCGCGGACCTTGCCACGCGTGATTCCCAGGATCTCAGCGGCTCGCGACTGATTGCCGTCCGTCGCCTGCAACACTCGCGTGAACAGGAATCGCTCCATCATTTCGACCGTCTTCGCATAGAGATCGGTCGTGTCGGCCTGCAACTGTCCCTCGACAAACACCCGCAGATCGGACGCGGGCAAGCCGTCGTTCACGACAGCCGCCGGAGTCCCCAAGGTTCCGCCGCGTACCTCTGGGGGCAGAAATTCGGGAACGATAACCGTACCCGTCGTCTGCAGCACGGTCTGCCGCATCACACTTTGCAATTCCCGCACATTACCCGGCCAGGAATAGCGGCTAAGAACTTCTAGGGCCTCGGGCGAAATGCCTTCGATTTCCGGCTTGTCCAGATCACGTGCCGCGCGGGACAGATAGTGCTGCAGCAGCAGAGGGACGTCGTCCGGGCGTTTGCGCAGAGGGGGCAAATTGATGGTGACGCCATTCAGCCGATACAGCAGATCAGAACGGAATTCGTTGCCTTCAACCATGGTTTCCAGGTTGCGGTTGGTCGCCGCAATCAGCCGCACATCGGTCTGAATGGTCTCATTTCCGCCGACGCGTTCGAACCGCTGTTCTTGCAAGATGCGCAACACCTTGCTTTGAACCAACGGCGACATATCACCGACTTCATCGAGAAACAGAGTTCCGCCGCTGCATTGTTCGAACTTGCCTACCCGGCGACGTTCGGCTCCTGTGAAAGAACCCTTTTCGTGGCCGAAGAGTTCACTTTCCAGCAAAGTGTCGGACAACGCGGCACAGTTCACAGCCATGAAGGGCTGCTCACGACGGCCGCTGTGTTGATACAACGCCCGCGCGACCAGTTCTTTACCGGTTCCGCTTTCACCGCGAATGAGCACCGTGACGTTTTGTCGCGAGACGCGGCCGATCGATTTGAAAACTTCCAACATCTGTGAACCGCGGCCGACGAATACGTCCCCTTCACCAACCGGGGCGTTGTTGATGGGAATTGCGACGGGCACATTCATCAACCGCCGCGTTTCCAACGCTTTGGTGACGAGCGCCTTCAGCTGCGGCAGATCGAGGGGTTTCGCAACGTAATCGTACGCCCCCAGCTGCATGGCCTCGATCGTGGTTTCACTCCCTGCCTCGGAAGTGATAAAGATCACCGGCAGCCGGCGATCCAAAGCCTGGACTTGCTTAAAAACTTCCAAGCCGGACATTCCGGGCAGCATGATATCCAGCAAGACAACGTCGGGACGTTCAGCCGCAACCGTCGACAGGGCTTCTTCGGCACTTCGGGCGGTCAAGACGACCATGTCCTCTTGCAGCGACTTCTGAACCATGTGCAACACGGTGCGATCGTCGTCAACAACTAAGACTTTTTGCATCTGAACTGATCCTGAAGAAGATTCCGCACGCTCAATCACTACGCTGCCCCGATTCTCCGAATGTCTCATTCATGAAAATGCGATGAGTCATCCGTATCTGATACAGATGCTCATGCCAAACTGACTATCATTCACCATATCATGGCGAGTGTGTTGCGGGGAAACAATGCTCACCCCAAGACCCAACCACAGATCCAGATGGGGGACACCTCTCTGGTTCGGAAGTCAGAATCCACCGAGTAGCAAGGGCTTACGTCCGCTTTCGGAAAGTATTGCAGTCGGAAAACGCCTGTCCGCAACAGTTAAAATTTTGACATCCTGTAAAAGAACTCAGGCAGACGATAGAACCAAACCCAACTGTCGCTTCAGGTTGACCTCTCAAAGTCGGCCAGCGATTACATCAGCCAGGCGTCATATGACATCGCAAACGCGAAGGGGTCAGAAAAACCATGTTCCGGGTTCCTCCAAAAAATGACCTCGTAGGGACAGACGGCCGAGTTCTCATGAGGTAACATGTTGCGGCAAATTCGGGAGTGGATCCGCATTCAATATGTCCAGGGCTGGATTGACGCCTTGCGTCTGGCCCAGAATTGTTTGTGGCCATCAAGGCGTGTCACCGGAGAATCGCAATGAAGTTTAGGTTTCCCATCGTCATTATTGACGAGGATTTCCGTTCTGAGAACACTTCGGGATTGGGAATTCGGGCACTGGCCGCCGCGATGGAGGTTGAAGGGGTGGAAGTGCTGGGGGTAACCAGTTACGGTGACCTATCCCAGTTCGCACAGCAGCAGAGTCGCGCCTCGGCGTTTATTATTTCGATCGACGACGAGGAATTCACACCGGGACCGGAGAACGATCCGGCGATCGTGAATATTCGCGCCTTCATCAAGGAAATCCGATTCAAGAACTCGGAAATCCCGATCTACCTCTATGGCGAAACCCGCACCTCGCACCATATCCCCAACGATATTCTGCGTGAGCTACACGGCTTCATCCATATGTTCGAGGATACGCCGGAGTTCGTAGCTCGCCATATTATCCGTGAGGCCAAAGCCTACACCGACAGTCTGGCACCGCCATTCTTCCGAGCTCTGGTGCATTACGCACAAGATGGTTCCTATTCGTGGCATTGCCCTGGTCACTCGGGCGGCGTGGCGTTCCTCAAGAGCCCCGTCGGCCAGATGTTCCACCAGTTCTTTGGTGAGAACATGTTGCGGGCTGACGTCTGCAACGCGGTCGAAGAGCTCGGCCAGTTGCTGGATCACACCGGCCCAGTCGCGGCGTCCGAACGCAATGCGGCGCGTATTTTTAATGCCGACCATTGCTTCTTCGTCACCAATGGAACCTCAACGTCGAACAAGATGGTCTGGCACTCGACGGTGGCTTCCGGTGACATCGTCGTCGTCGATCGCAACTGCCATAAGTCGATCCTGCACTCCATCATCATGACAGGCGCGGTCCCGGTGTTCTTGACACCGACCCGCAATCATCTGGGTTTGATCGGCCCGATTCCTCTCGAGGAATTCAAGCTGGAAAACATCCAGAAGAAGATCGAAGCCAACCCGTTTGCTCGCGAAGCCCTGGCCAAACACCCGGATCGCAAGCCGCGCATCCTGACGATCACGCAAAGCACTTACGACGGCATCATCTACAACGTCGAGACGCTCAAGGGGTTGCTCGACGGCAAGATCGGTACGTTGCATTTCGATGAAGCCTGGCTGCCGCATGCCACGTTCCATGAGTTCTACAAGAACATGCATGCCATCGGCAAAGATCGCCCCCGGACCAAGGAAACGGTGATCTTCGCCACGCATTCCACTCACAAGCTGCTCGCGGGCATTTCGCAAGCGTCGCAGATCCTGGTGAGCGAATCGGAAACGCAAAAGCTGGATCGGCACATCTTCAATGAAGCCTATCTGATGCACACGTCCACGTCGCCGCAGTACGCGATTATCGCGTCGTGCGACGTTGCCGCTGCCATGATGGAACCTCCCGGAGGCACGGCTCTCGTTGAAGAATCGATCCTGGAGGCCCTCAACTTCCGCCGCGCCATGCGTAAGGTCGAAGTGGAATGGGGCAAAGATTGGTGGTTCAAAGTCTGGGGTCCCGAGAAGCTGGCCGACGATGGCATCGGGGAACGTGACGACTGGATGCTGAAGGCCAACGCCAAATGGCACGGCTTCGGCAATCTGGCCCCCGGCTTCAACATGCTCGACCCGATCAAGGCGACCGTCATTACGCCAGGTCTGGACGTCTCCGGAAAATTTGCCAAGACGGGCATCCCCGCGTCGATCGTGACCCGTTACCTGGTCGAGCACGGCATTATTGTCGAGAAAACCGGGCTGTATTCGTTCTTCATCATGTTCACGATCGGCATTACCAAGGGCCGTTGGAACACGCTGGTGAGTGCCTTGCAGCAGTTCAAGGATGACTACGACAAGAACCAGCCGATGTGGCGTATTCTGCCCGAATTCTGCCAGCAGCATCCGCGTTATGAAGGGACCGGCCTCAAAGATCTGTGCCAACAGATCCACGATACCTACAAGACGAACGACGTGGCCCGCGTCACCACCGAGATGTACCTCTCGGTGATGCAACCCGCCATGAAGCCGTCTGACGCGTTCGCCATGATGGCACATCGAGAGATCGATCGCGTCGAAATTGACCAACTGGAAGGTCGGGCGACGGCCGTATTGCTGACACCGTATCCCCCCGGAATTCCCTTGTTGATTCCCGGCGAACGGTTCAACAAGACGATTGTCGAATACCTGAAATTCGCCCGGATGTTCAACGAACGCTTCCCGGGCTTCGATACCGACATCCACGGTCTGGTCGAAGAAGGCCCCGCCGGAAAGAAACGTTACTTCGTCGACTGCGTCCGTCCGAACAGTTTGTTGCGGATGGAAGCGTAAGCGACGCCCAAATTGAGAGATTTTCTCAGAGAAGCATTCGGCGCGAGCCGGATGCTTCTTTTTTTGCGCTCTCCGAATTCTCTGCGGTGGCGTTCTTCCGCAGTCCCGAAGGGACGACAGAATCTAGCCGCGGGCGTGAGCCCACGGACTACTCAAAAATTGACTCCAAGCCCTGAAAGGGCGACACTCTGTAGACTCATTAGTGTCGCCCTTTCAGGGCTTGGTTTCGTAAAAAATGTGGTCCGTGGGCTTGCGCCCACGGATAAATTCTGCCGTCCCTTCGGGACTTTTCAAACGCACAATACGCAGATTTACTCGGCCAACACTTGCGGATTCACCACGTGTTCTGGGCGTTTTCCGGTCAATGCCGCCGCAATTTGAGTGGCTGCTCGATGGCGTAAATCGCTCAACGATTCCTGGGACACGAAGGCCGCATGGGGCGTGACGATGACTCGTTCATCGCGATACAGCGGCTCGTTGAGGTCGGGTGGTTCGGGCGAAAAGACATCGAGTGCCGCGCCTGCAATTTGATTTTGCTGCAACGCCTGCCACAGCGCCGCCGTATCAATCAACGGACCGCGTGAGGTATTGATCAACCATGCGGTGGGTCGCATCAGTTCCAACTGCGCTGTGCCGATCATCCCGCGCGTCGCCGGGGTCAAGGGGGCATGCAGTGACACGTAATCGCTGGCCCGCAGAAGTTCTTCCAACGTGACCATCTGCACCGCAGAATCACGAGACAACCCGGAAGCTGTATGCGCCAGGACCTGCATTCCCAACGCCGCGGCTCGTTCTGCCACCGCAGCACCAATTCGCCCTAAGCCCACCAATCCCAAAACCTGTCCCGACACGCGCCGCATGGGCGGGGCGGTGGTCAGCGAATACTCGCCCGCTTTGGTCCGGAGCTGGAAATATCCAATGTTTCGTGCGGCCGCCAGCAACAACGCCAGAGTGTGCTCGGCCACTTCCGTCACGCAATAATCCGGGACATTCGTCACAGGAATGCCCTGTTGCGTCGCGTAGTCCACGGCAATGTTATCGAGACCAATGCCAAACCGAGCCACGATCTTGCAGTTGGGACACGCCTCAATCACGCGGGCGGTTACCTGCGCCCAGTTCGTCCCGATCGCATCCACCGTCGCCGCCAGCTTCGCCAGCGTGGCCTCGTCGGTATCGGGCGGTTCGACCACTTCGGCCCCCACCGCCTCCAGAATCTCTCTCTCAATCGACGAATCAGGCCACGCCCGATCGGTTAGCAAAACGCGCCAGCGTGCGGCCATTGTCGTCACTCCCATCGTCTTTCGATTCAGCGACAGGCCAGGTTCAGCGCAAGACCGGCAGCGGCTGAGGAACTTTTTCCAGACATCCCGCCGTGACCAATTCCACGGCAGCCTCTTCTAAATGAGCATTCACGTATTCCAACAACACCTGATCGCGGTTCGGATTCCAACCATACTGCTGCAGTTCGTCGACGACAAACTCCGGTGAGCGACCTTCCATCAACAAGCGGTAG
>JAZKFE010000241.1:0-24233 GCA_040386595.1 Planctomycetota bacterium | reverse complement strand
CGTCCGCTGTGCTCCAGCATGGCAATGCACCAGTGCCGGCTCGCCTTGCTTAGCACTCTGGGCGAGCGACACCACGGCTCCGGTAAAATTCTCGACCTTACCTTGACCGCGACCGTTCAGAGGGAAAAACTTGCATTCCACTCCGAGTTCCTTGGCCGTCGCCAGCTCCACCTGCTGATCGACATCCTGGGGATCGAGTGAAGTCATACAGATGATATGCTTGATGTGATGCTGTTGCAGTGTCGGCCGGATTAAATATTGAGAAATCTGACCGCTGCGGTAAATCTTGCCGGGAACCACGGTCCCCCAGCGTTTCACAATCAGGCGTTCCCGAAGCACCGAGAACCACAGCAACGCCACGGCGGCCGCGAGGATCAAGCCCACACCACCCCAGGCGACGAGACGCCGAGGCAACGTTCGAGATGCCGCACCAGAGCCCAGGGCAGGGCTCTGCCGCGACCAGTTCTGATTCGGCCAACTCAAAGGAGCAGGAACCGGGGCATATTCCCGCAGGGCCTCCGGACGTTCGCCGCGAAGACCCGCCGAGCCAGCTTCCCCCAAACCATCAAGACTGTCGATCGTTTTGGACACAGCTCACCTTCCATGGAATCGCGAATTCATTGAGCCCAGAGTCGTTGTTCGCTCCGCGAACTGCACGTTTTTCAGACACAGGTCGGAATCATTTTTCACGCGGGATGCCGATCGCGTTCAGCGGATGAAGCGAACAACAACTCGGGGCTCCGCGCCGGCGCTTATACGAGGTGGGCTCTAAACCGGTCAAGATCGGATTGGCCTTCCGCTGCGGACGATCATCAACATAATACGCGCTGATTGTCGACGGGAATCGAATCTTGCTTCGCAGGGACGCGAAATGGCCGAGCTACAGACCAGTACAACTTGCGAAACAACACCTTCCGGCTGGAGTCGCTACTTCGAGCGCGAGCTCGGCTGGTTACTCATCCTGGTTCTGTGTCTCTACGCCACACGGTTGACCGATCTCTCGATCCGTGGTGAGGAATCGCGGCGCGGCCGAATTGCGTGGGAGATGGTACACAGCGGCGACTGGTTGGTCCCCCGCGTTCAAGGTTTGCCGCGCCTGAGCCGTCCCCCGATGCAGTATTGGGTCGTCGCCATGGTCGGTGAAATACGAGGCCGCGTCGACGCTGTCGCCGTCCGACTTCCCAGTGTCCTGGCCACGCTGCTGACCGTTCTGCTGGTCTACGCTTATGGGCGCTGCTGGATGTCACGCACGGGGGCTTTTACCGCTGGTGCGATGTACGCCACGTTTGCCCAAGTCCTACAGCTCGGTCGCCTCGGGGAGACGGAAGCGATCTTCACGTTGCTCCTGAGTGCCGCATTGCTGGTCTGGCATATGGGAGTGCTGCTCCGCTGGAATCATTGGCCGCTGTGGACCGTCGCCTATGCCCTGGCCGCAGCAGCCACGCTGACCAAAGGCCCGCAAGCTCCCGTCTATTTCGTCGGGGGCATCGGCCTGTTTCTGTTATTAACACGCAACTGGCGGTGGGCCGTCAGCTGGTCGCACGCCGCTGGAATTGCTGTGTTTCTGGCAATCGTCGGCGCCTGGCAGATCCCGTTCTCAATGGCGTTAGGCCAGCAAAAAGTCTCGTATGTATATTTGTCCGAAGTTGCCAAACGGTTTGAAAACACCCATTGGGCCACGATCGCTTCACACCTGACGCTGTTCCCCTTCGAGATTGTCGTCGGGTGTCTCTTTCCCTGGTCGATTTTATTGCTGGCTTATGGGCATCGCGGGTTTCGCGAACGAATTCAGGGGGCACGCCTGCCCTTGCTCTATCTGGTGGGCTGCATCGCCATTGCCTTTCCCTCCGTCTGGATCCCGCCGGAAGCCCGCACGCGGTACTTCATGCCGCTGTTTCCCTGTTTTGCACTGTTGTGTGGCTACGTGATCGAACAGGGTGCTCAAACAGCCGGGGCAGGGCTGCCTCGCTGGTTGAGTTTCTGGAAGACACGACCGCAGACATGCGTTGCCGCGCTGGCCTGCCTGATCGGGGCGATCTACGTCGGACCAATCATGTCCTACCAAGTCGCCAACAGCCGCGACGCCGCGACCGACGTCGAACGCGCCAAACAACTGCTGCCACAGCCTAAGGCGCTCGCCAGTTTCGGCGTGGTGCATCACCTGTTCTCGTACCATTTCGACGAGGAAATCACGCCTCTCACCTGGCCCACCGATGCTAGCCAAGTGGCCCCAGAACTCGATTATTTCTGTCTCGACGCCATGAACTCCAAGCACAAGCCGCTGCCTTTCGCCTGGACAGAAATCGCGCGAGTCAACTGCGATCGCAATCAACGACCGCGGCCAGAATGCGAAGTCATCATCGGCCGTCGACTACCGACCGAGATCGCCATTACGGACAAAGCGAATCCGCTGAGCAGGACTGACGCCCCGCTCCAGATCTCCCAGCCCGAGCCCAAGACTCAGCGCCGGTAGAACGCAGCGCCATTGCTCGGACGGCAGATGATTAGGGGCCGTCCAACCTAAGCTTCCTGATCAAATATTCACACAGGTCGCAATATTCTTACGAACACTAGAATAATATTGCTTCATATGTTCGATAAGCAGCATAGAGCAGACCCTGATTCTTGAATCTGGGCTCCCCTGAGACCGCATTAATCCGGACCAGATGATGGCATTACAGTGTGTCGGACCGGTATTCGCGGTCACTCGTGCCTCGCACATCAATGATGCAAAAAAGCAACATTGGCATCTGCCGATGGGCCGCGACAACAATGGTACCGTCCAATAGTTGCCGTCCGCTAAACAATCGGCGGATATCGGGACCGATTGAGCGACCTGACCAAAGATCATCGCCTGGAAATGTCGATCTCGAAAACTTCAGCGCGGCGAGAAAAACGTCACGCCATTTCGATGCAGGCCACAACAATCAAGACAAAAAATCTTCAAGCACAGAAACCAAAGGCCTTGGTCGCGCCGGCGAGGCGTTTCCCCCAGTTCATAACTAAGTGCTGGCGTAAGGTGTTTTATATCCTGTTTGGGACTCCTCAACCTCGCCTCGCAACGCTATAAGTCCAACTGGGGATTCTTGAATTGGGCCGACATTAGAGTCGCGGGCCGCAACGCCGCAAATACTTATGATCGTATGTCGGGGTGTTCTTTTTGACTTAGAGCGATAAAATAATCCGCACAGGTGGATTGGAATCTGGAGGGAAATTACTCAATTCCAGCCAGCTGCTTTTTTTCAAGAGGGCACGGAATGGTCAATTGACTGATAC
This sequence comes from Planctomycetota bacterium, assembly GCA_040386595.1. GTDB lineage: Bacteria > Planctomycetota > Planctomycetia > Planctomycetales > Planctomycetaceae > JAKFVC01. Next base: position 20,957 of record JAZKFE010000241.1, on the reverse strand, counting down.
TCCGAAGAGAGAAATCTCGACTTCGGGCTGTATCATCTGGCCGCATCTTTATGACTTAACAATTGCACAGACTCGTGCGCGGGCCAGCACGCGAGGGAACCCAATGCATGGAGACCGTTTCGAAGATCCGTGTCGTGCTCATCGATTCGCAACAACTGATGCTGGAGTGTTTGCGAGATCGCCTGAATTCGGAACTGACAATCAGTGTCGTAGGAACCGCGTTGAACTCGGATGATGGCATTCGCCTTGTCGACGAGTTGCAGCCTGATGTTATCGTGGCAGATATGGAAGTCCCTGGCCGTGGCGTCTTCGAGTCGATCAACGACTTGCGAGCCCGGCACCGGCAGCTCAAGATTTTGATCCTGACCAGCCTGCAATCAGACATCCTGCTGGCACATGCCATTCAAGTCAAAGCGAATGGCTACGTTCTGAAAACCGAGCCCCTGTCGGCCGTCATCGACGCCATCCAGGCTGTCGCGGCAGGGCATCCGGTGTTTTCTGAGTTGATCCGGTCGCGACTGGATTTTAACAGCGAGCAGAACAGCTACACGCTGAAGATCAACCAGGCGGCAGCCGACTTAACGGCTCGCCAGCTGGAAGTCTTACGCCATCTGGCTCGTGGCGCTAGTGTGAAGGAAGTCGCTAAACTGATGCACCTGTCGCAGAAGTCTGTCGATAGCCACAAATATCGGATCATGAACAAACTGGGGATTCATGACCGGGTGGATCTCACCCGGTATGCCATCCGCGAGCAGATCATTGAGGCCTGATTAAGGTCCCACTGGAGGGGCTGAATGACCGCTTGCCGCACGTCGCAAGCGATCATTCAGGGCACGCCCCAAACCCGCTTCAGGAAACGTTTCGGCCACGATCCCATCTAAGTTCAACGCATCCAACCGGCGCAAGGCGGCGAAGAAATTCGCCGCTGCGTCCGGCAGATCTCCACGCGGTGAGAGGATCTCTTGAGCCGCAAACTCGCGCCTCGCTGGCAACTGCTGAAAGCACAGCACGCCCCACCGCCCCTGTAAGGCTTGCCAATTGCCCGGGTTCAGGATCAAGGGTGTGCGTGGAGCATAGTGCTGCGGCAACATCCCCGGAGCCACCTGCGCAACGTCCCCCGGGTGATCGGTCGACGCCAGGATTTCCAACGGACCAGCGATCTGCGTGAGATCTTCGACGGAGACGCCCCCCGGCCGCAGCAGGCACGGACGCGGCGACAAACGCACCACCGTGGATTCCACTCCCACGCCGCAAGGACCGCCGTCGAGAATATAATCGACGCGATCCGCCAGTTGCTCGGCGACATGCTGCGCAGTCGTCGGACTGATGCGACCGAACAGGTTCGCGCTGGGAGCAGCAATCGGACAGTCTGCGACCCGCAACAATTCCAACGCCAGAGGATGCCCCGGGATTCGCACGCCGACGTCCGGCAACCCCGAGGTCACCAGATCGGGCACCGCCGCCGTCTTGGGCAGCACGAGGGTTAACGGCCCCGGCCAGAATCGATCTGCCAGTCGCCGTGCCAGATCAGAAAACTCGGCCACCACGCGCGGCATCCAGCTCACATCCGGAACATGCACGATCAGCGGATCAAACGCAGGACGTTCCTTCGCGGCAAAAATCCGCGCCACCGCCTGGGGATCAAACGCATTCGCCGCGAGACCGTAAACCGTCTCAGTCGGCATCCCCACCAACCCACCACGACGAAGAATCTCCGCCGCACGCTTCAAATCATTCCCAATTTCGCACGCCATTAAAACTCGATCCGCAACCTATCGCTGCCAATTTTTTTCCCGACTCGTGCCGTAGCCCGCCTCTCCTGAGTCGGGTTTTGATCCTCCTATTAGAGCAAAATCTCAAGGCAAGTTCCGCAGTGACGGTCAAACAACGGTGAAATGCCCGTTTTGAAGCGGTACGGCTTCTGTTGGCTTGGGCCACAGCCCGGAGGGCTCGACGTCGGTAGCTAGAGGTGTAAACCTCTGGAGGGCAATTGCTATTGATTCCGCCCAAGAGACGCCGGCCCCTCCGGACAACACCCTGAAGGATTCTGGGAGGGTGAGGCTCCTGCCAAACCGCTAAGTCTTTCTGCACCCAGTAGACCAAGCGGTTCGGCAGGAGCCTCACCCTCCCAATGCTACGAAACACCACCAAATTCAAAATCCCTTGAGAATTCACATTCCAAAATCCTTTACAGCGTAGCCCTCCGGGGCGGAATACGCAAAATCGGGGCGTTTTCTCGCCCCAGAGGCTCACACCTCTGGCTACCGACGTCGAGCCCTCCGGGCTGAAAGACCTTGGCGTAACGCAACTCCAACACTGTGCATTGGGGCGACCTGAATGCGCACGCCCCATCCATTCCAACTCACCCAACTCGGTAGGTCAGGCTACGGCAACCTCAAGGTCCGTATACTCCGACGAGCTTCCGTAAGTGGGCAACTTTGTGCGAAACCCGTAACACTCATTTTAGATAGGTGAGTGATGGAATTCCCAAATCGTGAGCGGATTGGGGGCACGGGGTCTCGCTCTTCAAGTCGATGAAGAGGGTGTGAAGGTCTACTTGGTTGAAGACCAGTCCCATGAATGGAGATGAATTACCATGGATCGGAAAATGGCCGTGACGACAAGTTGGGTACTTGTCAGCGGCACACTGCTGCTCGGAGGCTGCATGTCCCCCGGATTTCACAATCAGGAACCCCCTGGTTTCAGCGCCACATTTCAACAGTTTGATCGCCACTGGCAACCCGTTGCCGGGCAGGATGCGACCAAGCTCGTGGTGCCGGCTCAGTTTGAACTTGAAACTCAGGATGTACCTACTATGTCGGCACGCACGAATGTGCCGCATGAGGAAGTTCTGCACTCTGTGACACGACCGTAAGACACGTTGCACCGCACGCAGCATCTGGGTCAACCTTGACCGGTGCGCAAATCTTATGGGCCAGTCATGGACACTCGCACGTGCCAACAGCCCCGCCGTTCCCCCACGACCGGGCTGTTGGGCGGATTGCGCTGGCCCATCTGTCCGCCAGACTCTCTTACCCCGCTGCTGGCCGCTCGACCAGCGCTGCCACAAGTGTCTGCTCAGCAGCCATCAGACTCCGCGCCGTCACTTTGAACTTTCGCTTCGCTGAGCCATTCTGCCACGCGAACTCGCGCCACAACGCGAACACTGCCTCCCCCTGGCTCGTGTATTCAGACCGGCGTAAGAGCTCCCTCCCCCAAGTTGCTTGGGAAATCTCTTCGCACAGATCACGGCGTGAGAGCAGCGAATCAACCTGCTCATTAGTCACATTGCCACACTGATCCCGAACCAGATCCCGCAAGTAAATACACTTGAGCTCCCTAGCTGTCGCGAAATCTTTCTTCGACGGCGTACGCACTTCCAAGTTCGGACCTGCTTGCAAATAGGAGCAATACGAACAGTAACATCCACACGGCGAGACCAGCCGCACCGAGTTCGACTTCAAACGATACGAAGTGACCAGAAACGACACAAACAGCTTCGCAAACGTCCCGACGTCGTCCTCTGGCGGACGAGCCTCAGCCGGAATATTGCCCAGGTGCCGTCGGATCCATTCCTCAGCCGCACCCGCCGTATCCGAGGATTGATGAACGACCGCGAATGAAATCTTCCCTTGCTTCAACGAAGCCCGCACCCATCGCAGCAGGGCGAACGATTTCTCATGCAGCTCTAAAATTCGTGCCAACCGTAGTACGTCAAACATCACCAGTTTCCACAGTTCCCATCCACCAACCCAAGCTCACCAGAATGGTTGACACATTGGATTTCGTGGGGGTTCGGAAACGCGTTGGGGCGACTCAGCAGTAAGGCGGCAGACATCTCCGGAAGCCGTGCCCGAGAATGACGAACAAGACCAACGAGTTCCGCGCGATGATTTCTCCAATCGGTAATCGCAATGCGCGCTGCGGATGACCGGTTTCACGGACTTCTCCCAGCTGAACTGCTAGTCGTTCCATCCACCGCACACTGCGTGGCCGATCGACAATCCCCCGCAACCATTCCTCGGGGATTCCAGCCCGGCCGGTCTGGGCCCCCAGAATGCATCCGACGACTGCTGCTAGAGAATCCGTATCGCCCCCACAGCGAATGACATCTGGCACTCCTCGACGAACATCACCGGAGTAGCGGAATACCGCCTGCAGGGCCACCGGCACGGTGTGATAGCAGTACCCCGAAACACCTCGGGCGAGCCCGAGAGAAGATGCAAATTCCCGTGGCGATTCACCACGCTGGGCACTTGCCACCGCCTGCTCTAAAAGTTGAATCAGCTCGGAGGCTCCCTCGTTGCGCAAGCCAACCCGCAATCGAGCGAGATAGTCGTCACCGGTTCCCAGTGTCCCGGCAGCAGCATCGTGAGCCGCTAATGCCACGGCGTAGGCGGCATAGTCAGCCTTGGGATCGGTATGCGTCGCACGGCTGGAAATACTCACCCACTTCCGCAACTGATCCAGATCCTGAATCGCGACACCCAGGATGGCACTGCGCATGGACGGACCATTACCAGCCGAGAACACTCCGCTGCGGGCAGGACTCACCCCCAATGAGAGTTTCATTCCAGCCCGCAACGTCGCCATCCCCGCGGTCGTCGGGAGAGCCCAAAACCAGCGGCGCAACTGCCGGCCTAAATAATAGGTGAAGGCCGACTCATCGTTGCCCGCCAGGATTAACGCCTGCGCGACGACACAAGTATGCTCAGTATCATCGGAAACAAGGCCACGGCCGAATAACAGCCGATGCAGATCGGGTTCCCCCAAGAGCCGCTGGCCGCGACGGAAAGAGAGATCCTCATAGGGGAGCCCAAGTGCATCCCCCACCGCCGTTCCCAGAATACACCCAACAATCGCGTCACGATTCAGCATTGTGAATCATCCATCTGCCATGATTACGGCTGAGAAACCTTGATCGGTACCTGCCCATTGAGGTACCGCCAGTTCTTCACGAACGAAATCAAGTCGGCCATCTGCTCGATAGAAATATTCTTCTCCAGCCCTTCGGGCATCAACGAGATCCCGTTCGATTTCAACTCGTCAATGTCTTGCCGCAAGATCAGCTGCGTCTTGTTCTCGGGTTGCTTGAGTGTGATGGACGACGCGGTTTCGGCGGCGATGAACCCCGTCTCCACGCGGCCATCCTTGGTGATCACCGTGTAACTGACATAGTTATTGTCGATCGCTTGATTCGGACTCAGGATATCGAGCAAGACTTGAGCGGGCGTCTTCGTTCGCAGGTCGGCGATATCGGGCCCCACAACGACACCCAGCTTGCCGATCTGGTGACAAGTCGCACAATTCTTCTCGAAGACCAGACGGCCTCGTTCCGGCTGAGCCGTCAGCTTCAATGCCGCCTGATATTGCTCCAACACCAGCTTGCGATCCTGCGGCACTGCTGAGGCCAGGACTTCCAGTGCCTCTTTCCGCAGCTCCATATCGGCATGGCTGGTCAGGGCCTTCACCTGGCCAGGATCAAGCTCCACCGGACTGATTTGTTTGTCCTTGATCGCTTGGAACAACAGGCGAATGCGGGCGGGGTTTCTCAATAAGTTCCGCACGATGGCACGCCGCACCACCGGGGTTCGCACGGCATAGCTTTCCAACAGACGTTCCGGCACCGACGGATCGTCAAAGCCGCCGAGAATCTCAATCCCCTTCGCACATAACTCTTGAGATTCTTCAGTCGCCACCAGTTTCAGCAGCGACTCACCGACCGACTTCCAATCCGAAAACTGCAGGACCGCCAAGGAATCCAAACGTTCTGCCACATCGATTTGAGGCTCGGTCGCGCGGGCCAGTGATGATTGGAAGAGCTGCCCCAGCAGCGGTACCAATTCGGGCTGCTGACCGAGCACTTCCGCGAATACCGTTTGCGGAGCTTTCCCGCGTCGTTGAATTCCCTGACACAGCCCCAGAAACCCCGCCGATTGCAGGCGGCTTTGCGAGAACTCCAGAATCGTCTTCAGGGCGCTCGATAAGGTCGCAGGATCCTGTTGAGCGCCGATCAAATTGGCGATTTCCTGCACGCTGGCCACCTGGCCGGCAGTCAACGGAGTGGTCGGCTGCAGCAACTTCACCCAGGCCTGAAGCAAGTTCGCCGGGGTCTGACCGCTGCCGATCAGGACCGCGCGGCGAATCCATTCGTCGTCAGCATCGCGGGCCAGAATCCCCGCCAACGCATCCATCACTTGTGGTTGAGTCGACACGGCACTCAAGCTGAGCGCCGTCTGAAAGCGGACACGCGGATTGGCATCATTCGCCAGTAACAACGCCTGGGCCAGAAGCGCGGAATTGGTGGCCAATTGGCCTTCCATCAACAGTACGCCTTGTTCGCGCACGCTGGCCGAGGCATCGCGCATCGCGTGGATCGCATCTTCGGCCGTCACACCAAAACTCGACAGCAACCGATAAGCACGTAAGCGTCCCACATCTGAGGTGGATTCTCGGGACAGTTTCACGAGCAGCCCGTTGGTCTCCGGGTGTTGTTTTTCAGCCAGCAAACGGGCCGCAGTTTCTGCGGGCCAGCTATCGGCATCCGCCAGTTTTTCCACGAGTGTCGCCGCCGTCACATCGGCCGCAAACAGTGCCGGTTTTTTAGCCAATTTGGGATCAGCCGACACAATACGATAGATGCGGCCCTTATCACTGCCATCACGCTCATCAGGACGATGTTTCAATTCGTCCGGGACCCATTCCGGGTGTTCGATAACAGCCCGGTACATATCGACGACATACAGTGCCCCATCCGGACCGTTGGCCAAATCCACCGGGCGGAACCATTCGTCGGGAGACGCCAGGAACTCGCTCGTGGAAGTATTGGGCTCGGCAGAGTACTCGGCACCTTTGAATCGCAGGATCTCGCGATGCACCAAGTTCCCGGTAGGCTCGCACGTAAAGCTATTGCCGTAGAACTCGGAGGGCAGGGCGGTACCGCGATACATCGTGACGCCGCAGGCTGCGGTAAACTGTCCCGCGTGTGTTGTAGAGGTCGTCCAGGCACGGCTGATCGGATAGACGTGAGAATCGGCCCCCGACGGCACGGCGTCGCTGCCGACATCCTTCACCGCTAGCAGCGGATTGCGTTTGAGGTAGTAGTCCTCGAGCAAGATCTGGCGGCAAGGGTTGCGATTGCTGCACACAAAGCGATGGCCGGCGTCATCAAACGTCAGCCCGAACTGTCCGGTACCGGAGATCGGTTCGGCCACTCCCGTAACGGGATTGAAGCGGAAATCAAAACCATTGATGGACACTGGCGGCAATTCACGCCCCCAGGCTTGGGCATCAGCCGTGATCACGCCGCCACGTAAACCGTTCGCCACGTAAATCCGATTATCCAGTCCCCAACGAGGATGGTTGGCTCGAAGCTGGGGATTATTCTCTGCAAAGCCTTTGAACCATGTCTGTCGCACGTCGGCCTTGCCGTCTCCGTCGCTGTCATGAAACCAAGCGATTTCACCGGCCATCGTGACGATCACGCCCCCCTTCCAGGGTTGGATCCCCGTCGCAAACAACAGCTTGTCGACGAACACGCGGGACGTCTCGTAGCGGCCGTCGCCGTCCAGATCCCGCAGGGCGCTAATCCGTGACAGCGGAGGCTGCCCCGGCTGAGGTCCGTTGGGATAGTCGGTCATCTCGACGGCCCACAGCGTGCCGAATTCGTCAAAGGCAATAGACACCGGGTCGATGACTTCGGGCTCGGCGGCAACCAGCTCGATCTTCAGACCGGGGGCCAGCTGAAAGTGCTTGAGGCTCTCTTCAGGAGACAAAGGGCTTTTCAGACGGGGAGGTTCTGTAGCAGGTTCCGCCGCCAGCAGGCCCCCCGTGCTGAGGGCCCAAATCCCCAGAGCACCAAGTAACGCACGCAAATTCCCATGGACTGAATTCGGATACATCCCGGACATCAACCGTCCCTTTCCTCGAAATGGAACATCGGATTGACAGTACCACGCCGACGGATGCGGATGGTATGATCTCTCTGCGGCCACGAATTAAGGCTGTCGCAATCCTGCTCTCGCGAGCAAAACAACTCATCGGTGACCGTTTACGGTATACTTCATGCGGCGCGAATTGCCGCCTATCGTAACAGGTCCCCCCTCCGCACTGAAACAAGCACGCCCAAATGACGTCTCCAGCCTCTGAACCGCTGTGTCTCGACCAGTTCTTAAAACTCCAGGGCGCCACCAGCACGGGCGGCGGAGCCAAGCTTTTGATTCAATCCGGAGACGTGAAACTCAACGGACAGATCGAAACGCGCCGCCGCAAGAAGCTGCAAGTGGGAGATGTCGTCGAAGTGGGGGGGGAAAAGTTCGTCGTCACGAACACACCGCGTCCCACGGAATTCGACTTTTAGAGTTTCGCGATCGCCCGGAGTGAGATTTTTTCTCTGCTACGGGGAAATGAAGAGCACGGAGGGCGTCAGCGTTGGTTCACGTTTTCTAACCACGCTGAGCCAGTCCGGTATCGTTTTGCGGGACACGATTTCAACGCGGCGATCAGCCAAGTTTTTCCGTGGCTAAAAACGCTCTTCCAGAATCAGTGCCGGCAGGCTGTTCCTTAAAAAATCCCGGTGTACTCCGTGTCTCCGTGGCGAATCAATTCGGAATTGAGTTCCACCACGCAGAAGACACCGAGAACGCTGAAAGAATAGGCTCCACCGGACTGCGGGATCGGGCTATTTGTATTTCGGCTTGACGGTATCGCCGCCAATGATTTCGCCCTGTTCGTTCACCTTCAGGTAAAAACTGTCCGAAATCTTGCTGGTTTTGAACAGATCTCCCTGCTCAATAAATACGTTGACCCGCACGGTTCCGGGCATCGTATTCTTGACTTCGGTGAACTTGTACTTGGCCGGCAAACCCAGCACCTTCAAGACGTTGCGTTCAATGGCCTTATTGACAGCCATTTCGGCGACTTCGGTATTCACTTCCAGATCTTCAGCCACTTTTATCTTTCCCTGACTATCTCTCGAGCAGGTGGCGATTTTTGTACTCAACGCGGCGCAGAATGAGGCGTTCTCGATACGACGACTGCGATCAATAACGTCTCGTTCTGGGCCGCGTGAAGGTTTAAAAATCACCGCCGGAGAACTTGCATAGAGACCATTGCGGTTCAATGTCGGCTGGATCGTAGCAGGCCACACGCGGAAACGCGACCTGAAACAGGGCCCACCCTAGGAAATCGGCAGGCAGCGGCACAACTGTCCGGAAAACCTTCCGGCCTGCTGTGTGAATTCCAACTTCTCTCAACCGACCACAGGTTCACAAAAATCTCTGTATCAGGAGAGTCGGGCTGATGCTCTGCCGTGTTGAGAAACTAAGCAATACCACCCAGGAATTCGGCATCAAACGCACATTTCCAGGCAATTTGTGGCCTTAGGGAAAGACGACACCTTGCTCTCGTCTCGATTGCAACCTCTATTCTGGATATCCAACTGAGCTACAATAGCCGAAGTCAGCGAAGGGGCATGCACTTATCCCGCTGACGGTCAATGCCGTGGGGCGTTGACATGCTTCGGGGCTCGGGAGAGAAATCGATGCGTCGGCAATGGATCGTCCGGTTGATATTGGCCATCAGTTGCAGTTCCCTGACAGCCGCTCGGGCCGATGACTGGCCACAGTGGCTGGGACCACAACGCGACAGCGTGTGGCGCGAAACTGGAATCGTTAAATCGATTCCCAAGTCTGGTTTAAAAGTGAAATGGCGAGTTCCCGTCGCCGGCGGCTACTCGGGACCGGCGGTTGTCGGCGGTAAGATATTTCTCACCGAATATGCCCGCGAATCGGGGGCTCTGGCCAATGATCCCGGATCCCGCACAGAATTGGTCGGTAAAGAACGCGTCCGCTGTTTCGACGCGGTCAGCGGGAAAGAAGTCTGGAGCTACGAGTATCCCTGTAAGTACAGTATTTCCTATGCCTGCGGTCCACGAGCCACCCCCACCGTCGCCGCAGGAAAAGTCTACACCCTGGGAGCCGAAGGGGATCTGGTCTGCCTGGACGCCAGCAACGGCAAATTGATCTGGAAGAAGAAGTTCAGCGACGACTACAAAGTGGAAACGCCCATCTGGGGTTTCGCAGGTGCTCCGTTGGTCGACGGCCAGAAGCTGATCTGCCTGGTCGGCGGTGAGGGGAGTGTGGCTGTCGCATTTGATAAAGATACCGGGAAGGAACTGTGGAAAGCCCTTTCCGCTCGTGAGCCTGGCTATTCAGCGCCGTCAATCATTGAAGCGGCTGGTGTCCGACAATTGCTGATCTGGGACTGTCACGCCGTCAATGCGTTGAACCCCGAAACGGGTAAGGTCTATTGGTCCGTGCCGCTTGAACCCGCTTATGGGATGGCGATTATGCCGCCGCGCAAGTCGGGTGATTTCCTGTTCGCCAGCGGCAATGGAGAAGTCGGAGCTGCGTTGAAACTCGATTCCGAAAAGCCGGGTGCGACCGTTTCCTGGCGCAGCACGATCAAGTCGGGAGTCTATTGCTCCAACAGCACCCCGTTCATCGAGAACGGTACGATCTACGGTTGCTGCTGCAAGCAGGGCCAATTCCGCGGCGTGAAGCTGGAAACGGGCGACCGTCTGTGGGAAACATTCGCCCCGACCACGGGGGAACGACGAGCCAACAGCGGGACCGCCTTTATCGTCAAACATGACGATCGCTTCTTCTTATTCAGTGAGACCGGCGATCTCATCATCGCGAAGCTCAGCCCGGAGAAGTACGAGGAACTCGGACGCTTCCACGTGTTGAAGCCCACCGGTGAATGCTTCGGACGTGACGTCGTCTGGAGCCACCCGGCATTTGCCGAACGCAGTCTGTTCGCTCGTAACGACGAAGAACTGGTCTGTGTCTCTCTAGCGGCGGAGTAATCGACGGCCGAAAACTTACGAATCCCAAAGGGTGAATCCTCGTCAGCGAGATTCACCCTTTTTGTTGCGCGAGACGATCGATGATTGGATGCGTACTTTTTTCCGGAAGCCCAAGTGTCTCGAAGAGTCAGGAGACTCCGATTCTGCCCCAATCGTATCCATAATTCAGACTTGATATGCCTGCAGATGAGCATTCTGTTAGACGCATTCTCGCCAACTTGTCATGCACTAGACAGGGGTCACGCCTTGGATACAATTTGTTGGGCCATAAAGGATCAGCCACATATTTTTGCGAAATTTCCGAGCAGATTCACACAAGATCTCCCAATTTTGGAATCTAAATTGGAACCGGACTCGTGCGAGTTGAGATTTCGACAGACTCAATAGACTTTGATGATTGGAAGGCAATTCACACTAAAGGATCTTCATATAAACATTCAAGATATCCTGACGTGTTGTGATCAATGATTCATCGCTAAGAAATTGCCTTCAGATACCGTTTTCGACTGTCGGCCGGTGATTGCGGATGACGCAATATCCCGTCGAGCCACGACAGTTCACTTGGCGGTACGCTTTGTTCCTGGCCTTCACGCTGAGCCCACCCTCTGCTTTCTGCCCAAGAACCAGATTTCACACCCCGTTTTTTGTTTGTCGAGCTGACATTTGTCAGTTCCACATCGAGACCGTTTCATTTATTTCGGAGTTCGCATGCGTTCGTCAAACCGTCGTGATCGTGCCCAGGGTTTTACCCTGATCGAACTACTGGTGGTCATTGCCATTATTGCAGTCTTGATCGCCCTGTTGCTGCCAGCTGTCCAGCAGGCCCGCGAAGCCGCCCGTCGCTCACAGTGCAAAAACAATCTCAAGCAAATGGGATTGGCGTTGCACAACTACCACGACACGTTCAACGTGTTTACTCCTGGAGCGATGGGCTATGGCGGTGTTCCGTCTGAGATCCGCACCTGTTTCTTCCAGGCAATTTTGCCATATGTGGAACAATCAGCGCTCTACAATCAAATCAATTTTTCAGGTACTTGGGCAAGCACCACTGCTTACCCGGCCTATGCCACAACAAACCCCTTGATTATGACGCAGATCCCTGTGTTCATGTGCCCGACGGATCCGAATTCAGGGAAACGACAAGTCAATCCCTACGTTCGAGGCTTCTATGCGAACTACCTGACGGTCAATGGGTCGACAGCTATGGGAGATATGAACTCCGTCCAGAACGGAATGTTTTATGTCATTTCGAGCACCCGGATGCGTGATATCACCGATGGCACCTCGAATACGGCCATGATGGCTGAAATCATCCTAGCTCCCGACTCGGTCGAAGACGCCCGCGGTCGCGTCTGGGAAAGCTATGACGGAAACACGTTCGTGAGTACGTTGAACACCCCTAATAGCACGATCCCGGATCGATTCACTCAAGCCTGTGGGACTTGGTTGCCTCTGCTACCGTGCCCCGGAACTGGAAGTTTCCAGATGGCTGCACGCAGTGCCCATACTGGCGGTGTGCATGTCGTCCTGGCCGACGGTGGTGTGCGGTTTGTCTCCAGCAACATCAACACTCTCACTTGGCAAAATCTCGGTGCTCGGAACGATGGCCAAGTCCTGGGTGAATTTTAGTCTTCAATTCTGATCCCGTGATCAAGCAGGGCGACTGGGCTGAACGTCCTCCTGCTGCCACTTTCTTTCCGATGATTTTTAAGGACTCCGGGGCAATGCCGAATCAGTTGTGTGGATGGATCAAATTGAGTTCAGCATTGGTGCTGATGTTCGTTTCAGGATGTGGAGAAAGTGGGCCGACAGATCAGTACGTGACAGGAACCGTCACGTTTGACGGCCAGCCGGTGAAGGATGGGCAAATCGTCCTGACTCCCACCGAGCCCGGAGTCACTCCCGATTCCGGCTCCATTAAAGATGGCAAGTTCGCGTTTGCCACTCGTAAGGGTGAAAAAAGCGTTCAAATCGAAGCCCTTCGTGACGTCCCCGGCAAGACGATCACATTGCCCCCTCCACTGTCTGGAACAAAGCCAGTCACAGAAATGTACATTCCCGCGGTCTACAATAAGAAGACGAAGCTCAAAGTCACCGTCACGGACAGTTCGTCGAAGAACAAGTTCGACTTCAAACTGACAACCGACGGCAGCGGCAATTAGTCTGCGACAACTGAAGCAACTATTCCCCAAGAGACGGCTTTCCGAAGCCGTCTCTTGGCATTTCTACTGCGGTCACATTGCGCCATTTCTGTTACCGACGAGACGAGATTTCTCACGCGGTCTGCAGCGACGGCTGTGCCAATCCAATTGGCAGCATGAAACATGGCTCTGACGAGCCACAATCGCTACACTTCACCCCACCCATTGACGGTGCTCATTCAAAGGAAAGACGACTGTGAAGGCGATACAACTCGAAAAACCGGGCAAGTTCGAACTCATTCAAATTCCCGAGGCTGCCGCGCCTGGACCGGGCGAAGCCTTGGTGCAAGTCCACCGCGTCGGTATCTGCGGCACCGATATCAGCGGCTTCCTGGGCAAGATGCCGTTCTACAGTTACCCCCGCATTCCCGGGCACGAGTTGGGCGTCGAGATCCTTGAAGTCGGCTCAAACGTGACACACGTGCGAGCCGGCGATCGTTGCTCGATCGAACCGTACATCAACAATCAGGACAGCTTCGCCAGCCAGCGCGGTAGCACCAATTGTTGCGAAGAGCTCAAAGTTTTGGGCGTCCATATTGATGGGGGGATGCGGCCCCGTTTCATCGTTCCCGCACGGAAACTGCACCCGTCGCAATCTCTCACCTACGAGCAACTCGCGTTGGTGGAAACCCTGGCCATCGGTTGCCACGCGGTCAATCGTGGACGAGCCCAAGCCGGGGAAAACGTCCTGGTGATTGGAGCAGGGCCCATCGGATTGTCGGCTATCGAATTCCTGCGATTGGCCAATTCGAAGATCACGGTTCTCGACGTCAACCAACAACGTCTCGACTTCTGCAAACACACGATGAAGGTCGACCATACCGTCAAGTTTGAAGCAGACGGAGGCAGCCTGCCCGCATTGCAAACATTGACCGACGGCCACCTTTACACCCTGGTGGTGGATGCCACGGGCAATGCGAAGTCGATGAGCAACGCCTTGAACTATGTGGGGCACACCGGCCGACTGGTGTACGTGGGAATTACCACCGAAGAGATCCACTTCCCGCACCCGTTGATGCATCGTCGAGAAATGACGCTGCTGGCCTCACGCAACGCCTTGCCCGAAGACTTCACCCGCATCATCGACCTGATTCAGAACAACAAAATCGATACGCGTCCGTGGGTCACCCACCGCACCTCGATGGACACGCTGATCCATGATTTCCCATCCTATACACGCCCGGAAACCGGTGTGATCAAGGCCATTGTGGAGATCGAAGGTTAGTCGAGGATTTCAGCAAACATCACCCGTTTGCCAGCCTCAAAATCATGTCGCCGACGTAGCCTGACTCTAACAAGTCAGGCTACGTTTTTTTATGGCCACCGGATTGTCTTCCTGCATTCACCAAATCCTGTTCGAGATCACCCTACAAACGACAAGGTCTCACAGGCTTGGCCAATCCGCATCATGATCGACGCTGACCGCACGGAATAGTTTAGCTGTTAAGCATCTCGGGCAGAGGAGAAATACACAAAAGAACACTATCCGGCAACACAGTCAGACAGCCCCTCTCTAAATGCCTCATGCCTTGCCGGGAAGTGGACGAATTGAATGAAGTGAGACGCTGACTCAAGTGGTTGAGATCGGTCGACCTCACCTTCACTTTCCCTGCGAACACGAGGTTGACTGTATGACGGTGACTGACCGTCCTGAACTACCGCCGACTGCAGCGGAGCCGACCTTACAATCGGAGCGTGCTCCGCGGATGATGTTGGAGATTTGCCGAGGCCGCACACGGTTTCCGCAACGTCCGATTTCGGGGCCCCGTTTTTTCATTGGCTCGGGAGCTGGTTGCGATCTGCGTTTGGGTGGTCTGGACTTCCCAGCGATTCATAGCCTGATTCAGACCCGTGAAAACGGTGTCTGGTTCGAGACTCTTGCTGCAACGCCGACGGCACGAATTAATGGCGAATTGGCGAATGGTGAATGGCTGCGAGACGGTGATCGCATCGAAATCGGTGCTTTCCAGTTCCTCGCCCATTCGGTTCCGGTGCTGCCCCCCGTGGCGATGGTTGACTCCTTCGGTCGGGAAGTGGGAACACTTCCGGACCAAGCCTTGGAACATGTCTCCGAGCTGTCTGCCGCTGAGTTGGCCGACCGCCTAGACGTGGAAATGAATCAAGTCGAACGCTTCCACAGCGGACGCCGAGCCGGAGCGCACGCACTCCTGCAGGCCCTGCGACGCCGGTCAGTGGCGCAACCCGAGCAACCTGCGGAACGCGCCATCCCGGCGTTCCCATCGGCTCACCGGGGAACGATGACTGCCGCCGCGCAGTACGAATTCCAGGCCGATCTGGATCGCTTGTGCAAGGATCTCGAAGAACTGGCCTCCACCTTGGAGCGACGTTCGGAAACGATCTCGCAACGCGAATTCCAGTTCGCCCAAGCGGCCGAATCGTTGCTGGAAACCCAGCGACAACTGGTGACTCAGCTGGAATCAGCTCTGGAACACGCCGCACAGTTGAGTGAATCACGCGAAGTGTCGGTGAAGCCGGCGATTCGCGTCAGTGCCTGATACGTTGTCGTCTGACTCTTCGAGCCGGGTGATCCCCGGAACCACAAGGTCCAGACTACGCAAATAAAAAACAGCCCGGCTGCTCTTACGAGTAGCCGGGCTGTTTTGATTTTCAGCGATGAGTCATTTCGCCGCAACCGGCGCGACGACTACTTCTTCGCCAGTTCCGTATCCGCACCGGACCGCCAGGCGGTCTTCGCGAAGATCCCATAGCGATTGGCGTGGGCACTGACGCGTACGGCACTCAAGGCCATGCGAGTCCGCTCCACGGAGGGACGCCAAGTGACCTTTTCATTCAATTCGAAACGCGGGCCGACGCTCGTTTCCTTGTCATCATCTTCACCCAAATTGCGTTTGGGCGGGGTGACCTGTCGCGATGGCGGCACAGCGGGAGGCGTTGCGGCGGCGCCTTCGGAAGGATCAGCGCCGTTGTCGGCAGATCCAGGAGGAGCAACCTTCGGAGGAACGTAACCGTCACCGTGATTGGGGTCGATGTTGCTCGGAGCCGGACCACGGGGGGTGGCGGGAGTGAAACCATCGCTAGCGGCAGCACCGCTCGGCGGAGGAGTGACAGGCGGCACAAAGCCATCATTGGAACCGCCCGGAGTCATCGGGCCGGGGCCCGGAGGTGCTCCACGATTGTCATACGAGGGCGAAGGTCCGCCGGCCGAACCGGGGGCCGGGGCAGGGCCAGTAGCATTGGGTGCAGGCGGGGGAGCGGGAGTGACCGGCGAAGGACCGCCAGCGGCCGAGTTGGTTCCCGGAGGGTAGTTCACATTGCATTGTCCGTTGGCACAGCCACCGGCACCGCAAGCAGAACCGCCGTATCCGCCATCATAGTATCCACCGCCGTAAGATCCGCCGCCGTAACCGGTCCCACAAGAGGAACAGCCGCCGTTGGAGTATCCGCCGCACGACGAGCAACCACCCGCCGCATAACCGCCATAATTGCTGTAACCACCGACACCACAGCTATTGCAGCCGGTTGAGCAACACGCTCCGCCGCCGCCATAGGCGCCCCAACCGCCGCGAAAACCAGCGTAAACGGGCGCTGCAGGACCACAGCATCCGGCACCATAGCCGCCGCCGTAACGTGCCGCACGCCGTGCTTGAATACTACCGACCGGCCCGAATAAGGTATCCCAGGCCCAGGGAACAATACCGGCCTCGGAAGTCGCGGGCACGATTCCGATGATCGACGTGGCAAGAACCAACGTCAGCAGAAAACGAACTGCGGGACGTCTCATGTGCTGTACCTCTTCATGAAGTCCGGTGAAGGCAACTCGTCCTGTTGAGCCACCACCGAGAGCCTGAGTCTGGGAAACACTGGAAAACGCACCCAGTGAAGTCGGACCCGACTTTGAAAATCCCCGCCAAGTTGCCCCGCGAGGATTTGAACAATTCGCCAAACTTGAATCTATTTCAAACTGCAAACGATTTTTTTCAATCCTACCAGAACGATTAGGCAAAATCCTCTAGTTAGTGCGAAATCGCCCAAGCCCTCAACTTTTCCTTACATGACAATGTAGAATTCGCCGCAGATCCCTGTCAATCACCCATCTTTACGTCATGCAAAAATCAGGTGTGATGTTTTTGAACATGCTTGCATCTTCGTTTCATTCCGATTCGGTCACCCGGTGTCGCCAGATTATCGCGCAGTTCTTCCTGAATGATCCGTCAGCAACGATTGTGCCGATCATGGGAAATGAGGGGTTTAGCGGAGCCCAGATCTATCGCGTCGAGATGGGTGGGAAGGGATATAGCCTGCGACGTTGGCCCGCCGACGGACCACCGCTCGAACGGCTGCTGGGACTGCACCGGCTACTCGAAGTCACCTGGAAATTGGGAGTCACCCAGATTGCGGTCCCGCTGAGGTCGCGGTCGGGCTCCAGCCTGCTGCACGTCGACGGGCACCTCTGGCAGGTAGAACCGTGGATGCCCGGCACCGCCGACTTTCACGCGCAGGCCACTCGGCCGCGGCTGCGGGAATCGATGCGAACCCTCGCCCAATGGCATGCTGCCGCACGAACATTCCACCCCACGCCCGCCGAGACCCCGTGGTTCACCACCATGGCTGCCGCATCCTCACCGGGAATCCAGGAGCGTTGGCAAACAATTCGACGCTACCAACAAACGGGCGAGCCGATCATCCGGCCAAAGTTAGAAGCCTATCCCGATCCCGAAGTGAAAACGCTCCTGACCACGATCTGGAAATATTTTCAGGCTCTTTCGCCCAAGGTCGCCCAGAACTTGGCTCAGGTGGGGCCGTTGCCCGTCCCGTTGCAGCCGTGCCTGCGGGATGTCTGGCACGATCATTTGCTGTTTACGGGAGACGAGCTGACAGGGTTGATCGATCCCGGAGCCTGCCGGTTAGAGAACGTCACCACTGATCTCGCCCGTCTCTTGGGTAGTTTGGTCGAAGACAATCGCACCGAGTGGGATTTTGCAGTCTGTTGCTACCAGGAGTTGCGGCCACTCTCGCTGGTCGAATTCCGCCTGCTACAGGCATTTGACTCCAGCGGAGTCCTCTTGAGCGGGGTGACCTGGCTGGATTGGCTGCTGGTGCAACACCGACCATTTTTGAACCGCACACGCGTGGCCGATCGCTTGAAAACGATTATCAGGCGACTAGAAAATCTGTAGCCTGACTCTCCGAGTCGGGCGTATTTCTTGGGAGGGGAAGCCCCAACTCGGAGAGTTAGGTTAGGGCCTTGAGACGCGCGGGGATTGGAGGAGCCGCAACCTCTTGTTCGCTTCGCTCACCCAGATTCGAGAATCTGGGCTACCCCAAAAGACAATGACAATATCGCCGGAAACGCAATCAGCCCGGCGATGGGGCCGGGCTGTTGATGATTTTTTTGATTGTCGCGTGAGTCAAGTTATTACGCACGCACTTCGCGGGCTCGCAATTTTTCTCGTGATCGTGAGAGAATCGAACCGATCGAATTCTCGGGGATACTGAGATTGCGGCTGATCTCGCGATACGAGCGACCTTCGATATGAAACTGTCGCACCACTTCGGCATCGGGAAACGGCAGGCCATCCAACATAATGCGGATCTCGTCTTGATCCTCAATACGCTGCAAATCGCGAGGCGCCCCGACGTGGGCTTGATCCAACGAAGCCTGGTGGGCTTGAACGTGTCCCATGGCTTCGGCCATCCGGCGACGAGCCATTTCGCACACGACCACCCGGCGGGCGATCACGGTCAAATAGGTCGCCAGAGAACTCATGCCGCGAAAGCTTCGCAACACGGCATACTTGTCGGCCAGCAGCGTGACGAAGACTTCAGCGCACAAGTCGTCCAAGTCTTCCTGCGTCAGGCGCACACTACGCACATGGGCCGTATGTTGCACGACGTGGATAAATAAACCCAGAAACCTGTCAACGAAGTCCTTCCACGCACCGGGCTCTTCAGCCAGGCAACGTCTCAGGAGGTTGCGATCGATCTCAGTCAGGGCCACGATTACCTCTTATGCCACATGGCTCACGAGGCTGGGGCAGGCTCGCACTTCCGTGTGAACGGTGGTTCCAAAATTTAGAACTCAGCACTCAGTTGCGGGATCTCTGTCCGGATCAAATCGATCGGACTTTAATCGGTGGACACTCAAGTCTATTCCGAGATCCTGATTCGGACAAGATGAGTTGCCGTCGAAGGGGCAAGCTGGAGAACCTATTTCCACACTGAAGTCATTAGGATGTCAACACTTCCGGCATTCTCACTGCAACTCCACGGTACGTTGCAAATGTACCGATCAGCGCAATTAACACGGCTTGACACTTGGTGGCATATTAGGATATGCACTCTCTTCAATCTCACTCCTTGACTTTCAGTCTCTGGTCACCGAACAATTCGACATGCAGGGATGCAGAGGCCGTCCAGTGCCTACGGATCTCTCCGCGCGATGCAGCACCCGTCAATGATGACAGCGAATGTTGCTCCATTGTGGACCAACCTGTAACTCTCCCCCCGTACTTGCCTGCGAGTGCTCATTAGCTCCTCGGTCTCTCAGCGAGAGGTGACCCGAAAAGGAGTGTCTTTTTTCAGAAGGGTCGTTTTACTGCTCATAATTTAGGAGATCCTGACATGGTGGCCTTCATTCAAGGGGAGGATTCGCTGCGGCGGATGTTTTGTGCTTACATCGAGCAAACCTTTCAGGTTGAGCTCGGAATTGCCGATCCGCCGCTGACCGATTACCTCACCAACATGCTGTTGCGGTTCGTACACACCGACCTGATCTACCATATCCGCAGTCCACGCGGACGACGGCTGGAACAAGTGGCCGGAATGCTGCAAGAAGCTGGGGAACGACAAGCCCAGCCGCAGCGCGAAGTCTATCGCCACATTGGCGACTTCACCCTCTTCTGGAGCGGCCTGTATCCCGAGGCACTTCCCCGGCTGCAGTCTCCGCTGTCACCCGATTCGCTGCTCGATTATCGCGAACAGGGAAAACGCTCATACTATCTCGCCAGCATGTACCAGGCCGACCCGTATCGGGAAGAGGCCCATGTGCTGCGGCGTCTGAGCGAAGAGTTTGATCTCTGCAGCGTGGGTCTGCGACAGGTCCGCAAAGAATGGGAAAAACTGCCCGAGATTCCGCACGGTTAAACCTCTCGAACCGCTCCCCACTGCAACGCACAACCACGTCTTCCCTGGGAAATTCCTGGAAGCCCTGCGCTCAACTTCTAGGTCTTCCGATCGGTCTCGCGCGCCGTGAACTCCCTAAAAGTGCACGTTCAACCACGAGCGACAGATCAACGATCGGCGTCGCTCAAACGGTAAATCTGATACGTGCCATTGCGGTAAACGGGAGGAATCTCCAATGGGCCAAACTTGTTGGCGATCACATAGTCAATCCCCGTCTGCTGCCGCAGTTCACGAATGGCGGCTCGAGAAAAGCCCTGTTGAGAATAGCGGTCGCTCCACCGCGCAATGATTTTGAAACGCTCGTTCCAGGCCAGAATTCCGGGAGCGTCCTGGGGGCAATCCTTGCGAGATAAGTACTCGGCACGCGATGCGTACCATTTCAGCGCCCAGCCTTCATTTCCCGCAAAACAGAGGCTGTCAGCGGGTGTTTCGTGTTCCAACCACCGGCAGGCATCCACCCAAGCCGCAAACTCTCGTGCGTTCAGACGGCTGGGATGTCGATCGATAGCTGGCAGCACGATGGCCACGGCAAAGCAGGATCCGAAAACCAGCCACGGAATAGACTGCCACAAACGACCGCGGGCGACCGTTCCTACATTGGGCAGTGGACTCCAACGCTTCCAGCATTGCGTTATGGCCAGTGTCAGCAGCAACGCAGCAGCCCATGGAACGGCAACGTCCGCCAGTCGAAATGGATAGAATTTCAAGAGGCCAGCCAGATGAGG
>JAZKFE010000240.1:5560-17196 GCA_040386595.1 Planctomycetota bacterium | reverse complement strand
CACCCAGATTCGAGAATCTGGGCTACCCATCGACTGCGTCGATGGAGACGCAAGCGTTTTGATAAGCGTGAGGAACGCAGTATTACCGACACTGCCAGGCAAAGCACCCGGCTTTCGCCGGATGCTTACCTGTGTCAAAAATCACGTCTTGAGCGCCGCTCGAGTTCGTGCCACCAATTGGTTGTCTGGTCCGCTGGAGCCTCGGAGATTGAACACGCTGGAGGCGAGATAGCGGTCGCGCCAAGCGGGGGACACGTGTTGGAAATCCTCGAACGCGGCCGAACTGTATTTGTAGTCGTGCGCGTTGGTTCCCTTGAGGAACACCAGGAGCCGGGCCGCGTCGATCAATTCTTTGGGCTGCGGATGTTCCTTTGTGTAAGTTAATATCTTGCGAGCGGCCCGCAATCGGTCTTCGCTGACGTCGCTAAAGATTTCGCCCACCGATTCGGCTCCGCTGTGTTCCAGTGCGGCGGGCTCCAGTGTGTCGAGGCGGATGTCGGCCAGCTTGCCGCGAGCGGCCATGGCGTTGCGGAACAAGGGGACGAACGCGGCGTTCTGCAACAACAACATCCGCCGGGTATTGTCCTGATCACTTTCCTGGCTGGAATACAAAAAGGCGTTGGATGACGTCACGGCATGAATGGGAACAATCCCCGGTTGACGCGCTAATAACTCACCCGAGCCGACTAGCAGCCCGTCCCAGATCGATTGCGGGGCAATTCCGGAGTTCACTAACTCGACCACTTTGCGGCACGCATCCTCATCTGATCCTTCGCGTAGGGTGGCGAGGAAATCGGTGGTGGCTGCCGAGTCGACTTTTCCAGTCTGCCAGTCGGGCCGCAGCTTGGCGGCCAGTTCGATGTTGCGTTTCCACGGGAGATCGGCCGGGGCGTTTCCCTGAGCGGGATTGCCCCCTTCGTGTTGCAGCAGAGCATAGGCGAGCGACCGCACGACTGGTTCGGCATGTTGCCAGCCGATGACCTCCAGGGCGCGGCGGCTGTTGGCGACATAGATTGCCTTGTGCCCAATATCGCGGAAGTCTCGAGCCCCATAACGGAACAGCAATTCAAACACTTCATCGATCCCGGCGGTCCGGGCCAGACCTGCTGCGGCAACGTCGGCCGCGGCTTCGTCCCAGTTGTCCATGGCATCAATGAAGGCTTGCCGGGCTTTATCTGCTGGCGGGACTTTCCCTGTCGCGACGGCGGACATGGTCCAGTGACGTTCTCGATCGTCAGCGGCTTGCGACTCTTTAAATTGATCCAAGGCCCAGAAGATAGGGAGCCAGCGGTGTTCGTCGGGAGACGAGATGCTCGCCAGATGTGCGGAGTTCACCACAAGCACCGCGTGAAACTTAAACCCGACGGTGGGGCGCGGCTCGACGTTACGGATTCCGGCCAACAAGAGTGCGGTCAGAACCTCACGATAGCTCAGGCCGCCACGGATGCGTTCGGCTATTTTTTCGAGGAGTTGTTCGCGGGGCGTCTCTTCAAGCAGTCGAACTACCGGTTCGATTTCGGCATCGAACCGGACAATATTGGGATCGAGTTTCGAGTCCTCGGCAGCCACCGGCCGCAATTGCGAGAGAAAGGCGACATCACCTAATCCCGCTAACGCCCCCGTGGCAGCGGTCGTACGTAAAAAATCACGACGGGAAGTTCGTCCGAGCATCATACGTTTCCCTTCAATTGGCTCATCATTGGAATCCAAGCACCGGCCGTATTATAGCAGGTACTGGCAGTGGGAACTGGCAGGTTGGATCTTCGTTTGAGAACCTCTCGCACACGACCGAGGAAGACCACGGACCGGTTGCGTTTGTGATCTTTGTGAACTCTGTCGTGTGTGATTTTAGAAGAAGAAGTTGCACCACGGAGAACTGCGACTCAGACGACAGTACGTTCCCGTAGCCTGACTCTCTGAGTCGGGTCTTCGTCGTGGGAAAAAAGACCCCGACTCGGAGAGTCAGGCTACGGGCTGACGCCTAGATCACGGGACGCGAGGCGGGTTAGGCTGCGGGTGTCGGTTGCAGGTGGCGATCGAAGAAGGCGTAGGCCACCTTGCGGACGTCTTCGGGGAAGTCGTGGGCGCAGTCGGGGTAGTTCGCCTGCAGTCGGTCGGCGACTCCCAGCAGTTCATAAATGCGCTTCGCCGAGGCGATGCTGTCGACGACGCCGGAGACCTCGAAGTTGTTGTCCGCTTTGGGGGAACTGGCGAGAAACGCCCGCGGAGCGAAGGTCGCGATGATTTCCGGGAAGTCGAACGGAACGAGGTTCGGATTGTTGGCGTAGGTCTTGTTGATCAGCGGCATGTACCGGTCGCTGGTCCAGCCTTTCAATTGCCCGCCGTAGTACTTCGGGAACCGGGTAAAACCACAGTTCGAGACCAGGGCTTTGATTCGCTCATCAAACACCGCGGTGAACATCGTGTTGTGTCCGCCGAGGGAATGGCCGATACAGCCGATCCGTTTGGCATCAACCTCAGGCAGTCCCTCCAGCAGGTCGATGGCCCGCATGTTATCCCAGATGGCTTTCATCGATCCGCTGATGTAGCCGTGAGCGGGGGCGAAGTCATATTGATACTCGCCGAACGACGGGTAGTCGGGGGCCAGAGTCACATAGCCTCGCTGAGCGAGATGCAGGGCATAATGCAGGTTGGGATTACCACCCAAGCCGGCCGGCTCCTGCTTGCCAATCTGAACCGTCTGATGCAGGCACAATACGGCTGGCATTTTTTCTGTGGCTTTTTGAGCTTCTGCCGGGCGGAACAGGTAGGCCCGGACCCGTGTGTCAGCTTCGGTTTGGTATTCGATCTTCTCGCGAACGATGCCGGCCAGCGTCACGGTTTCCAGCTGCTGCAGATTCAACGGCACGCGCTGAGTGCGATCGGGCAGGGGGCCCATGACCTGCTGCAGGTGTGCCAGGGTTTGCTGTCGTCGAATCTGCCAGTCACCCGGAGTGAGGATCGGAAGTGGATACCCATTCGCATCCAGATAGTAAGACAGATCAGAATGTTCCGGGTAAAGCAGCGGTGCAGCGGCCGGTTGTTGACGAGACATCGGGTGACACTCCTGAAGGATGAATGAACGCCGATATGTTATCGGGTTGATCGGGGGAGTGTCACGTCTCGGAATGTGCGGCCGGCAATTATCGTTCACTGGCGAACGTACAGCGGATGACTTGCCGCTGGAATTGAACCTTTGCCCTCCCAACCGCCCGGTACGGCCATTCCTGAATGGGGCTTCCCCCCTTCGATTTCTCCCAATTTGGCATTTTCGGTCCCGACCGGCTTCGCTGATTTTATCAGTTTGAGACGGTTCGCGCGGCGACGATTGCGCAGCGATTCCGCACGGCAGTGGGATTACGGCGGCCCTGGTTGGGAGAAGATAAAAAATAAGTGCAGGCTGATGTGAGTGGTTGTGCGTTTTTTGCAACTTGGCAATTGGAGACAACTTAGGAGTGCATTGACAGGTGTTTACGAGGTGGTGCGAGCGATACCGGGAGGCTTCTCGCTTGGAAATAGACAATACAAATTAAATTGCATACAGAACTTGCCTGAATCGAAATATCTAGCAGGATTGTCGACAATTCTGTTTGACATGCTGATTTGGATTGTCAACAATCGGGCGGGATTCATTTTTCTATTTCGGGTCGAAGCGTCAATGGAGGAATCATGCGAGTACGAAAAGGCTTTACGCTCATTGAGTTGCTGGTGGTGATCGCGATCATCGCGGTCTTGATTGCGCTGTTGTTGCCCGCGGTGCAGCAAGCGCGAGAAGCGGCTCGGCGGACCCAGTGCAAGAACAACTTGAAGCAGCTGGGGATTGCTTTGCACAGCTATCACGACACGCACAGTGCCCTGCCGCCCGGCGGAATTCAGATTTTCGAAGGCAACTATCAGAGTGAAGCGACCTGGATCTCGATGATCCTGCCCTATATCGACCAACAGCCGTTGTACAACCGGGCCAATTTCAGTTCGTGCTTTGGTTGCGTTGCGGGGCCAGGAAACCCCTCTTACGAAATCGTGTCTCCCGCGATTCCGATGATGTTGTGTCCTTCGGACAAAGAGGTCGGGCTGTGGATTAATACCTATCGCCACGGAAATTACCTGGCGAACGCGGGCATTGGAGCCCTGCGTAGTGTGGCGACTTCGAATGATCCCACGCGGATTTCGGGCCCCTTCACCATGAATAGCAAGACGCGGTTCAAGGACTTTACCGACGGCACCAGCAATACGCTGCTAGTGGCGGAAATCATGACGGTCGATGCGACCGACGTGCGTGGTGTGATGCATTATCTCGAAGGAGCGATGTACGAGCATGATCGGACGCCGAATTCGACGATTCCGGACGGTGTGCGGACTGGTTCGTGCGTGTCCACACCACGGGCGCCCTGTGTGGGAACCCACGGTGCCTTCAATGATCGTCAGATTACGATTTCCGCTCGGAGCCAGCACATTGGCGGCGTGCAGGTGCTGTTGGCCGACGGCAGCGGCCGGTTTATCAGCGAAAATATTAACCTGGCCACCTGGCAGGGCTTGGGGACACCCGACAAGAGTGAGGTTCTCGGCGAGTATTAGTGATATTGGTGGGCGGATCTGGGCTTGATTCGCCGTCTGGTTTCTTCTCTGGAACCACGCATTCTCACCTTTTCAGCGCGTCGACGAGGAACTTCCTGTCGACCGCTGGAGAGTTGGTTTTCCAACCGTTCTTCATGACAGCAAGCATTTGCAGATCTCCAAATTCTGTTGGAGATCTGTTCTAGCCGCGCGCCGATGCGGATTCGCGAATGCTTGTTTCTTCTCAATTCCATTGATGCAGGGAGTCTGTTGATGTTTTTGAAGCGTATGGCCGCAGCGGCCTGTTGTCTGATCGTGGTCTGCAGTCTGTCGGGTTGTGGTGGTGGCGTTAAGGGGCGCTCTGGCGTCCAAGGAACCGTGAAGTTTGATGGGCAGCCCATTCCTGAAGGGGTGATTGCCTTCATTCCCATAGGGACTACAGTCGGGCCGTCGAGCGGTGCGACGATCAAGAACGGCAAGTACTCCATTGCGGCCGAGCAAGGCCCAGTTTTGGGGACTCATCGCGTGGAAATTACGGCGAGCAGAACGTCAGGAACGAAGCAAGTCAAAGGTCTGGGGGAAGGTACCGGTGGGCCTTCGGGTGGTGGAAGCGTCACGGTGTTGGAGATGTACATTCCCGCACAGTACAACAAGAAATCGAAATT
Source organism: Planctomycetota bacterium (assembly GCA_040386595.1). GTDB lineage: Bacteria > Planctomycetota > Planctomycetia > Planctomycetales > Planctomycetaceae > JAKFVC01. The sequence continues at coordinate 11,977 of JAZKFE010000240.1, read as the reverse complement.
AGAATTTGTGGTCAAAGCCGGTAGCAGTGATGCGAACTTCGATCTGACTTCGAAGTAATTGGCCCTGGAATCCGTCCCCACCGTGGCCTGACTCTCTGAGTCGGGTTCTTCGTCGCATTCAAGAGGACCCGACTCAGAGGGTCAGGCTACGGTGAGGGATCCGCTTCCAGTTGCATCTGGAACGTGTTGTTTGTCGGACCCGAATGAGCGGCGACTTCTTGTTCGCTGTGCTCACCCAGAGCCGAGAATCTGGGTTCACCCGCTGTGCTGGGATTCCCTTGGTGGAAAATGTTACCCAGTTGGAATTGATGGCATTTCCCTTGTGTTGCGAAGATCGTTTGCAATGCGTAAATCAGGGTTGATTGGCGCGCTAAGCATAACCGGGGGCAGGGTTGCAGGAGTCTGGTCACTAGGGCTGAATCTGATGTGCCTGGATTGCCGATCGGTCCGATTCCTCGTGTGGGAACAATCTGCATTGTCTTGTCGTTTCTAGGCCGTGCAGCAATTGTTTGCAACATGCTTAGATGTGGGATTCCCACGTCTTTAGGGGGAATCATGCTGTTCCGAACGAGGTTCTATCGCGCACTGGCCGCTGGGCTGGCGTGTGCCGCACTCTTAACAGGATGCGCTGCAGGGCAAGGTCGGCGGGCGCATCGTCCCCGTGTGAATTTGTGGCCCGATGCCTGGCCGCGTCCGTTCCTGGATCGATCACAACCACAGCCGGAGTATCAACCGATTCCGGCTGATCCGTCGGGTTCGCCTTATCAGCCGAGTTCCCCGCGCAATCTGTATGTTCCTTCTGGCCCAGCTCCCGATTCGAAGCTGGGGCTGCCGGTACCGCCACCATTGCCTCCGGGTGGTGGTGACGCGGGGCCTGTTCCAGACGATCAGTCAGAGGTCTTGCCACAACCCATTCCTCCCGCGGCCGAGGACATGGATGTGTCCTTGGATGTGCGATCAACGCGTCGTCCTGGGGTGATTGCGCCCCCGCCTCCGCCTGAACCGTTGCCGCAGGATTTCCCGCGGGTTGCCGAACGTACCAATGACTATGATCGGCGTCGGCAGCCGGTGGATTTGCAGGTTCCTGAAGCTGATTTTGAATCCGAGCTGGATGCAGAATTTCCGCTGGATAACGTCCCGCCGACACCCAATTTGGGTCGTTCTCCCGTCGAGGCGTTTCCGCAGCCGCGACAGACCAACGGGGGTTTGCAACGTGGGCCCAGTCATACGCCTCCCATTGAAGACGGCGATGAACCATTGCCTTCCGGAGTGGACCCCAGTAGCCATCGGCCACAATCGGGAGTTCCCGGGCCGTTGCCGATCTTGCGCGATCCGGACGAAGGGGGCCTGACCTTTCCCGGTGTCAATCAGCAGATGAGCGGCGTGGGCCGGGCTGGTGTGGCGAAGGTGGATGCGGCGGTCTCGCGAATCAGTGTACGAGGTTTTCGGCTGACCCGTGATGCTCGTTCTGATGGCGACGCGGCTGTCGTTGATGCTAGAACTCTGCGTCGGGGGCAGCATCTGGTCGTACAGACCGAATTAGACGGACTCGAGAAGATTCAACGCAACGGGGATTCGATCACTCGGGTTACCTGCCACGTCGAAATCCGCAACGTGCAGAACAAAGTCTGCTTCCGTGGCGACAAGCAAAGTTCGTCCGAGGTCAATCCTGCTCGGCCAGACTCGCGGCATCTGAACCAATGGGTGACGATTCCGGCTCGTTTGAATCCCGGAACGTATACGCTGCAATTGCACGTCCAGGACGACATTGCTCGGCAAACGACGGTCGTCGAAATGCCGGTCGAAGTGCAGTAGTTTGTTGGTCCGTCGCAGCTGTGATTTAGGATTGTGTGCCACTGCTTTGCGACCGTACTCGGTCGTTAAGCAGTGCTCGGACGGCTGGAAATACACTGCTTAACAACTGAGTACAGTTGCAAAGCAGTGGCACGACAACACCTTGGGGAGTGGATTCGGCGGAGTGGTCATCCAACCTATTTGCCGGCCCGGGGTGGACGGGGTTTGGAGCGGGGGCGGAAGAGGGTCAGCAGAATGCCGATGATGACCAGCATCGGCAGGATGACCAAGATCATGCGTTTGGTCAAAGCGACCAGCACGATGGAGCCGGCGATAATCGGGGCCAACCGCTCCCAGCGGACGTGCTCGCCCGATTTGGGCAAGGCCAGGAACAGCGCCGTCATTACGATGCCGATTCGCAGGGTCGCGGACTGGGCCGACGTTTGCTCGGGAAACCACAGGAAGCAGACTGCGGAGGCACACAGGCAGACGAGGCCAATCGCTCCTACCAGCGGTTTGTTGATCGGTTCGGAGTTGTTCATGGTCGACACGATCACCGCTCTGCCAGGCACGGAACTCCAGAATTGCCCGACTTTTTTGAAAGTCGTGGCTTGGAAATTCGGTGCCAAGCAGCAGAACCCTGCGTTACTAAAGAGGTGTGGACCGGGCCGAAAAAATCATCTGCCCAGTCCACATCGATTCCGAGTGCGTGATTAGTCTTCCATCACGGCTTGTTCTTTGGAGCTCGCCAGTTCGTTGACCAGGGCTTCAAACTTCTTGGTCAGTTCCTGGACGGCGTCTTTGCAGCGAGTGCAATCGTCTTCGCTCAGCAGCTTATCCTTCTCGGACGTGTCGGCGTGCTTGTTGCCGTCGCGGCGGATGTTGCGGATCGAGATCCGGCTTTCTTCGGCGAATTCCTTGACGCGCGACACCAGCTGGCGGCGGCGTTCGGTCGACAACGGCGGCACGTTGAGGCGAATCACGCGGCCGTCCGAGTTCGGGGACAGGCCTACGTCGCTGGACTGAATGGCCTTGGCGATCAGACTGAGCGCGGTGGCGTCGTACGGCTTAATGACGATCTGCTGCGGTTCGGGGCAACTGACGCTCGCCATCTGTTTGATGGGGGTCTGTGAGCCGTAGTAGTCAACACGGATGGAATCGACCAGCCCAGGGGTGGCACGGCCGGTGCGCAGGCCCTGCAATTGCTTGGTCAGTACTTCGACGGCCTTCTCCATGCGCTCTTCGGCGTCGAGAAGAATTTCATCCTGGTCCATGTTGGGGTGATCCTTGTCTGCATCGTCTATGGGAGAGGCGTCCGGTAGAGAAGTGACCGGGAGTGACATCAGCGTCGACTGCACCGCCCGTTGAGGTTGGTACGGTGAATCTTATGCGAACTACGCTGCAGGGAACAAGTGCGAGCGGAGGTCCCGCGACTGAGGGGTGGAGCTGCTAAATGGTGTAAATGGCGGCTCAGGTGTGGCGATCCACGAGACGGTTTCTGTGAACAATGTCTCCCCTCGCCCCGGAAATACCGGGGCGAGGGGAGATGTGTCAACCGTTTCCAGCTCGGCCCACCACTTACACCATTTTTAGCGTGGCGACCCGGTAACGGGAGACAAATCAATTGTCTTGAATGTGGTTCGACAACTCGCGCCGGCGGCCGAGGAACACTCCCGACTCGTCGGGTTTTTGGGGAGGCATTTCGCAATCAGAGGAGCGGTGGGGACGCCCCAGGATTTGGAACCCGTGTTGCCTCTGAGGGTTCCGTCCAATCCGATGGATTGCCCCGCGTGGAGTCTGGGATGAATAGGCAGAATTCAGACTCTACTGCGGAATCTTGAGATTAAGATCGCGTAACATTCGTATCGTCTTTTTCCTTAAAATCGGACGACAAAAATCAGAATTCGTTTGACGGACAAAAACACCACAATTACAGTTGAGGCGTAGGCTTGGCTTGAGCGAAAGTTGCTGTTCGTAAGTATCGGCGACCGACCGAATAGGGCGAGGTATTCGGTGGTCCTGATGCATTGTGGTCGCTTGAGGCAGGTGGCTGGAGTTCACAGGTTGGTCACGTTCGATCCGTGGTGTTTGAATCGTGATTTGTGGATAAGGGAATCTTCAGAATATCTGGTCTGAAGGTATCCGGCCGCTGGTGAAGCCCACACGGTGGGAAAGCTACCGTTCGCATCGACACACTCGCGCTCGGCGGTCTTCTTGCCGTTGAATACTCTGGGCTGGTTGCCAATCTCTGGTGACTCGTCTGCGTCGCAGTTCGGTGTCGATCTGAGCGCTTGGATGTCATTGAACTGAAGTCCGCACGTCAAGGAGGAGATAGCAACATGTCCATAGTCATGATCAACGATGAAGAGCTTGTGGATCGTGTGACTCGTCTGATTCAAGAGCGAACCGGTCGCATGGTTCGCGGGCTGCGAGTGGACGTCCAGGAAGGACAGATCGTCTTGCGAGGCTTGAGCCCCTCCTATTATTACAAGCAACTCGCGTCTCACGCGGCGATGGAAGAAGTCTCTGGCCAGCACGTTGAGAACGAGATCCAGGTCATTTAGATCCTGCCGGCTCGAAATCAATGGTACTTACTTTGTGGGCGGCACGGCGCTAGCCGCCGGCTTTTCAAAGTTGTTGAGACACAAGAACCGGTGGCTAGCGCCATTCCGCTCACAAAATGAGTGCCATTTAGCTGAAATCAACGAGTCGCCCTGATTCTGGAATCCGGGTGAGCGCCGCGAACAAGAGGTTGTGGCTCCTTCGATTTCGGTATCTTCTTTTTACAGTCGTGGCCTGACGTTCTGAGTTGGGGCTCTCGCCGAAGAAAAATATCCGACTCGGAGAGTCAGGCTAAGGCTGCGCAGCGTCTTCGTCGCCGAGCGGGCGCTTGCCTTCCGAATCGTGGTGCTGCACAATCAGTGACAAGTCGTTGGCTCTGTTGCTGTTCTTGTGGTCTTTAGGAGACTCTTCATGAAGCGGTTCGTTGCTGTGTTGGCCGCGTCGGTTGTCTGTTTGACGCTGGTCAGTGGTTCGTTCGCCGAGAAGCCAGAAGCCAAGAAGGGGGACGGGAAAGTGGCACCTGCCTTGAATTTCACGATGGACAGCCTGGAGGGAAAACCCGTCAAGTTGTCGCAGTATCAGGGTAAGGTTGTCTTGATCGTCAATGTCGCCAGCCAGTGCGGATTGACTCCCCAATACGAAAATCTGCAAGAAATCAGCACCAAGTACAGTGATAAGGGGCTGAGCGTCCTGGGTTTCCCCGCCAATGAATTTGCGGAACAAGAACCGGGCACGAACAAGGAAATCGCCGAGTTTTGCAAGAAGAACTATGGCGTTGATTTCCCCATGTTCTCGAAGGTCGTCGTCAAAGGTGACGGCAAGTGCGACCTGTACAAGTTCCTGACCTCGAAGGAAACCAATCCCAAGTTTGCCGGCGAAATCGGCTGGAACTTCGAAAAGTTCCTGTTGAATCGCAAGGGCGAAGTAGTGGCCCGGTTTGCTCCGAAGGTCAGCCCGAGCGACCCCACGGTCATCAAGGCAATTGAAGCCGAATTGGCCAAAGAATAGTCGGTCCTACGGCCGCATTTTTTTAACAGAGAACCCGGTACCGTAAGGCGACCGGGTTTTTTGCTGCCCAGGCGATGTTTGATGCAACGGTGAACGAAGGGAAGGGAACAAAGGGCACAGCGAAGTACGCGAGCGAGTCTTTGGGGCCTCTCAGTCGGATCGCTTGGAGTCTAAGTCACTGATATGACAGAAGATACGGCGCTGTGATGAAGACCCGCAGGGCGTGTCATCTGGTTGAAGGGGGCAAAGAAATCAAAGAATCGCAAAGTTTGCAGGGAGTCGAAAGACCAAGCGGTTCGGCAGGAGCCTCACCTAGGGCTTTGAATAGTTGATCTTGCAGCAACATTTGAGAGCGAAGAAATGGTGATTGAGGCGAGCCCGGCGGCGTAAGCCCCGGGATTCTGTGGTCAATCACAGTAAAAAAGAATCCGGGGGCTTACGCCGCCCGGCTCGCCTGAGCCGTTTATGATGAGCGGCTACATAGCAAGATCAACTTTTCCAACCCCTAGCTTCACCCTCCCAGAAGTCTTTGTGGTGTTGCAGCGAAGAACGCAAAGAAAACAAAGAGTGCAAAGAAACGCGCGAAAATTCGCTGGTTCCGCAGAAGCTTGAACCTTGCTCCAAGACTCAGTCGTGACACCGCACCATTTCTTATGTCAGCTATCAGGATTTTGAAATTATTAACACCTCTTATCCGACGTCCTTTCCTCGGTTAACGGCTGAATTGGAAGCTGGCATTGCTGCCGGTTTGCAGCTGGGGGGACAGGTTTATGTGTCGCGGGCGAACGAGATCCTGGCCGATTTTGGCTTTGGGATCTCGCAGCCGGATGTTCCTGTGACGCCCGACATGTTGCATCCGTGGATGTCGGCCAGCAAGCCGCTGGCGGCTGTCGCGATTGCTCAGTTGCTGGAACGTGGACAACTGCAGCTGGATGACCCCGTCACGAAGTTCATTCCCGAATTTGAACAAAACGGGAAGGGAGCGATCACCGTGCGTCACATTCTGACGCACACCTGCGGCTTTCGAGGTAAGGGGCGGGAAATCCCTGGCAC
>JAZKFE010000240.1:0-5550 GCA_040386595.1 Planctomycetota bacterium | reverse complement strand
TGCACCAGCCGGGCGCGCTCGCCGGATCATTTTGATTCGGCTTGCATACCCGGCGCTATCCGCGCCGATTCAAAATGATCCGGCGAGGCATATCCGGCTATCCAGGCCGATGTTTCGGGATGCGGGCTGGATTCCCGGTGAGAAGGCTGGCTATCACGTCGCCACGAGCTGGTTCATCTTGGGGGAAATCGTCCGTCGAGTGGATGGTCGGGGCTATTCGCAGTACGTCCGTGATGAGATTTGCGTGCCGCTGGGAATGGGCGATACCTGGGTGGGGATGCCGCGTGCCGAGTTCGATGCCTACGGTTCACGTATTGGCCGGATGTATTTAACCGAACGTGGGGCTTGCACGCCGCGTCCTTGGCACACTCCGGAGTTCTGCTGTTGGGTGTCGCCGGGTGGTGGTGGTTTCGGACCGATTCGCGAATTGGGACGGTTTTACGAGGCGCTGTTGGCCGGGGGCGTGAACGACAGCGGTCGGATTTTGCAGCCGGAAACCGTCGATTTATTCACACGACGCCATCGAATCGGCATATTTGACGAGACGTTCCAGCACAAGATCGACTGGGGTCTGGGCTTGATCGTGAATTCGGTGCAGTACGGTCCGCAGACCGTGCCCTACAGTTTCGGATTGTATGCGGCTCCGACAACGTTCGGCCATGGCGGTTTTCAATCGTCGTGCGGGATGGCTGATCCGCAGAATCACTTGGTGGTCGCGGTGGTGTTGAACGGGACGCCGGGGGAGGCGCGGCATAGCAAACGGATTCGGCTGATTAATTCCGCGATCTATGAGGATTTGGGGCTGGCAAGTGATGAATGACGAAACCCGAATGACGAATGTCGAAAGAATGTCCAATGACTCAATGACGAATGGAGGACTGCCCTGGATGTTTCTACGGGGAGGGCGAGTCAGGTGTTTTTGATGTGAAACGCGAGGTTGGGGGGGAGGCATTTGTCATTAGGACATTCGTCATTCTTTCGACATTCGGATTTCGTCATTCGTCATTTCCCTCCCCCACCCTCCGATTTTGCTTCCATCAACAACCAGGAATGTGTTAAGCTGCGGTTCTGCAAGCCGATGAAATACCGGGACAGCTGCCTGCCCACCCGCCTCAGAAGTCAGAAAGTACCTGCCGATGCTGAGTTTCCCCGGACAATCATTTCGTTTGTGTGACGGAGTCACTCGCCGCGATGCCTTGCGCCTGGGGGCCTTGGGAATGGGCGGGTTGAGCCTCTCATCCCTGCTGCAAGCAGAAGCCTTGTCGGGGGTTACGAATTCTCATAAAGCCGTAATTATGATCTACATGTGTGGTGCGCCGGCGCATCAGGACATGTACGATCTGAAGATGGAGGCTCCGGCCGAGATTCGGGGCGAGTTCCGACCCATCGACACGGCCGTTCCCGGGATCCAGATCTGTGAGCATTTGCCGGGGCTGGCTCGGATCATGGATAAGCTGGTGCCGTTGCGGTCGGTTTACGGATCTCCGGATGGAGATCACGACTCATTCATTTGCTACACCGGCCGACACAAGCGCACGCAACCGACGGGTGGCTGGCCCTCAATGGGATCGGTGGTTTCGAAGCTGCAGGGCCCGGTGAATCCGGCCGTGCCGCCATTCGTGGGACTGTCGCCGAATACCGGACATCCGCCGTATGGCTCACCGGGGCATCCCGGATTTCTGGGGATCGGCCACGCGGCGTTCCGGCCGTCGGGCGAATCGCGGGCGGACATGATTTTGAACGGTGTCAGCCTGGACCGTTTAGGGCAGCGTAAGGAATTGCTGGGGCATTTCGATCGGTTCCGTCGCGAAGTCGATGCCAGCGGCATGATGCGAGGCCTGGATACGATCAATCGTCAGGCGATGGATATCCTCACCTCCAGCAAGCTTGCTGAGGCCTTGGATCTGAGCAAAGAAGACCCGGCCGTCCGTGCCCGGTATGGCACGGGAGATGCCAAGAACTTTGGTGATGGTGCCCCGCGCAACCTCGAGCATTTCCTGCTGGCTCGCCGGTTGGTGGAAGCGGGTTGCCGTGTCGTGACGCTCAATTTCGGTCGCTGGGATTTTCACAGTGATAACTTTAACGGCATGAAAAACACTCACTTGCCGCAGTTTGATCAAGGCCTGTCAGCGTTGATTGAGGACCTGTATCAACGCGGGATGGATAAGGACGTGTCGGTTGTGGCCTGGGGTGAATTCGGCCGGACTCCGCAGATCAACGCCGATGCGGGGCGCGATCACTGGCCTCAGGTCGGTGGTGGCTTGCTAGCTGGCGGCGGCATGCGAACGGGGCAGGTGATTGGTGAAACCGACCGTCTGGGCGCCCGGGCCATTAATCGTCCGATCCACTTTGGGGAAGTCTTCGCGACGCTTTATCGCAATCTGGGGCTCGACCCAAACACGGCCCCCGTGTTCGACTTAGCCGGTCGCCCACAGAATCTGGTGGATGCTCATAAGCCGATGCCGGAATTGATTTAGGCGAAGAAGAAGTTGCACCACGGAGACACTGAGGACACGGATTTTTTTAAGAGGGACGAAGATTTTTTAGCCACGGATGGACACGGATTGAACACGGAATAAGACAGCAAGGCACCGCATTCACAACCGTTGCCAACAAAACAATTCACGACTGGCTTAGCGTTGTGTAAAAACACAAACAAACGCTGACCCAATCCGTGTTTTTCTGTGTTCATCCGTGGCTAAAACACTCTTCTTCGATGGCTTAAGCGGCGCGGCCTTCTTCGGCACTGCCGGGGGCGTTAGGGTTGGGGGCTGGGACCTTTTCGGCTGGGCGGGGGATCTCGTCGAGTGCCCGGCGGGGGAGAGTAAAGGGGGGCTCGGGAGCGTGAATCGGCTCTGCGTCCTCGAGAACCGCCGGTGGCTTGGTCACGAGCTTTTTTTGCCGTGCCGCGGGTGGGGCGTCCAGGGCATCAATGTTCAAAGTCCGCTCCCATTGAGGAGCTTCATCACCGAAGATTTCGCGGAGCTGTTCCCGGGCGGCGAGTTGTTCGCGGCGGTTGGGGAATTCCTCCCACAGCAGGCGGGCCAGTTCGATGGCCTTCTGGTAACCGGGGTGGTGTCGTAGGCCTTGCAGGATCCATTTCCAGGCTCCCGCGATATCCCCTTCTTCGTGGGAAATCAGGGCCAGATTGAGCCAGGGGCCACTGAGATTCGGGTTCCATAAGACTGCGTTTTCATAGTGCTGCAGACGTTCGGCGGGAATCGTGGCCACGTCACCCCGGCGCCAGTGATAGTTACCGTTCCAGACAGGATGGACCAGGAAGTAAAACAGGGGAATCAGGATCGCGTGGCTGACCAGGAAAACGGGTTTCCATTGCCGTGCGGTACGACTGCCGAAGAAGACCTGGCCGGCAATGAAGCCGTAAAACAGGCCGGAAAAGTGTGCGATGTTGGCGACGGGGAGAATGTTTAACCAAGCCAAAGGAATGCAGAGCAGGAGGAAGCCCAAGCCTGATTGAATCTGTTCTTGCTGGACGTAGGTTTGCAGCCAGGTATCAGTCCGCCGCCAGGCCCACACCAATCCCAACTGGGCGCACAGCATCCCGGATAATCCGACGTAGGAACCCCATAGTGATTGAATGGTACCGGAAACCACCAGTCCACTCAGGCAGAAGATCGCGTAGCGCCAGCTCCCCAAGCGTGTTTCGAGGAGTCGTCCCATCCACCATAGAAACGATGCGTTGCATAGCAAGTGCAGGAATCCGCCGTGGTGGAAACCGGTGGTCAGTACCGTCCACCAGGCACCTTCCCACAGTCGGAATTGGTCTTCGGCTCCCAGTGCCAGCTGGGCATCATGGAACGGGATCTGATATTTCCAGACCAGGGCATTATCGGCGCCGAGGATCAGGGCCGCTGCGAACAGCATGAGCCAAGTCACGGGGACGGCTCGCAGCAGGATAAAGAGTTGAGACCACATTGGTTGGAGTTTGTCCGGTTAACCAGCGTTCGGCACAGTAGGGCACTTTTCAATAGGATAGCAGCCGGGTTGCGAAGGAGCACCCCGGCTGCGGAATCTGTGCGTGTCAGTATCATCACTCTTCGCTTGAGAGTGATGGGTTATTTGGGACCGTGATCGTCCCATTTCGCGACGATTCCCTGGCGATACGCAATATTGCCCAGGTGGGCTGCCGAGGCTGCGGAAACACCTGCCGCGACCGGGGCGTTGGGGGTTTTACGGTTACGGACACATTCGACCCAGTTCAGGAGGTGCAGGGTCTCGCCGTCGGGTTTGTCGTAGAAGTCGGCTCCGCGAGGGCCGGTCCCCAAGATCATTTCCGAGGCTTGAACCTTCTTTTTCCGTTCGGGGAAGATTTGATAGCCGCCACGATCGATGTACAACGTCGCGTCCGAGCCCATGAACTCCACCATGGCCCCGTTGCGGGCGTTGCTGAAAGTTCCTTCGAAATAGGCCTGAATATGGTTGGGATACTGCAGGATGCATTGGATGGAATCGGGCGTTTCCCAGACCCCTTCTGCCGCGATGAAATCGCCGATGGAGGTAGCAGCCAGGGGATGGTCGAGCTTGAGAATCCAGTGCACGACGTCGATCCAGTGGACCATCAGATCAGTTAGGATTCCGCCGCCAAAATTCCAGAACCAGCGCCAGTTGCGGAAGCGATACTCGTCAAATTCTTGTTCGGGAGCATTCCCCAGAAAGGCCTTCCAGTCGACCATTTTCGGATCGACATTCAGCGGGAAACGTTTCACGCGATCGGCATTGCGATTCCAGGTCAGATGGACTTTGACAACGTTTCCAATGCCACCGCTCTGGATGATCTCGCGGGCCTTTTGGATGTGCGGCATGCTGCGTTGCTGAGTGCCGATCTGCACGATCCGGCCCGATTCTTTCTCCGCGGCAAGGACTGCCGCCCCTTCCTTCAGATCGTGTGTCAGAGGTTTTTCAACGTAGACGTCCTTGCCCGCCTGGCAGGCGGCCACGGTCATCGGGACATGCCAGTGATCGGGGCTGCCGATCAGGACGGCGTCGATGTCTTTGCGGGCGAGCAATTCGTGGAAATTGTGCGAGACGATGGCCTGCGGATCGGCGAGTTTTCTAGCGGCTTCCAGGTGGGGTTCGTAGATGTCGCAAATGGCGGCGATCTTGACGTTCGGGATTTCTCTCAGCGATTTCATCAAATGTTGGCAGCGGCCACCGGTTCCCAGGCAGGCAACACGCAACGTGTCGTTTGCTTGAAATCCCAGGGCCGATTCGACTTGGAGTCCAGAAAATAATGCGGCTGAAGTGGCGCCAGCCGTCTGCAGAAATTCACGACGGTCAAACGGGAGAGTCATGGATTGAGCCTTATCCAGAGGAGAAACGCAGAACACGTGGTGTGCCGCCATTCTGAACGACTGTACGAACCGATGGAAGGGCTCGGGGGCTGAGTCTGAGGGGCGGGGATACGGAAACCATGGAGTTTGAAACGAGCGTTTCGTGTCCGTGGTGATTGAAGAAAAGTTTTTTTGCCACGGATGAACACGGAAAAACACGGATTGGGTCAGCGTTTGTTAATATTTTCGAGTAACGCCA
>JAZKFE010000239.1:22857-25419 GCA_040386595.1 Planctomycetota bacterium | reverse complement strand
GACGAAAAACCACACCTGCAATCCGGTAGAGTCAGCAAATTTCAAAATTGGCCGGCCGATCAATCTGCCAGCCACTGGTCGATTTCAGGCCAATTTTGAAATTTGAACGCCCAACCCCAGACCCCACCCAGTCGACAAGCAGAAATCGATTGCCACAAAGAGACGGGCAAGAGCAAGAATGCCCACCCTACCGATCTGTGATCGCTCAAGGAGCCACGCACAATTTCGCGCTTCTTTGATTTCTTTGCCCCCATTCATCTCATGGCCAAGGCACCCGCCTCGGCCATCCATGAATTAACTTCTTTTTACGCAGAGAGTTAGGCACCACACCGAACAATCATCGGCAACCCGACACTCGATTCCCATTCGGCTGCGCTCTTTGCTCTCTTCGTGTTCTTCCGCCCCTTCGATTCTGTATTCCCCCAAAGTGCCGTATTACGGCTTGGGCAATTTGACGTCCTTCAAATCCTTGTAGCGCGGGTCTCGGAAACTTTCCACGATCTGGAATCCAAAGCCCGCATTGAGCTCGAAGTTGGCTCGATACGCCCACGGAGTGTTGGGATGGTTCTTGATCACGTCGCCCAACAGATCTCTGGCGATTTGTTCTTGCTTCTTCAGTTCGTCCATGTCGATTTTGGTAATCTTGACGACCTGGGCATCCGGCGCCAGCATCTTGGGTGTCCGCTGCAAATGCCACTCGTTCGTGGTCTTATTCTTGGGAACCATCGGGCTCTTCAGGTGCAAGTCCAACGCCAGCAATGCCTGGAACAATCGCACCCGATAGGCCAGGATCTGACCGTGCATCAAGTCAAAATTCGCCCGCCAGCGAGGTGACTCCTCTGCGGCGCGAAGTGGCTTGATCTTCTCCAGTTTCTTCGCGGCTTCGTTCAGCATCCCCAGCGCGCGAATGCCACGCTTAAAACTGACTTCGCCTGTAGTTTTAAAATCGGCTTTACTGAAGGGGTAATGCAACTCCTGAATGTTGAGCTCGGGGTCGGTATGGGGATTCAAACTGGCGATGACTTCCCACATCGTTTCCCGAAATTTGCTCTTCTTGCGGTCTTCGACGTACTCGCGGCGTGAGACGAGCCACGGCAGGTATTCCTTCATGTCGTAGAACTGGAACTTCCGCTGGTCAATCGCCGCCTGGCCGACCAGATTTTGTTCCTCACCCGGCAACACAAAGAAGACGCCGCCGCTTTCCTTCGCGATGCGGACTTGTTCGTAAGGCCCAAAGCCGCTGGAGTACGCATCCCACCGCGCGTGCAGACCATCAAACTGTAACGCTTCCGGCATGGCCGTTTCCGGGCCACGGTCGATCTGCAGCCAGAAGTCCAATTGCGTCTTCGGTTCTTTCCAACGCAGGGTCGCATAGGGATAACCGAAGACCGCTTCACGCCCCATGATGTAGACGGGAGTCTCGTTCCGTTTGACCTTATCGATCGTGGCGTCGATGTTCTGGCCGTCGTTCCCCGACTCATCGGTGACCAAAACGATGATCAACTTGCGTTTCTGACGCCGGGCCAGCGGGCCGAACTTGTCGACCACCGTACTGATCGCCATGCAGGTGTTTTCGATGCCCGAGGGATCATTATCGATCTTGTCGATGGCCGCCCGGATTTCTTTCAAATCGGAACTGGGGGCCTTCATCAGCTCATGCAGCTTGGCGCCGTAACCATAAATCATGGTCTGCAGGATGTCTTTATCCTTACTGGCCGCCGTCTTGATGCTTTTATCCTGCTTCTCGACGATGCCCAGTTCTTCATAGACCTTATGGAACTGCTCCTTAATTTCCTGCTGGTCGTCCTTCATCGATTCGGACTCGTCGAAGAGCCAGACCACGAGGACCCGGTTGTCACGCATGTGACGCACGACTTCCTGGGTGACACGACTGAGGGCCGCTCCGTAACCTTCAACGGCGGCCCCCACTTCACCGGCCACTTCGCCTTCACCCAGATCCGTACCCAGGTCCGAAATACCGTTGATGTCCATGACGCCGACGTTGACCGAGACATTGCCTTCGGTCAACGAGGAAGACCCTTCAATCCCGCTGCCGCCACCAGTCCCCGTACCAGGACCGCTGCCACCACCACCGATCGCCCCTCCGACTGCCCCCGACAGCGAGCCTCCCGCCACGTAGGTCATTTCTGTCGCGGCAACGGTGGCTTTCTCAATCTCTTGTTCAAACTGTTCCTGAACTCGTTCTTCCTCAAACACGGTATCCAGAGGAATGGACAATTCCATCTGTTTCACTTGTTGAACGACCAGAGCTAATGAGCCCAACGCCAGGAAATGGACGCTGAAAGAGACCGCGATTGCGGAAAGAGACTGTCGCTTAATCTTAATATCCATAGCCGGTCTCACAACATCTTCGGTTTCGCCTCGTGGCAACTACCGGGATGAGGACTCAGTGAACGATTAAAGTTGCCCCGAATACCAGACAGAAGTCGCGAGACTGCTCACCACGGCACTCTGACAACACCTTACGTACAACTTCGGCCGCGTGGTACAAATGAAAAATTACAATTTCGGCCGTTCACGTTTCGCGGTGGCTTGCTGACG
>JAZKFE010000239.1:10332-22847 GCA_040386595.1 Planctomycetota bacterium | reverse complement strand
CTTCTTTTTCGTTTCATCTGCCAGCAACAGGATGGCTTTTTACTCTTCCGGTGAGGCCATGGCCAGACGCCCCTCGGCGTCCGCACTTTCAGTCCATTCCCAACCCATGGGGACACTGAGCTCGCGTTCGGCAAGAGCGGCCCACGGGGTGTCAGGGTGCTGATCAATAACACGTTTGAGATAGGTCGCCGCTTTGGCCGCCTTCTTCTTAATTTCCGGGACGGCGTTCACTTCCTTCGAAGCTTTCAGGATCCACTGATTGTTCCCCTTCTTGGTAAAAGACCTAGGGTTGATCTTCATTTCCGCGAGGATGGTGTTGTACCCCAAGGTTCGCGCCCGCATCGCTAAGGCTCGTCCCAGGGCCAGATCGTAAGCCGCCTGCCAGCGTTGTTCGGTGATCTTATCCCGATCCTTTTCGCCCGCTTCCAGGATCGCCAGCATGGCGTTGACCTTGGCATCGGCAATGGCCAAAGGCTTTTGAGCTTCCGTGATCGCTTCTCGTAATTGATTGTCGTTATTCGCGGGGAACGTCAGCTGCGGAATCGGAATTCCGTCGACAACGGTCTTCGTCGCCGCATCCACCAAAGCATACTTCGCCTTATTGGATTTGATGTCCTTTTCCACAATTCGGATCGGACGATAATCGGGCTGATAGTTCCGCATGATATAGGGGTCATAGCGTTTTCCATTTCCCTCTTCGGCGATCAGATACACGCCACCGGTCTCCGCACACAGCCGTGTGAGAGCATAGGGACCATAGCCCGACGACATCCGTTCCAGATCCCCGCCATCGCCCCCGAAGAACGACAATCGCAAGCCATCCGGGAAGACCGATTCCGGGCCTTGATCGACTTCAATATCCTCGGTCCCGCCCCCTTCGCTTTCGGGATACGTCCAGGTGACGTAGCCTTTTTCACGACCAAACGGCGCGGCATTCCCCACCACAAAGCACCGCGTTCCCGCACGCCGGAGCAACGTAATGGATTCTTCCAGGTACTGCGGGGCATCGTCACCCTTCTCGTCGGTGACGACAATCATGATCATCTTGCGGCCCGTGTTGGCTGCGTACATCTGAAACTTTTTGCCCACCTGCATCACGGCCGAAAACACAAACTCTTTACCGGACTTGTCATTCTTGATGTTCCGCACCAGCGGAATGATCTCTTGAATGCCGTCGACGGGTTCGGCTGTCAAAATCTGGGTCTTCTCGCCAAACGTGGCGACGGCCGTTTTGAGATGCTTACTGGCGGCACCGTCCAAGGCATCCAGCTGGCGATAGACGTTTTCGAAGCGTTCGGTGATCAATTCACGCCGCGGCTGCAACGACCCCGAAGCATCAAACAACCAGACGACCAACGTCTTGCGTTCCTTCAGCGACGCCATCAATTCGAATGTCAGGCGGTCAATGGCTCCCTGCGTGCCTCCGGTATTTTCCGTCGAGGCAGACCCCACCTTATTGACGGCGGCAACCAGATCGTCCTGCGGCGCGACTTGCACATCGTCCGTCAGGCCAATTTCCACCGGCGCGAGTCGCTCTTCGATCTTTTGCTCAACTTCGGCCTGCGTGTGAGCCCCCCGATCGGGCGCTGCCGACAACGCCCCTCCGGACAGCGGCACATCGCTGTTGGTGCCAATCGTGTCGATCTGGACATTATCGAGCATCACCGGTTCTTCCTCGGTGTCGATCATGTCCGTGGTCATCGCCATCTGCATGAGTTGCGTTGGCGGATAGTACACGACCGTCCCCAGCAGCATCAGCGCAACGAGATGCACACCGAGACTCACAAGCCACGCGGGTGCCGCACCGAACCGGTTCAGGAACGTAATAATGGGGTTGGAGTCGTCGACCCAACCTTCTTCCTCTTCCTGAACTGCCTGCGTCGCTCGCGATGCCATTCATGAACTCCTAAACCATTCTCGCCAGCCAACGGCTGAGCGGACGGTCAATTTCAGGTACGTGGAGTGAAATCCAAGCGACCAAACCGCCGCTGCGAACCCGCCTTAAAAGACGGAAAAATGGATTTTTACCTGTTAAGTAGATAATACCGCTGCTTCCGACCCGCGCCAACACTCTGATTTTGGTTCCCACACAATCCCGGAACTTGCCGGGCTCTCACCTGCGAGGACCGTCAAAGTGATCGATCCAATCGTCCCGTAGCAACACCGGACTCCGCAGCCCAATGACACTCATTTTGAGACGCTGTTTGTGAGCGGCACGGCGCTAGCCGCCGGTTCTTCAATGTACTTGAAACACAAAAACCGGTGGCTAGCGCCATTCCGCTCACCAAGTGCGCGGCATTTCTACTTAACCATTCAGAGCCTTACCCAACAATTCTCAGAAACCTTCGAGGCTAGTTTGGGGATTTTCAAAAATAGACCATTCGAGCAGCGTTTTGAGTGAGTTTACCGCTTGCAGATCGCCCCGATTCGCAGAGTCGCGCGGGCGACAAAAAGGGCTCCGGAGATGCTGTTGCTCCCTTCTGGCCCTCAACTTACAATTAAAAAGCGTTAATTTGACGCATCAAATTCCAAGGATGGACAGATCGGGTCAGCAAGGAGGCTGCCGTGGCTCAGATGATTCGCCATTGTTTGTGGGTGATTCTCGCCGCTGGAGTCGTGTTCTTTCTGAACTTGGGCGTCCCGCAACTTTGGGACGAAGACGAACCCAAGAACGCCGCCTGTGCCCGCGAAATGCTCGAGCGGCACGATTGGGTGGTCCCCATGTTTAATTACGAACTGCGGACCGCCAAGCCGGTACTTGTGTACTGGTTCATGATGAGTGCCTACGAGCTATTCGGCGTGTCCGAATTCGGAGCTCGGTTCTGGTCGGCCGTCATGGGAATTGGCACCTGCCTGCTGACCTATGGCATCGGCCGCCGCCTGTTTCGGCCGGCGGTCGGATTGTGGGCCGCATTGATGCTGGCCGCCGCGTTGATGTTCGGCGTCGCCTCACGAGCCGCCACCCCCGATGCGCCGCTGATTTTTTTCAGCACATTGTCGCTGGCCGTTTTCGTCTGGGGATTACCCGCCACCGCACTGACTCAACGCCTGATTCCTGCAATGCCACTGGCTGCGGATTCCTCGAAACTTTCCCGCTACGCCGTACTGCGACAACACTTGCCGCAATCGTGGTGGACCTACCTGGGAATGTACGCCGCCATGGCGGTCGCCGTGCTGGCCAAGGGACCGGTCGGCGTGGCGCTGCCTACTCTTATTCTGATGGGCTACCTGTGGTCCGTCGAACTGATGACGCGGCCCACAGTCGCCTCAGGGGCGGAAAACTCCAGTGGTGAAACAACCTCACTCTGGAACAAATTCCTGTTTCTCGCGAAGAATTTTTCACCGGCGGCAATCTGGCGCGTGGGTTGGGTGTTGCGACCGTTGACGGCCGTGGCACTGGTCGCAGCGATTGCCTTGCCGTGGTACATCTGGGTCGCCTGGAGGACCGACGGAGCCTGGATTGCAGGCTTCCTGGGCAAGCACAACATCACCCGTTTCGTACAGCCGCTGGAAGGCCATTCGGGACCGATCTTCTATTACCTGATCGCCGTCATGATCGGCTTTTTCCCGTGGTCGATTTTCCTGCCACTGGCGTGCGTCCGGTTGCTGCAACGCCTGAGAAACACTCAGACTTGGACGTCCGGCGACCTGTTCTGCTGCTGCTGGGCCACGATCTATATCGGATTCTTTTCGCTGGCCAGCACCAAGCTCCCCAGCTATGTCCTGACCGCCTACCCCGCGTTGGCGTTAATCACCGCACGCTGGGCGACAGAATGGCTGGCGGCTCCGCAATCGACCAGCCACGGACTACGCCGCTGGGGTTTCTTAAACCTGGCCTTGTTCGGGTTGTTGTTTGTCGTCGGCGTCCCCTTGGCCACCGCAAAATTATTGCCGGGAACATGGTACCTCGGCTGGGCCGGATTGATTCCTCTCGCGGGAGGTTTGATCGCCTATCACTATGGCGAACGACAGCAATTCACCCGCGCCGCCCAGACGTTTGGCGCCGCGTCGTTGTTGTTTACGGCCTGCCTGTTTGGAATCGTCGCTGTGCAGGTGAATCCGCATCAAACCAGTTCGGCCTTGATGTCCCGCATCTTCCACCAGACGACTCAGCCCCGCATTGCAGCCTTCGACTACTTCGAGCCCAGTCTGGCCTATTACGCCGGCCAACCGGTGCAGCGGATTAAGACCCCTCTACAGGCCGTGGCCTTCCTGCAAGACACCCCCGCGTCTTATCTCATTATTCGCGAGAAAGACCTCGGTTTCTTTGAGACGACTGTCGGCCCAAAACTGCAGGTACTCGAACGCCGCCGCAGATTCCTGAAGAAGGAAAACCTCATCGTCCTGGCCACGCGCCCTGGCGCATCGTTGCCTCAATTGAGCAACGGTTCCGTATCAGCCGCCCCCCGCGCCCACCCGGAAACGCAGCGAACCGCCGCCGCCCGAGACGCGGCCCATCAGCGATAGGCCCGCGGGCAGTGGAACTCCGTCATGCCCCCCCGCAAAGGGTAGCCCAGATTCTCGAATCTGGGTGAGCGCAGCGAACAAGAGGCCGGGCTCCTTCGACTCCGCGTATCTTCCACTCTCTTGGCGAGCCGGGCGACATCAGTCCCCGGATTCTTCGCCCCCCGTAGCCTGACTCTCCGAGTCGGGTCTTCTCTTCTATCTCCGACGAAGAGCACCCGACTCAGAGAGTCAGGCTACGGAGAAAGTCCGCACCAACAAACCAGGCAACCTGCGACGACTTATCTCAATTTATCGATAAAGTTAACCAGAAAGACTTAACGCTCTTTGTCGATTTTGCCGATAACTACAGTTAGACCGGGACAGTATCGTCTGCGAAAGAATGCCTCTTCGTGGATTGCTGGCTGAGGCAACGCGTTTGGGTTGCTCAGTTTCCGACCAGACGAATTCAACAAATTGAATTGAAATAACTCTGGTTCTCTTCCCGCTTGCCTGTTGCACTATTCGATTTTGAGGAGTGGCACCGATGGCCATTGCACAACGTTGCCTGTTATTGGCGGTTCTGTTCGGAACCTGTTACGCCGGACATGGCTGGGCTCAGGATTGTGGCCCTGATTGTCATACACGTATTCGCACGCGAGTAA
This sequence comes from Planctomycetota bacterium, assembly GCA_040386595.1. GTDB lineage: Bacteria > Planctomycetota > Planctomycetia > Planctomycetales > Planctomycetaceae > JAKFVC01. Next base: position 17,739 of record JAZKFE010000239.1, on the reverse strand, counting down.
AAATCATCAATCGCTGCCACCGTTGTCAGCGTCAAACGCCGAATTGCGGTTGTGCCGCACCGATGATGGTGCAGCCGATTATCCCTGCGGCTCCGATCATGGTTCCGCAAACCACGATGCAGCCCGTCTACGAAACCAAGTACTGCCCGCAACGAGTCGTCACCAATCGCACAGTGACCGAGACTCAGTACCGTGCCGAAGCCTACACCGAAACGGTGCCCGTTCAGACGACCGAAAACATCACGGTCGATGAAGGCCACTGGCAACAGGTCTGGGTCGCGAAGCCCGTCACCAAGCAGATCTGCAAGACCGCCTACACACAACGGACCGCCTGCCGGACCGTTCCGTATCAAGTCAACAAGGTGATCCCGGAAGTCTCGACAACGATGGTTCCCGTGCAAACGGTACGCTATGTCGCTCGTCAGACCTGTGTTCCCGCCTGTACTCCCGGTGTGACCACGACGATGGGTGCCTATCCGGCTTTGTCGAGCTACCCGATGCCGACTTCCGGCATCAGCACCGCTTACGCTCCGACCCCGGCCTACGATTCGGCCCCGATTCACAATCCGGTTCCAGAAGCTCGCTATTTGGACACGCCGTCGGCCGCTCCGTTCAACAGCACACAAGTTGACCACAGCTACAGCCCGCCGCAAGCGGTTCCTCGCCGAGCTGTGCAGCCGACATCCTACGCTGACAACGTCGCTCCCCGAGTCAGTGCCGCTGGCAAGTTCAGCGCCGCTCCTTCGGCCGCTGCCGTCTGGCGAGCCAACGGTGCCGTGACCCGCTAAACCGCCGGTCGCAGTCATCGACAAGTCAAAACACCAACAGCCCGGAAAGCATGTGCTTCCCGGGCTGTTCGCATTTTTTGGGGACGCGATTCGGCAGGTCAGGCTGTGCCTGACGATCGTATTGACGAGACGAGCCAGGCACAGCCTGACCTACGGAACGGAGCCTTAAAACCGCCAGATTTTCACGACGTTGTCTTAACCAATCAGAGCGTTGCCATTTCGCCTCACAACTGGCGAATGCGTGTCCTGCTCGCGATCGTTAAATAGTGGGAACTCATTGGCCTCATGGCGTTCGAAGGGGAGGGACTCTGCTGGCTTTTGCTGAAATAGCGGGAATACTCTGGGTGGACTCTGACTCTTGTTTCGTCACCCCAGTTCACGGCAGCCTTCATGACGTCACCCGCTCGGAACGTATTGAGCAACCCCACACGCGGATCGCGGCTGGAATCTTTGTGGTCAGCTCTCTGGCCATGGACTTCAACGGGACTTCGCGCGGCACAACGCCGACGACGCACCAACCCGCGATCCCCCGTGGAACGCCTCGAAACACGCTGGCTGCTGACGTTGTATGATGTGGGCCCTGGGCTGGCATATACCTCGATTGGCGCCGTTCCCTGGGATGGACTGCAGGCGGGTGACACGGTCGCGATTCACTATCGCCCCGAAGCCTATCACGAAATGATCCTGATCTCCGGCAGCGGCACCGCCGAGGCCCCCATCCGGATTATGGGGATCGCCGGCCCCAATGGTGAGCTGCCGATTATCGACGGTGACGACGCCGTACTCGGCCCGAATCTCGATTATGTCTACTCGGGGATCCCGACTCGCGGCCTGGTCACGATCAGTCCCAATTCTTCATACACCTACGGGGACAAGCCCTCGTATATCGAAATCAGCGGGCTGCAAATTCGGAATGCCCATCTCGGAAATTCGCTCGTGCGACCGGGCGGTACGACCTCCGCCTACCTCAACAATGTTGCCGGGATTTATGTAGAGCGTGGCGAGCACATCACGATCCGCGGCTGCGAGATCGACAATAACAGCAACGGCTTGTTTGTCGCCTCGGGAGACGATGAGGCGACGCAATCTCGAGAGATTCTGGTTCAAGCGAACTACATCCACGACAACGGCAACGTCGGCAGCGACCGCCAGCACAACGTCTACACCGAAGCCATCGGCATCACCTTCGAAGACAATCACTTTGCCCCGCTGTTGCCCGGCGCCGGAGGAAGCAATCTAAAGGACCGTTCGGCCGGACTGGTCGTGCGGAACAACTGGATTGAAGGAGGAGCCCATCTCCTGGATCTCGTTGACGCCGAGGGGAGCTACAACCAGGCGGGGGCCGATCCTCGCTATCAACAGACGTTCGTGTACGGCAACGTCTTGCTAGATACCGCCGGCCCCGGCAATGCATCCAACCTTGTCCACTACGGCGGCGACTCGGGGGATTACGACATCTACCGTAAGGGGACGTTGTACTTTTACCAGAACACTGTCGTGATCCAGGGCAGCCGTAGCGGCGATGATGCCCGCTGGTTTACCGATGTGTTTCGGTTCGATACGAACGACCAAGTCGGCGACATCCGTAACAATATCTTCTACGCGGCCACCGATCCCAACGCACCGCAATCCGAAGCCACCGGGCTGGCCTTGTTTGATGACGCCGGCGGCACGGCCTACTTCTCCAACAACTGGATTTCCCCCGGCTGGCATACCTGGCGCAACGACAATACCCCGGCGGGCTCGGCAATCACGGGGACAGGAAGTTTCCTTACCAATAACGAGAACGACCCGGGATTTGTCAACCTCGCGAACTATGACCTGCATCTGACCGCAACGTCGCCGGTGGTGGATCAATCAGGCCCCCTGGCAGCCGCTGCGATTGGCCAGCAAGAACCGACTTCGCAATACACGGTGCATCAAGGTCATGTCGCTCGCCCCGTCAGCGGGGCGGCCCTGGACCTGGGTGCGTTTGAAGGCGCCGCACCTGTCGGGCCAGGCCAACTGCAGTTTCAAGTCACTGCACAAAGCGTTCTGGAGAATGCCGGTGTCGCACATATCATTGTGCGTCGCGTCGGAGGGACCGCCGGAGCGATCACTGTACACTACACAACGGTCGCCGGCACGGCTCAGGCCGGCAGCGAATTTGTGTCGACTTCCGGCACACTGGAATTTGCCGACGGCCAGACATCCGCCGAGATCGATGTCACGATTCTCGACAACCTGTTCTCGGGAGCCAACAAGTCGCTCCAGTTGCAGCTCAGCAGTCCCACCGCCGGTGCCACGCTCGGCTCCCCCAGTACGTTGACGCTGACCATTCAGAACAACGAACCGACTCAGGCGGGCCCGTCGACGGTGCAGCTCTCGAAAACCAGCTACACGACGAATATCTCCGCCGGGCAAGTGGTCATCACGGTCACACGAACCGGTGACCTCTCCGTGGCCGGGCAAGTTCATATCGCCACCAAGGGAGGCTCGGCCAAGACCCGTGCTTTGTTTGCAGCCTTGTCCCAGACGGTGAACTTCGCTCCGGGACAGCAAACCGCGCAAGTCACGATTCAACTCTTAAATCAAACCCCATTCAAGGGCCGACGCACCTTCCAGGTCACCCTGTCCGACCCGTCCGCTCAAGTCACGGTGGCCCGTCGCGGCAAACTGGCGCGGGTGATCCTGCAGGGCTAAGAGCGATTTAACATGGTGTATTCGTCAACATTGACGCCCCCGTGACGTGTCATGAGCTCGTTCAGTGAGAAATCAACATGAGGTGTTCGCTCATCTAATGGGCGACCACCTCATGTTCTTCCGAAGTCCCGATAGGGACGACAGAACTTAGCCGTGGGTGCAAACCCACGGTACGTATTCCTCGAATGAAACCAAGCCCCAAAGGGGCGACACCCGCGAAAGTGCAGAGTGCCGCCCATTCAGGGCTTATAACTCGTTTTAAGACGCAGTCCGTGGGTTTACACCCACGGCTAGATTCTGTCGCCCCTATCGGGGCTTAGGAAACACAAAGACGATTGCTCATCAGATCCGCAATCATGCCATTTTTTCCCAATCTCCGTGAACTCCGTGTCTCCGTGGTGAATCCATTCTGAATTGAGTGTGCGTTACTTAGACGCTGTGGACATCGTGAGAACCGACTCAACCGATCGGTGGTGTTGCAGGGCATTGCTAGAGCCCCTCAATGCAAAAACCACGGATTCACTCGGACCAAACATCAACAGCAGAGGATTTTTTTAAAATCCTCCGATCGTCAGTGTTTATTCCGTGTGAACCCGTGGCGGTTTGGCTTAGCCTCAACGCGGTCGTCGGGCGACCTTACGAACTGAAGAGCGGCGTCGACAGATAACGTTCGCCGGAATCGGGCAGAATCACCACGATGGTCTTGCCGGCAGCTTCAGGACGCTGGGCGATCTTCAATGCGGCACTCATCGCGGCACCGCAGCTGATCCCGGAAATAATGCCTTCTTCTTTCACCAATCGACGAGCCAAGTCGAATGCCTCTTCGTTGGTGACCAGCATCACTTCGTCAATGATCGAGCGATCCAGAATCTCGGGGATAAAACCAGCCCCGATCCCCTGAATCTTATGCGGCCCGGCGACGCCACCCGACAACACGGGGCTATCGGTGGGCTCGACAGCGATCGCCTTTACCGGCAGTTTCTTCTCGTTCTTGAGATAGCGGGCGACACCGGTCAGCGTTCCGCCAGTTCCGACGCCCGACACGAAGTAGTCCACTTTGCCTTCGGTATCATTGAAGATTTCCGGGCCGGTGGTGCGGAAGTGAATGGCAGGATTCGCCGGATTCGTAAATTGCTGCGGCATGAAGAAATTGGGGTCGGCAGCCAGTTCTTCAGCCTTCTTAATGGCGCCACGCATGCCTTCGTGACCGGGGGTCAGAATGAGATGCGCTCCGAACGCCTTCAACATCTGCCGACGTTCCGAGGACATCGTTTCGGGCATCGTCAGCGTCAGCTTGTAGCCTTTCGCCGCGCACACATAGGCGAGGGCGATGCCGGTGTTACCGCTGGTCGGTTCCACAACTTGCATTCCGGGCTTCAGCTTACCAGATTCTTCGGCATCCCAAATCATGGCCGCACCGATACGGCACTTCACGCTGTACGCGGGATTGCGGCCTTCAATCTTGGCCAGCACAGTCGCCTTCAGGCCTTGTGTCAGGTGATTGATCCGCACCAAGGGGGTCCGGCCGATCGAGTCAGCATTGTCTTTAAACACGGGCATATCAGGCACCTTCCTAAGAAGTAGATTGGCGGCAACCGTTGGAACACTTGCCGAGCCACCATAACCATGATGACTGACAACAAGCATCCGCTGACCAGGAAAGCTCTTAGGCTGCTTGCGATACCGTCAATTATGGTTGAAATCGCCAACCACGGCAACACCGGTAAGCGACCCAACGATTCACGAATTTCGTGAGAATCCCAGGGAACCAACTCCCACCTCGGAATTCTTACAAATTGAATAAGAATCCACCTTAAAAATGCTCAAAACCTCGGGTGCTGTGCAGCAACCGAGGTTTTGAAGATTTTAATTTGGTTCAGCCATTCGACTGACGTCGGACTGGATCCAACTAGTGCGGCACTTCCACCGGCAGGTCGCTGGTGTGAGTGTGTGCCGGATCCACTGCGGGAGTCAGCGGCGTCATGGCCTGTTGTGTTTGAACCGGCACCGGTGCGTTGGTGACCGGGGCACTCGTCAAGGGGGCATTCGTGACCGGAGCGGGGAACGTTCCCGGAGCTCCCATCGCGATCGGTTGCGTCGTAGTCACCGGCCCCCATTGGGCAGTTTCCGTCGGCGTGCCAGGATAGGCCGTCTGATAAGTGCCAGGATACGACTGCACCATCATGCCATTGGGATCGGTCCCCATCATCGGTGCTTGATAGGCCATCGACGATTGGTCCTGGGTATAGCTGTCTTGCAGCAACATCGCCAGTTGCGGGTCACTGCTGGACAAGTTGGGATTCCGTGACTTCAACGTCGCGATACGCGATTGAACTTCGGGTTGATACCATCGTTGATTCAGCGACCGCTGGTACATGGCCACGGCTCGTTCGCTTTGCCCCGAGTCTTGATAGACCTGGGCCAGCTGATTGGCGGCAATGTGGTTCTTGGGATTAATCCGCAGGGCTTGGGCCAACTTGGTTTCGGCTCCGGCGTAGTCCCCTTGTTCGCGACTCAGCCAGGCACTTTCGATGTGGGCTGATTCGTTATACGGCTGAGTCTCTTCCCACGCGGTCAGCATGGTGGAAGCTTCTGAACCACGGTTTTGCTCGTTGAGCAACATGGCCAGACTGTGGTAGGAGGGTTGATGCGCCGGATCGGCGGTGAGAGCCTGGCGATAGGCTTGCTCGGCCCCCTGGTAATCACCTTCCTTTTTCAAGGCGGTGGCGAGGTTATGGTAGTAGTCGGGGTTGTTGGGCTCGTTAGCCACCGCCCGCTGGAATTCCTGCCGAGCCATGGCATAGTGCCCACGGCGATAGAAGGCACTTCCCGCTCGGTTGTTAACGTACCCGTTCATGCCGTTACAGCCACAAACGGCCACCAGGACTCCTGCCAGCAGCACCGTGTTGCGCCACTTGCCGGCCTGCACCGAGAGCTTCTGCATTATGGAATGCCTCCATGAGATCAAGAACTGTCGCCGCCGTTGATCAACCCTAGGCAGGTCAATTCGACCAACTCACCGTGGGAGAATTCCCAAAGCAGTCAGTTGCGACTTAGTAGAGAAATGATTGTCGTGTGGAAATGTCTTGCGGTGGGCAGCACCGCCATCGTGAATACAATGACGAAACTGATTTTGATTTGGTGATCGCTGCGGGAAACGTGACCGAACGTTGTCTGGCACCAGTGCGGTGACAATTTTGCTGTTAGATCAGTTTTGAGGGATATTTGACTTAAGAAACTGCGTGAAGATTGCTGAGAGGAGGCGGAAGAATACAGATCGTATTCAGACGCTGCAATATGAGTTGAGGGAAACTTCTCACTCTAGGATTGTTTTGTAAGATTTGCAGAAACAATTCCGAATTGGTTCCGCCCTGGGGCGCGTAAGCGAACTATGAATTAAGTAGCGAGTTGTCTCATCCGCAGTTACATAGACGCAGCTGGCAGCCGACTCTCCGAGGTCCCGTTCGTTCAAGAAAGCTCTGTATGGATTCCGCTGACTGCTGGCGTCAACTGTTTTGCGAATGGCCCAAAACCATTCCGCGCGAGGGGATCATCGTTACGGCCAATCAAGAAACGGTGGGCTTCGTCAATTTCCTGGTTTCCGGAGGCATTCTCCTGCTGGAACGAGATCGTCCGGACAGCAGCGGGGCCCGCAAGGTCATGATGGCCTTCAGCGCCATTACCGCGTTGAAATCGACCAATACGCTGGACCTTGAAAAGTACAAAGCGATGGGATTCCAGTAAGAAACAGCCGAGATTCCTCGTCGGCGAGCATTCAGCATCTCGCCCCCCAAAATCGGGTAGCCCAGATTCTTGAATCTGGGTGAGCGTAGGGAACAAGAGGTTGTGGCTCGGGGTTAGTTTGAACGACAACCGCCTTGAGCCCCAACTGGGGCGCACTAGGCCAGCCCAGGGCATCGCCTTGGGATTTCGATAC
>JAZKFE010000239.1:0-10322 GCA_040386595.1 Planctomycetota bacterium | reverse complement strand
TTCAGGGCTTATTTTCTGTGTTAGGCCATTTTCCCAGGGCGTTGCCCTGGGCTGGCCTACTACACCCCGTTGGGGCTGAAATCAACGAAGAGCCCAACAAAATTCAAATACTCTACCACCCCAGCAGACGGGTCCCGGCTTCAATGCTTAACTCTTCCGGAGCCCGGTCGTCGCCCTGTTGTTGCAGTTCCCAACAGCAATGCAACGCGTAAATCTCTTCCGGTGAGTGGTCGGGGGTCGTCTCGTCGAACAACACTCCCGTTTCCGATCCCACCAGCCCGACTCCCGTTTCCGGATAGTCTTCGGGATCCGCCGGATCCGCGGCATACGTGTACTTAATCAGCCACAACGGACGCGTATCATTGGTCGGTGCCCAGGCGGCCACGCGGTGGTCAATGATTTCGACTTCGTCGGGAATCTCACCATAAGCATCGGGTAACGTCAGCCAGGCACAGAACTCAGCAACCGCCTGGAAATGGGGATTCCGCGCACTTTCCGGAATCAACTCTTCTTTACCCATCTCACGCAAATGCTGGCAGGCGAAATAGCTAACGCTGGCATCTTCGCACAACTGAGCCAACTTCTGGAATCCGTCCTCACGGCCCAACTTGGCGGCAGCCGCAGCGGCGTCGACCACGACCAGTTGGTCCTCGTGATTCAACAACACCAGCAGGATTTCATCACGTTCCGGACGAGTCAAAAACGGAATCGAGTGCGCCACGCTTTGCGCGTAGCTCGACTCTTCAGCCCGTTCGCTGGCCGCCCATTGCCGCAGCAGCTCGACACCGGTCAGGGTGTCAAACGGGTGGGGCGAAGCTTCCCCGTGCCCAGCGAGACGATTGACGAAATCCAGGTAAGCCACTCCGGCAAAACCTGTCGGCAACGGATCGCGCAGTTGGTCGCAGATCAGCTTGCGGTCGGGGTGTTCGTCATGCACCGTTTCAAACAGCACGCCCCAGACATACAGGTCATGATCCAGCGGTTGTCGCAATGCGGCCACGATCCGCTGCATGCCAGGTTCATAGCTATAAATCACAAAAACCTTCAGGACGAAGATCAGATCTTCCCCCTCATCAGCGATCGCCAGAGGCAGCCGCTGATCGAAGATTTCCAACAGAATTGGCAGGCCGTGGGCCTGCAGGACCAGATAGGCTTCGTCCGTTTCGGCTTCTTGAAACAACGACGCCAACGGGTGCAGCGGCGAGCAATCACAGTCACCACCGCCCCCCTGAGGCGAGAGCTTCGATTGTTCGGCATAGAGCCGCAACGCTTCCACAACAGCGCGGGCATCCGCGATTGTTTCTAAGGGATAATCCCCCAATGCACCCAACTCTTGCGAGAGTTTGCCACCTGGCGCCAGACCCCGTTGCAGGGCTTGTTCTAGACCGCTGGGTTGTGTGCTCTCCATACTGCAATCCTTATAAATCCATTGAGATATCTACCGTGAGGGATTCGCCGAAAGCCCCAAAGGGACGAGCTAGAGCGATGTACTTTACACGTTTGCGATTTTATATCGACGAAGTCGATGGGTAGCCCAGATTCTCGAATCTGGGCTACCCCAAGCGTTTCCATCCGGACTACGACGCCCAAATCTGGCTGCCGCCGTCAACGCGCAAAACTTCACCTGTCACAAACTGTCCCAGTGGCCCGGCGAAGAATTCCACCACGCGAGCCACTTCATCCACCAAAGCCACCCGATTGAGCGTCCCGTCGGTCACCAGACGGTTTTCATCCACCTTGCGCGTTCCCAGGTATCGTCCCGTCCGGGTGTCGCCGGGAGCCAGGCAATTGGCCGTCACATTATACGGTCGCAACTGCGCCGCCAGACACCGAGTATATTCCGTGGCAGCGGCCTTTGCCGTTCCATAAATGGCTGAGTTCTCATGGCCAAATAACGCCGCAATCGAGCCGATCGTAATGATGCGGCCGCTCTTGCGTTCCATCATGCCCCGAGCCACATGCTGGCAGGTCAGGATGGTGCTCAGAACGTTGCGATCCATCACGCTGCGGACGTCGGCTTCCTTGATCATCACGGCGTCGTTGGGGTTCGGCTTGCCCCCGGCAGCGGCAATGTCACCGCCGGCACTGTGGACCAGGACATCAATCTGCCCGAATTCCTGGATGACAGTCTGCACAACCCGTTCGACTTGCTCCCCGATGGTCAGATCGCCCAGCACGCGAATCGTCTTCACACCGAATTCTTTGGCGATTTCTGCAGCCGTCTCGGTCAAAGTGGTTCCTTCGCCGAATTCAGCGGGTCCCGCTTCGCGCATCCCGTGTACGCCAATATTGCACCCAAGGGCCGCCAGCCGCTCGGCAAATGCTCGGCCCAAACCCCGGCCAGCTCCGGTGACTAACGCGACTTGGCCTTCCAACAATCGAGGAGTGTTTGACATGTTTTCCCTGAGTTTTTGAAGTGCGAGAAGTACTCGCGGGCGGATTTTTTTGTTCAGTGCCGCCTTCGAAATGCCACGTTCTAATGCGTCGATTCGACATTCGACGCAAGGTTATCGCAGCTCTCCCAGTTGTGCAAACCCGCGGTCAGTGTGGTTTCCGACAGCGCGAATCACTACGCCAAACGCTCCGGCGCTGCTACAACATGCGAGACGTTTTTTGCGCCCCCGGTGCGGCCAGTGGCACCCGGACGGAAAATTCGCGATCAAACCGCGCCGATCTAGACTGTTCGACCATATATATTGTCCTCGTCCCGCGTCACCCGGGTCGAGCTTGAAGGAATGCCCGATGTCGTTTTCTTCGGATCTCAAGATCCTCTGGCACATGGCCGTCAGCCCGATTCGCGGCAAAACACATTCGGAACGTCTGGAAAGTTTCTACGGGAAGCAAGCCGAAGGTTACGACGATTTCCGCCGTCGCCTGCTGCAGGGCCGCCGCGAGATGTGGGAAGCGTTGCCCGTCAAAGACGGTGATCGAGCCGTCGACATGGGGGGCGGCACCGGGGCCAACCTGGAATTCCTAGGCGACCGAATCTCCAAATTCGAACAACTGCAACTGGTTGATCTGTCGGGGTCGCTGCTGAAGGTGGCTCAAGAACGCATCAAAGCCCGCGGCTGGAACAATGTCAGCACGGTCGAAACGGACGCCACCACCTGGATGCCTCAGCAACAGGTCGATCTGGTCACGTTTTCGTACTCACTGACGATGATCCCCGACTGGTTTTCAGCCATCGATCAAGCGTACAAAATGCTGAAGCCAGGGGGCCTGATCGGCGTGGTCGATTTTTATGTGTCGCGGAAATATCCCGACACCGGCCGCGCGAAGCACTCGTGGTCGACGTCGACCTTCTGGCCGAACTGGTTCCGGTTCGACAACGTCTTCCCGTCCCCCGACCATCTGCCCTATCTGCACCGCCACTTTACCCCGGTCAAGCTGAGCGAACATCGGGCGAGAATCCCCTACATGCCCTTTTCACGCGTGCCGTACTACATCTTCATCGGCCGCAAGCCCGAAGCCGACACCCCACAAAGGTAATCCTGCGTGGCCTGACGTCAGGGATTGGAAACGTTGGCATTGAGTTGCCCTTTGTGACGACTCTCTCTCGTGAAATCTGTTGCGTCAGTGGGGTTGGTTTGAAAGACAACCGCCTTGAGCCCCAACCGGGGCGCACTAGGCCAGCCCAGGGCATCGCCCTGGGATTTCGATACAAATTAAGCCATAAGCCCTGAAGGGGCGCGCCCCTTCAGGGCTTATTTTCTGTGTTAGACCATTTTCCCAGGGCGTTGCCCTGGGCTGGCCTAGTGCGCCCCGTTGGGGCTGGAAACCGACGAAGAGCCCAACAGAATCCGGGGACTGACGTCGCCCGGCTCGCCAAGAATGTCGTTTGTGGCAGAGTCGAAGGAGCTTGACCTCTTGTTCGCTGCGCTTACCCAGATTCGAGAATCTGGGCTACCCCATTTAGACCTTCGGTGATGCCGCGGGTCGCGACCATTTCACCAGGGCACTCAAGCCCCAAGCGGCAGCCAGCACGACCAGTGTACCAATAATTCCCGCAACGGCCGTACTGAGCCCCGGGTAATCGCTGAGTGCTGGGATCGCGTATTCGTCCAGGACCAACACCTTGGTGACGGTTCCCAGGTTCGCAAATCCCGTACGATCAGCCACCGCCTCTAATCCATCATCGTGCTCCGACGCAAACGGCGCAAGAAATGAGGCCACTCCTAACGCGGCAATCACACCCGCAAACACAAAGCGGCCGACTCCCGAGAGAACGGTCGCGGAACCACTCTTTTGCTCTAACAAGTCAGGACGCTGCACCAGCACAAAGCTCAGGACGAGCGCGGTAATCAGCCCCTCGCCAATGCCGATCAGGCAATGCAAAAAGACCATCCAGCCGAAGACCTGCGAAAAGTTGTATCCCTGGTGCCGGTGCGAGAGCCAGAACTCCAGGCAGAACACACTGGCCGCCGCCAGCACGCTCAGCCAAGACGCGAAGAACGCCGCAATCAACGTGCCTCGACGGCCGGTCCCCAGCAGGTTCCGCAGTGCGGTGTAGATGGCATAGCCACCCCAAGTCCCGATGACGCCCATGTTGACAATGTTGGCCCCGAGCACCGTCCAGCCGCCGTCATAAAACAGGGCCAGCTGAATGATCAGTACCAACGAGATCGCCACACATCCCGCCCACGGGCCCAATAGCGCCGCGGCGAGAACGCCCCCCAACAAGTGACCCGAAACGGGCAGGGGGGGCAGAGCAAAATTCACCATCTGACCTGCGAAAATCAGCGATGCCGTCATTCCGGTCAGCGGCACCGTGCGATCGGCCAGCGAGTTTCTGAGTTTCCGAACACTCCAGGCCAAAGCCCCTAACGCGATCACGCCCGTTGCCAGGCACACATCGGGGGTCAGGAAGCCGTCTCGAATATGCATCGCAGAAACCTCAAAGCAAGCTGATAGTCGTTGTTCGCTCCGCGAACTGAACGCGTTTTTGTATTTGGTTGGATTCGATATTAAACGGCAATGCCGATTCAAGCTCGCCACTGCGAACACGTTCTGTTCGCGGAGCGAACAACGACTATGACAACGCCGTTCCGCACTACGACTTCTTCTTCCGCGGTTTCTTGATGGGCGTTTCCCAGATCTCGAATTGGCGGTCGAGTTCTTCCAAAGGAATCGGCACCAAGGGGACGGTCAAACGGAAATCGTTGTTATCTTCTGGGGGATCACCGTGATGATCGAACGCCGCGATCTCATCTTCTAGTTCTCTTAACCACGGAGGAATCTCCAAGCCAGAGCCAGTCGATGTATCGAGATAGTTTTGCACCAGTTTTAACAGCTTATTAAAACTCTCCGACGGCCGACGGCGATCACGGGCATCCTTCATCGCTTCGGGAACCAACGCCAGCAACTCGTCGAGAGCCAGCGGCTTCACGAATTTTTCATTCAACAAGTCGGTGATGCCGGGCAACCGCATGCCGTATTGCTTCTCGAGCTTCTTCAGGTCGTGCAGCAATTCTTTGGCGATTTCTGTCGTGCGGATTTCGAACAATCCACGCCACATCGACGCTTCACTGGCTCGGCCTTCCCGGATCAACACTTCATGCGCGGCCACCAGCGGACTACAGTCCCAGGCATGCCGTTCGTATTGTGCTTCCAGCCGCAGGAAATCCAGCAGGCTGAAGAATTGCTCGCCGTAATCGGACTGCGTAGTCGTCGTGTTGTATTCCAGGAACCGGTCATATTTTTCGACCGTCGCCCGGAAGATCAGCTCTAAGAAGAAGACCGCTTCATCAATGGCAATCTTGCCGGCATCCAGGTCCGCCAACAGCTTGTTGGGCTTCAGCGGATCATCATTCTGAGCCAGGTATTCCAGGAACTCACTGACGCCGTTGTGCAGGATGGCTCGCAGATTTCCAAACGTCAGCATCTGCGCGTGGAAGAATTCAGCGCCGTACTTCTTTATAAACTCCTTGATTTCCTTCCAGTTGGTCGGATCTTCGAACGCTTCCAACGTCGACAGCCGCATGGTGTCGCTATGTTCGATCCACAAGGCGTGGTAGTACTCGGTCAAGCCGCTGACCACGCTGACCAATTGGTTGTCGGAGAGCTGTTCCGCAGGCCAATGCCGCGCGTGTTGCATCAGACCTTCCAAGGCCGCATTGAATGCCGCATGGAACAGACGATCGAACTCGGTGATGACGGTCCCAGCCGGGGGTGAGTACCGTTCCATCTTCTGCGCCGTCTTCAGCAACTGCCAGCTTTCCCGGAACAGCCCCAGTCGCGGCAGATGGTCGAGCAACGACCGGATCACCGTCTGCAACGTGCGCGTGCGGAGAATGCGATCGGGATCGCCTCCTTGATCCAACGGCACGTACAACAACGGAATATGCGACAGCTTTTGCACCAACAGCGGCAACTGTTCGCGAACGGCAGCCGGTTCACCCCGCAGAATGGACCGATAGATCGTGATTGTCAGCGGTTCCCATTCGGCCAGACCTTCGGACGGCATCTGCTCGGGCAAGCAGCTGGCCAGATGCCAGGTCGCTTCATGACAACCAACATGCGTGAAGATGATGCCGCTCATCAGATTGAACTTGAGCTGCAGCTGGCGGTCATATTCCACGAGAGAATCGTGATCGCCGCTCGGTTTGACCAAGTCCAGCTTCCACACTTCCTGCATCAATCGTTGCAGTTCCAGCTGAACTTCCTGCGACCGCGTGTACCAGCCGCGGAGGGACTCCACTTGTTCCGGAGCCAACACCGCTTCGGCATGTTCGTGGCCCGTCTTGGAGGCCTGAATTTTCACCGTCGCGTAGGTGGCGGACGCAATCTGCCACAGCCGGGACAAGGTCACCTGGAACTTCAGCCGGCCATCCAAACGCTGCGCCAACGTGTCGAGATCAGTGTCGAAGGACGACCGCCCGGTGTCCATCGTGCTGCCTTCGTGGCCATCTTTCGCACTGTCGCGGAAGACCACGTTTTCATAGGCCGCATCGAACAGTTCGTCGTCGTCATCTTCATCGTCGTCCCGCGGACGCTCCATCTCGTCGGGGCGCTGCATACGGGGCAGCACGATGTCGAGCGTCGGGACCGACCAGTAGTCGCCGGCGTTGGCTTCCATGTAATCAAACAGCCGGACGATGATCGGCCAGGCCTTTTGAAAACGCTTCAGATTCTCGGCAGCCTGATCAGGCTGGGTTCCGACCGCGACATCCTTGGGATCAATCCGCAACACCAGCCGCAGCCAGCGGAAAATCAGATTGTGGAACGAGTACGAACCCGCTTCCAAACCGACCAGATCGGCCTGACTGAGCCATTGAATCAGCAAGGCCATTGCGGCGACAGTATCCTGCTTGCTCAGCAGAACATCGAGCACCAGCGCATAGGCTTTGGCCGTTTCAAACTTGTGAATGTGCTGCCGCCAGAAGGAAATGTCCCCGGCCGCTTCACCCGCCGCGTGCCATTCGGCCAGCGCATCCGCGACCTGATTGGCCGACTCGAAGCTCTCCAGAGCCTTGACCTCGGGCAATCCCGACACGGTCGAACTGGCGAACTGGTCCCACCACTCGGCAAACTTGCGACAGCTGTAAGACAGTTTTTCCCGCAGAATCCGCTGCCCATCGGCCGCCGCTTCACTGACGACACGAGCATCCAGCACCAGGATCTGGTCGATCAGATACAGCATTTTTTCGATCCGCGGATCGACGACCGTATCTTCACGCGCATGGAACAGCGGGAAATTCCCCTGGAATCCCAGGATATTCCAGGGATCGGCCAAGGCTCCGCAATCAATGCCGCGATGCAACCAGTCCTCGATCTCCGGCAACAAGGCCGCCGCTTCCACGATGGCGCCCCGGTCGAGCAACAAATGGGCCGACGTCAGCCGCCATTCCAGTTCGCATTCAAAACGGGCCGCATTGGCAGGGATTTTTAAGGCCTGCTCACGCGCCGCTTCGGGGAAACCCATCCGCGCAAACAGATACGACAGATGCCCATGCTGCACCTGTTTGGAACCGTTATTGGCGACGAACAAATTGAGATGCTGCCGCACCTTGCCAAACGGCTGCTTGGCCTGATGCGATTCTTTCTTCAAGCGATCCGCGTGCTTACCGGTCACCGTCTCCAGCAATCGGGCGTAGAAGGCGTCGCGCTGCCGCGCCACCTTGGACAACAAGGTCCCCAGACTGACGGTGGAATCATAGGTATTCGGGCCCGAGCCGCTGATGGTCGAGGCCATCAGCATGGTGCCGCACAACACGGCGGCCGCTTCGTAAATCACTTCCTCATGCGGAAGTTTTTCCACGACCCGCATCCAGTCGAGCAGGGCTCCCAAGACCACCGACCGCAGCACGAACCGCCGATAGCGGCCTTTGTTGTCGATCTGATGCGGATCCCATTCGCCGAACATGTAGTTCGTGCGTTTGAACACGGGATGCTGATGGTCATAGGCCCGCGGATCTAAGGCGATTTCGTCGAGCTGCTCCAGGTGAAAATGGGCGTCTTCGAGCACCGCGGACGGAGTGTCCTTGAGGTGCTGAATGACTCGTTCGAGAATTTCTTGATACGGGCCGACCGACACGCCGACTCCGGCGAGATAAATCGGAATCGGGCGGAAGCGTTCGTGCGGGTAGGGCTGCATCGCCTGGCCGTTTTCGAGCATCGCGACCGGGCGATGTCCCAGAAAATCGTTCAGCTGCGTCAGGGCACCGGTGACGATCCGTTCGGTTTCATCCCAGGGGCCACCTTGCGCGAGCGTCGCTTCGCACAGCCGGGCCAGGAAAAACGGCACTTCGTATTCGCTGTCGGCTAACTGAAACAACAAGTCCGCATGGAACTTGCGATAGGCGGGAGCAACTTCATCGAATACCAGACGCAACACCTGCGTCGCCTGATCGACGTTGGCAAACACGGCACTGGTCCCGACGTAACGCTGCAACGCATCGCGCAGGATCGCGGCCAGTTCCCTCCAACGCCCCACACCCAACCGCGTGTGCAGCTGATTGAGATATCCCTGAAATTTGATATCAGGCTTGCCGCCGGCGAAATTCAGGTACCCGAGCACGCCTTGCAGCGCAGTTTCATCGTCGGGGGTGAGCACCGCAGCTAACGGATTCGAACCGGAGACACTCATCGAGACAGAACCATTCTTGACAGACGACATTCCGCAAAATCGTCCGCGATCGGCAACTCGGATCGGGGACACTGCATTCTACCGACTCAGACCACGGGAAGCGACAGCGGAGAATCGCCCTGGCCCGCAATTTCAGAACCAATCGTCCCCCTTTCGCCAGCAGAGTCTCTGCTGACGTAACAACCGACATGGCCTGCGATTATCGCCAGCAGTTACGATCCCGACCGACCTCAGAAACAGCCACAACCGTCACGATCGACAATTCTGTTGAATTCCCACCGAACATCGGTGGCCATTTGCCAACAACAACTTCCTACTGGACCGCGAATGAAGCGCTATAATTCATGGAATGTCGGCCTTCACATCGACAACGTCGATGGGTAGCCCGGATTCTCGAATCTGGGTGAGCGCAGCGAACAAGAGGCCGGGCTCCTTCGACATTCACAAAGAGTCAGGCGACGGCAAAAGTGAAACCGCGATAGTATTGAAAAAGCTGATACACCAAATTCTCCCGCATCCAACCCTCCCTCAGCCCCCGCAAGCTTCTGAGGAGCATTGCAAAGGCTCATGAACGTCGGCAAAATAGACCCATGGATTTCAATAAACGGCTGCAGCAGGCCATTGAACGTGGCCAAAAAGTAAGTGATGTGAATGATCAGGCTCGCGTCTCGCGGGCACTGAACGAAGACGAACTGCGCAAATTGCATGGCGACTTGCGGATCCAATTGTCCGATCACATCGAACAATGTCTGCGGCAGCTGACCGATCACTTCCCCGGATTTGAATGCCGGTCGGTCGTCGGCGAAGAAGGTTGGGGCGCGGAGATGTACCGCGACGACCTGGGGTTGGGAGCGGGAAAAGCGCAACCCAAAACCTACTACAGCCGTTTCTACAGCAAGCTGTTGCTAGTGATTAAGCCCTTCTCCAGTGCCCACATTGTGGAACTGGCCGGCAAGGGTTCGATCCGCAACAAAGAGATCTTCAGCCGCAACCAATATCAGCGTTTGCCCGACGTGGACGTCGAGGTCCTGATCCAAACGATCGACCAGTGGATTCTCGAATACGCCGAGAAGTACGCCGCACAGGCATAGCCTAATGACGGCAACGCCGTGAACGATTCTGGGAGGGTGAGGCTCCTGCCGAACCGCTTGGTCTCCTGGGAGCCGAAAGACTTAGCGGTTCGGCAGGAGCCTCACCCCACTGCTTTGAAGATCTTGTGTTGCCATAAGTCCCAATT
>JAZKFE010000238.1:3682-7846 GCA_040386595.1 Planctomycetota bacterium | reverse complement strand
GACCTGGCAGGGTTGCCGGCTCCTGAGTATCTGGAAGGCAAGAGTCTCAAACCGGTGCTGGACGATCCGAGTGCCACAGTGAAATCGGCAGCCTTCACCCAGGTACGACGTGGTGAGTTCGACGGCTACGCGGTGCGGACCAAGCGTTTCCGATACATCCTCTGGGAACACGGTCGCCGCGGCGAACAATTGTTCGATTTAGAGAACGATCCGCGAGAAACGAAGAACCTCGCCCAAGACCCAGCTCACGCGAAGATCGTGGCTGAGTTGAAGGGATTGATTGAAGAGTACTCGACTCCCAAGGCTGCCGTGAAATAGCCACGAAGTGGCGATGCAAGGTTAGCGATTTAATTTATACCGCCTGCGTCGCAATCGACGCAGGCGATGGGTAGCCCAGATTCTCGAATCTGGGTGAGCGCCAGCGAACAACAGGTTGGAACTCCGTTAACGTTCCCTTTTCCTTCAGATAGGCGAGCGTCAGCCGGATGGTTGTTTGCGACTCCATCGTGTATTGGGAGGGTGAGGCTCCTGCCGAACCGCTAGGTCTTTCGATTTCCAGTAGACCAAGCGGTTCGGCAGGAGCCTCACCCTCCCAGAATCGAATGTTTTTCATACGTCCGAACGGCACGTGACCGACAGCGTCTAAAAACCATCCGGCTCACGCCGGACGCTCGCCTACGAATTCGGTGTCGAGGAAGCTGCAACCTCTTGTTCGCTCCGCTCACCCAGATTCAAGAATCTGGGCTACCCAATCTTTCGAGCGAATCCGTTCGGTTAAACCGCTCTACCCCCCATCTCCTTCGTAGGTGGTGTCCTCGTCGCGAACAACCATCCGGCTTACGATGTCGCCATCAACTCGGGAATGGCTTTGCCATCGGTGACGATTGGAGTCGGGCGGCCACCCAGATCGGGGAGCGTGACGCGTTCGTAATCGATCCCCAAATGGCGATAGATCGTGGCCAGAAAATCTTGCGGGCCGACACGACGATCGATCGGCTCTTCGCCACGACGATCTGTCGCTCCGATGATTTGTCCCGTCCGAATTCCACCCCCGGCCCAAATCATGGAATTGGCCTGAGGCCAATGATCGCGACCAGGTTGAACCGTTCCCGCCGCGGCGCTGGCCACTCCGCCACCGCTGCTGGCGACGTGCGAAATGCGAGGTGTTCGGCCGAACTCTCCCGTCACGACAACCAGCACGCGCTTGTCGAGACCTCGTTCATAGATGTCTTCGATCAGGGCCGTGACGGCCTGGTCCACGACCGGCATGCGGAATTGCAACGCGTCAAAAACATGGTGATTGACGGCGTGATCGTCCCAGTTGGCAACACGTCCACAAAGCGGACCATCGAAAGTCGTGGTGACGATTTCCACTCCGGCCTCTACCAGACGACGCGCCATCAGGCATTGCTGCCCCCACTGATTGCGGCCATAGCGGTCCCGGACATGTTCCTCTTCCAGTTTTAAATCAAAGGCCTTGGCGGCTTCGGTACTGGTCAACAGATTCAGTGCCTGGGTCTCAAACTGATCCATGGCCGCCATCACGCCCGACTGATCGGCTTCGCGACGGAACTCGTCGAACGACTTCCGCAGTCGAATCCGTTCTTGCAGTCGTCCCACTTGATCCGCACTGGAGAGCCCGATGTTCGGCACAGCAAAGTTGGGACGGCTGGGATCGCCGAGAACCGCGAACGGTTCGTAACCCGGCCCGAGATAGGTCGGCCCGGCAATGGTGAAACTGTCGTAGCGGGTGATCGGATTCACACCCACATAGTTGGGCAGTTTTCGCGGCCGGCCGCTCCGGAGGAAATTGGCGACCGACATGAAGTCGGGGTAGAACGGCGTAATCTTGTCTTGGGCTGCCGGGTCACCTCCCAGCATTTGCAACGATCCCGCAGGATGCCCGCCGCCGGTGTGGGCCATCGATCGCAACACGGCAAACTTGTCAGAAATCTGCGCCTGCCGGGGCATCAACTCCGAGAACTGCAAACCGGGTGTCTTGGTATCAATCGTCGAAAACGGACCGCGATAATCCGACGAGATCCCCGGTTTGGGATCGTACGTATCGAGATGGCTGCAGCCCCCTCGAAGCCACACAATGATGACCGCGGTATTTTCCTGGGCTTTCGCCGTCGCCGCTTCGGCGCGCAGACGCAGCAAGCCGGGTAGAGACAAGGTTCCGAATCCTGCCAGACCGACCTTTAAAAATTCGCGCCGAGCCCCCAATTGAGGTGACGATGTGCTACCCATGAATCTCTTCCGAATCATACTCATCAAATCGAGTGAAACATGTCAATGCGTTGATTGTACTGCGACTGACGACGACGAGCGACCCGAGCCTGTTACGACATACCAATTAATAGAAACCAGCTAGCCGCAAAGTTCACAATCACCAGGTTTCGCGGTTATTGCGATTTTGCTCAGGATCTGCTCGACGGTTGCATCAAGTTCGCGCATTGCCGCTTTTAATTAAACCACAACGCAAACCCAATAAACTCGCCACCGAAGACACGTTGCAGGCGTGTCCAAACTTCCGGATCAGTCAGTGGTCCCTGCTGCAAATAGGGTGCCGCCGCGGTGCCCTGAACCCACATCACCAAGTCGAACGGTCGAGGTTCCATGTAAACCAATCGCAAATTGACACCGCGACCGGGAGTCCCCCGCCAGAAGGGGATCAGCTTTTCCCCCTTTAAAATGGTGCGTGCCTCCGCGAGAAAATGCCGCCAGCTGCCAATCATTTCCTCCGTCACTTTGACATTAGGAATGACGCCCGTCTGCTTGGGATTGGGAATCCATTCCTGGTCGTCGTCGGTTTCCTTCACAATGAAGTCCCACGATCGGCTACTGACTGCGACCATTGATTCTAAATGGCCTAAGGCGGCATGCATCCGCTCGGGGCCGGAGACTTTGAAATTGATCAAGTGGATATAGGCGATGATATCTGCGATCAGATTGAACGAGATAAACGTGTTGGTATCGCCGGGGGTCGCTTCCTTGAGATAAGGATAAGGTGAGTCGGTCGTGGGGAACATTAAATGTCCGACACGTTCGAACAACTCTTGCCAGTCATGAGCCAGTGCCGTCTCCCCAAAGGCCATCAGCAAATGACAATATCCCCGCAACCAATAGACATCGCCGGTGTCAAACACGATGGCAAATGCCTTGGCTTGTTCCTCCGTCACACCCGTTTGCCGGTTCAAGCGTGAGTAGATACGCCACAGAGTTTCGTCCGGATGAGCCGTTCCGTCGCCATCCAGGTCGAGTCGAATTAAGCCGAAATGGATCGGTAGTTTGATCTCTTCCGCATCGATCTGGGCCAGAGTCGCTTCCGCCTTGGTCAGGTCCGAAACGAATTGTTGGGTGATCGCCCGGAGCTGTTGGTAGGAAATCTTCTCCGGCTTGGGATTCACCGGAATGGGGAACTCCATCCCGCTCGCCAGAAGGCGATGGTGCTGGAGTAGTCCATGGCGATAGAGGCTTTGGGAAAGACGTTCCACCGACCGCAAAAACTGAATGGTGCCCAACGCGAGTCGAGCTTGTGCATCCTTCGGGCTCTGTTTGACTTCTGCCTCCAGAGCCGTCTCCCCTGCGGTCAATGTCCCCGCCTGCAGGTGTTGCTCCAGCACAGCCACGGTCTTGGGCCCAGCGAATGTGGCCGAAGTCGAGAGTGCAACAATCCAAGTAAAGATGAACGCTCGAAGCATGGGATTTTCCTGGGACTGATGGCGGCTGTTTCAGCAAGCGAAAGGACGAATGCAATTCTCCTACAAGCACGAGCTGTAAGCGAGTGCATTTCATCCGAACGATTGGCCCACACACGCTACTTCAAGACGTCTGCAAACAACTTGTAGCTGAGTTCTCGCATTTCCGTGGGAAAATCGTGATTGCAGTCGGGATGTTCGACACGCAAATGGGTCGGAACATCGTAGAGTTTGTAGATCTCGGCGGCCGCCGCAACCACCCGGTCTACGCTGTCATGACGGAAATTACCGTCTTTCAGCGGTGCGATGATCAAGACCTGCCGCGGTGCGAGAGCCCCAATCAACTCGTGGAAATCAAAGGGGATTTCGGCCAACCGTCCGCGATACTCACGCAGCTTGGGCATGTATCGCGTCTGCGTCCAACCTTTCTCAGGCTGCCACGGCCCCTCCTGACCACCGTAGT
>JAZKFE010000238.1:0-3672 GCA_040386595.1 Planctomycetota bacterium | reverse complement strand
GAAACCACCGCTTGAATCCGGTCGTCAAAAATGGCGGTATAGGCCGCGTTGTGTCCGCCGAGGGAATGGCCCACGGCCCCATAACGTCCCGCTTTGACATACGGCAGCGAATCGAGCAGGTCGAGACCCCGCATGTTGTCCCAGACCGCTTTCAACGTTCCACTTTCCCAGCCGAGAGCTTTGATGTCGGGCTGATACTTCGCCAGCAACGGGTAGTTCGGGGCGAGGGTCACGAATCCGCGTTCGGCCAACTCACTGGCGTATTGGCGGTTGGGCTTGTTGCCCACACCGACCACGGTGCCGTGTCCCACCACATTGTCGGTGCCGTGCAAACAAAGGACGGCAGGGGTCGGTTTGGGAGGTGACGCCAACGCGGTTTTCGGAATGCAAAGGTATGCCGGGACTCGCGAGCCCGGCTCGGACGCATAGGTGATGAGGCGGCGGACATAGGTCCCGCAGTCAGTCTCTTCTTCGACCTTCACATCGAGATCGCACTTCTTCTCAGAGCCGGGCAATTTTCCCATGATCTGTTCTACACCGCGCATGATCTCGGCGCGACGTTGCTGCCACTCGGCAACCGTCTTCACAGGCAATTCTTGATTGGCAGCGCCACGATAGACCAGCAACTTGTCGCGCGGTAAACGAGGTTGCGGCAACTGAGATTTCTTGGCCGTGTCGTCCGCTTCGAGCCGCGACGTCCTGACGGCAAAACTTCCCGCGACCGAGAACACCATTCCCAACATCAAAATCCAACGAGCCGACACATTCAATTGCATCTTCATTTGTTGTTCCTCTTATGTGAATGAGAGTCGAACACATGATTGACCCCGCAGAATCGACAATCAAGAGACTTTCCGGAAATTCCGGCCTCGTCGGAGTGACGTGAACCCTGTGCAGAGAACATCCGTGGGATAGCTCCATATGGTGATCGTGTTATATAATTAGGAGTTGAGGAAAATCCCCGCTTGGTGCACCCGCCTCGGACACGCCCGCCTGCCTTGTCGTTGTCCCGCCCGATATTCGGAAACAGGATCTGTCGCTGATGTCGATTTGTCGTATCACCCTGATTGCTTTGGCCGTGGTTGGCTGGACTGCGTCACACTCCTTCGCGGATGAGGCGCCGTCACCGGCAGCCTTGGAATTCTTCGAGAAGAAGGTGCGCCCACTGCTCGTTGACCATTGCTACGAATGCCATGGTGAAAAGAAGCAGCGCGGAGGGTTACGCGTTGATAGTCGTGAGTTCCTCCTGCAAGGAACAGACAACGGTCCGGGGTTCATTTCGGGACGTCCGGACGAGAGCCGATTCATGCACGCCGTGCGGTATGAAGACGACCTCAAGATGCCCCCGAAGGCGAAGCTGCCCCAGGAGTCCATCGATATTCTCGCCGAATGGATCAAACAAGGAGCACCCTGGCCGGCTTCCACGCCGACCGCCGGGACCAAGTCCGCCGATCCATTGGCCTGGAAGGGGCACTGGTCCTTTCAACCCGTTCACAAACCCGCACTGCCGGCGGTCAAGAATGCCGGCTGGACGCGGAATGAAATCGACTATTTCATTCTTGCCAAGCTGGAAGAAAAGGGCATCACACCATCACCGACGGCTGATCGCCGCACATTATTGCGACGCGCTTATTTTGACGTGATCGGCTTGCCGCCGACCTTCGCCGAGGTCCAAGCCTTCGAACAAGACCAACGCCCCAACGCCTATGAGCTGGCCATTGATCACTTGTTGGCATCACCCCATTACGGTGAACGCTGGGCACGGCACTGGCTGGATGTGGCCCGTTATGCAGACACCAAGGGCTACGTCTTTCAGGAAGATCGCAACTACCCGCAAGCTTACCTCTACCGTGACTGGGTCGTGAAAGCGCTGAATGCGGATGTGCCCTACGATCAATTTTTGATGAAGCAGATTGCGGCCGATCAACTGGTGACCGAAGCCGACCAAAGCGATTTGGCGGCCATGGGGTTCCTTACCCTGGGACGTCGGTTCTTGAACAACATCAACGATATTATTGATGATCGCATCGACGTCGTGATGCGCGGAACGATGGGGATGACGGTGAACTGTGCTCGCTGTCACGACCACAAATACGATCCCATCCCGACACAAGATTACTACTCGCTGTACGGAGTCTTCGCCAGCTCGGACGAGCCCAAGGACGGGGCCTATCCCCAGCGACTGGTGGATTCGAAGACGCCTCATAATGTGCAGATCTTCGTTCGCGGTAACTCGGGCAATCGAGGTGCGGAAGCGCCGCGCCGATTCATCCTGGCTGTGGCCGGTGAGCAACGCAAGAACTTTGAAAAGGGAAGCGGACGTTTCGAGATGGCGCAGGCCATTACCAGTCCCGACAACCCGCTGACGGCTCGAGTCTTCGCCAACCGGCTGTGGGCTCACTATTTCGGAGTGGGCCTGGTCAATACGCCAAGCGACTTCGGACTGAGGAGTTCGCCGCCATCACATCCAGAATTGCTGGACGAACTGGCTCGTGAATTTATGGATTCGAAGTGGTCCATCAAGCAACTGCATAAACGAATTCTGCTGTCCGCGACCTATCAGCAATCGAGCGAATCGCGTCCCGCGGCCGAACAGATCGATTCCGAAAATCGTCTGGTCTGGAAGATGAATCGTCGACGGCTGGAGTTTGAAGGGATGCGAGACAATTTGCTGGCGGTGTCCGGTCAACTGGATCCGGCAATTGGCGGTCCCGCAGTCCAATTGGAAGCGGCTCCCTTCCCGAAACGGCGAACGATTTATGGCTTTATCGACCGTCAGAATCTGCCTGGGTTGTTCCGGACTTTCGATCTGGCCAGCCCCGATGCGCATACCCCGCAACGCTTCACGACGACGGTACCGCAACAAGCGTTGTACATGCTAAACAGCCCGTTTTTGCTGGAGATTCTGTCGCAATTGGCGAATCGTTCGGAAGTCGTGGCGGTCAGCGATGTCCACGAACGCATTCGGCGGATGTATCAGTTGGTCTACTCGCGGCAGCCCAGCACGCGAGAATTGGAACTCGGTGCGGCCTACATTCAAGCGGCTCTCGCGGCCCCCCCCGTCGAGCTCGCAGAGTTGTCACCCTGGCAGTACGGCTACGGTGAATTCGACGCCACCACAAATCGCTTGAAATCCTTCCAAGCCATCCCCAAATGGACGGGCAAAACTTGGCAAGGCCAGGATCAGTTGCCCGATCCGCATTTGGGATGGGTTTCTCTGAATGCCACGGGTGGACATCCGGGGAATGATTTGCAGCATGCCGTCATCCGCCGCTGGACCGTGCCGCACGACGGCACCTTGGCTGTCCGCGGTCGGCTGAAGCATGGTGCTGGAGAAGGGGACGGCGTTCTGAGCCGCGTGATCTCCAATCGCACCGGAGTCGTGGGTGAATGGACGGCCCAGAAATCTGAGGCAGATACCAAGGTCGAAGGGTTGGCCGTGCAAGCCGGCGATCAGCTCGATTTTTACACCGACTGCCGGACGAATCCCAATCACGACTCGTTCGAATGGACTTTTAAATTGCGACTGGAACCGACCTCGCCCAATCAACGGAGTGAGTGGAGTTCGCAAGCCGATTTCCAAGGGCCGCCCCCCAGTCCGTTACCAGTCTGGGAACGCTACGCCCAGGTCTTGTTGATGGCAAACGAGTTTGTGTTCGTGGATTAAATTCG
>JAZKFE010000237.1:5951-8833 GCA_040386595.1 Planctomycetota bacterium | reverse complement strand
CGAAAGACTAAGCGGTTCGGCAGGAGCCTCACCCTCCCAATGATTCGAATCGCCAGAAATTCAAGATCCATTGAGAATTTGCGTTCGAAAATCCTTCACGGCGCAGCCTGAATGGGCGGCACCACAGGACTGCAGAGTGTCGCCCATTCAGGGCTTAGACTCCCGTTACATACAGTCCGTGGGCTTGCGCCCACGGCTAGATTATTTCGTCCCTTCGGGACTGCCGAGTAGTCTTCCGACGAGTAGCCTTCTGGCCGTGTTTCGCGAATCCAAACGAAATGAAATTCACCTAAAAAAACACGTACAGAATTGTGCTCAGAGAGTCAGGCTACGGAAATACGAACGGGAATACGACGCTTACGGCTTCAGATGCTGATCCAGAAACTGATAGGCCAGCTCACGAGCATCCGCGGGAAAGTTGTGCGGACCTGCGGGGTAATACGCCTTTAAGTTTTCCGCTTTGCCGAAAAGTTTATAGATTGGCTGCGCGGCAGCAATTGTTTCTTTCACTCCCTCGACGTCAAAGTCGTCGTCTCCGACGGCCGCACTAGTGAAGCAGGGACGCGGGGCCAGAGCTCCGATGATTTCCGTGAAATCGAAAGGCAGCTTGTCCGCTGAATTCTCATAGACGCTGGCGATGCGGGGCATGTATCGAGGCCCGGTCCAGCTGGGGACATCATCCTTATGAAAGCGGCAATAGCCACAACTGCAGACGATGACTTTCAAACGCGGTTCGAAGACCGCCGTCAGCAGCGCGTTGTGTCCCCCGAGAGAATGTCCGATGCCCCCGATTTTTGTAGCATCGACCTCGGGCATGGCGACCAGTAAATCGACGGATCGAACATTGTCCCATACGGCTTTCATCGAACCACTGACATAACCGTGGCTGGGGGCGAAGTCATACTGGTGCTCGCCAAACGACGGATAGTCCGGGGAAAGTGTGATGTAGCCCCGTTCCGCGAGATGCAGGGCATACTGCAAATTCGGACTGCCCCCCAGCCCTGCGGGTTCGTCTTTGCCGAGGTTCGTCGTTTGTTGCAGGCACAGAACCGCGGGCAGTTTTTGTCCAGCGACGTGCTCGGGAATCAGCAGCCAGGCGGCGACACGGTCGTCCGCATCAGTCTGATAGGTGATCTTACGGCGGATCAACTTGCCGAGCCGTTCTTCCTGGACCACCTGAATATCCAGCGGCACGCGAGCCTTTGCGCCGGGCAACGGACCGGTCACGAGCTGCAAGTTGGCCAGAATATGTTGACGCCGGATTTCCCAGTCAGCGGGCTTTGTAATGGGATGCCTCTGCCCCGTGGCATCGAGGTAGTATTTGAGGTCCAAGTGTTCGGTATAGTGGACGGGTTGCGGGTCCATTGCCGAAAGTGTCAGGCCGCAGAAAAGGAAAATTCCCAGGCAGGTCATTCGAAACATAAGCGGGCTCGCACGAGGTTGAAATTGAAGTCCCCAAAGCGAACTGGATTATAGCCGGCCCCATCAAATCAATGCAGACTGATGCTTCATTCTTGAATAGTTTGTGGTGAGCAGAGTGCACTATCAATGCTAAGAGCCATCCGGCGAGGGATGGCTCTTAGGACGATTACGAATTGTCTACCGATTTACTCTATTCGCTCTTAGCCGGAGCAGCAGCTTCGACCAGTTCGTGGCTGTCGCCGGGGAGTTCGGTCGAGGAGACGAAGTCGAGTTGCTTTTGATCGCCGACTTCCTTCACCGTCACCGTAATCCGGTTCTTGCCATTGAACTGCCCCTTGAGGAGCTCTTCGGCGAGAGGATCTTCGATATAGTTTTCCACCGAGCGGCGTAGCGGACGAGCACCGTAGTCGACCTCGCCACCCTTGCCGATGATGAATTCCTTGGCTTCTTCGGTCAACACCAACTCGAGGCCCTTTTCGGACAACCGTTCGCGGACCTTCGCCAGTTCGATTTCCACGATCTGCTTCAGGTTTTCGCGGGTCAGGCTGCGGAACACGACCACGTCATCCAGACGACCGAGGAACTCCGGCTTGAATTCGCGTTCGATCTCGTGCATCAAACGTTGCTTCATCCGGTCGTAGCTGGTGTCTTCGTCCTTCTTGCCGAAGCCGAAGGTATCGCCTGAGTGAATCACGTTCGCACCGGCGTTCGTGGTCATGATCAAGACGACGTTCTTGAAGTCAACCTTCCGACCAAAGCTATCGGTCAGATGGCCTTCTTCCATGATCTGCAACAGCATGTTGAAGACGTCGGGGTGAGCCTTCTCGATTTCGTCGAGAAGCACCACGGCGTAGGGACGGCGACGAATCTTCTCCGTCAACTGTCCCCCTTCTTCATAACCGACATATCCCGGAGGCGCACCGATCAGGCGACTGACGTTGTGCTTCTCCATGTATTCGCTCATATCGATCTGAATGAGCGAGTTCTGGTCACCGAACAGGAATTCGGCCAGCGACTTGGCGAGCAACGTCTTACCGACACCGGTGGGGCCAGCAAACAGGAATGCACCCGTGGGCCGCTTGGGATCTTTCAATCCGCTGCGGCTACGACGGACAGCCTTGGCGATCCGCTTAATGCCTTCTTCCTGGCTGATGACCTTCTTCTTCAGTTCATCTTCCATCTGCAGCAGGCGAACGGCGTCTTCGCTGGAGAGACGAGTCAACGGGATGCCGGTCATCTTGGCGACGACTTCGGCGATCACGTCGGCATCGACCAAGCCTTCGGTCTGCTTGGACTTCTCTTGCCATTCCTTCTTCAGATTTTCCTTCTTCTTCGCCAGCTTTTCAGCCTTATCGCGGAGTTCCGCGGCGCGTTCGAAGTCCTGATTGGCGACCGCCTCTTCCTTCTCGCGGTTGAGCTGCTCGACCTCCGCCTCCATGCCGGGCCACGAGGGCGCGTGC
>JAZKFE010000237.1:5296-5941 GCA_040386595.1 Planctomycetota bacterium | reverse complement strand
TCGATTTCGTCTTCGAGTTCGCTCAGATCGGGCGGACGGACCATCGACTTCAATCGGATGCGAGCACCCGCTTCGTCGATGACGTCGATCGCCTTATCGGGCAAGCAACGGGCGGTGATGTAACGTGTCGACAGTTCGACGGCCGCTTCGAGGGCGTCGTCGGTGATTTGCACGTTGTGGTGTGTCTCGTACCGATCGCGCAAACCCTTGAGGATTTCCACGGCTTCGGAAGCACTTGGCGGCTCGACGACGACGGTCTGGAAGCGGCGTTCCAGAGCGCCATCTTTCTCGATGTACTTGCGGTATTCATCGAGCGTTGTCGCACCGATGCACTGCAATTCGCCACGGCTCAGGGCGGGCTTCAGAACGTTGGAAGCGTCGATCGCCCCTTCAGCTCCACCAGCACCGACCAGCGTGTGCAATTCGTCGATGAACAGGATCGTGTTCCGAGCCCGGCGGACTTCGTTCATGACCGCTTTAATGCGTTCTTCGAACTGACCGCGGTACTTGGTTCCGGCGACCATCATGGCCAGATCGAGCACGACGATGCGTCGGTCGCGGAGCAATTCCGGAACGGTGCCGTCGATGATCATCTGAGCCAGGCCTTCGACGATGGCGGTCTTACCGACACCGGCTTCACCCAGC
>JAZKFE010000237.1:0-5286 GCA_040386595.1 Planctomycetota bacterium | reverse complement strand
CTGCTTTTTCCGGTAATGGCATCACGCAACAAATTGTTCTTTTGACGGCGTGACAGGATCTGGATCACGCGTTCGATCTCGTTCGAACGGCCAATAACCGGGTCCAGCTTGTTCTGACGAGCAAGTTCGGTCAGATCGCGACCGAAACTGTCGAGCGCGGGGGTCTTGCTCTTGCCACCCTTGGCCTGAGCTCCGGCTTCACCCTTGGCGCTGGGCTGACCGCGTTCGGAACTGCCTTCGGCCGATTCCATGCCATGGCCGAGCAGATTGAGGACTTCCTCGCGGACGTCTTCCAGCTTCAAACCTAAGTTCATCAGAACCTGGGCGGCAACACCTTCTTGTTCGCGTAGCAAGCCGAGCAGTATGTGTTCGGTGCCGACGTAGTTATGGTTGAGGTTGCGGGCCTCTTCCATTGAGTATTCGATGACTTTCTTGGCCCGCGGCGTCTGGGGCAGTTTGCCCATCGTCACGATGTCGGGACCGGGTTGGACGATCTTCTCGACTTCGTTGCGGATCTTGCGCAGGTCGACGTCCAGATTTTTCAGAACGTTCGCAGCAACGCCGGAACCTTCCTTCACCAGACCCAGGAGAATGTGTTCGGTGCCGATGTATTCGTGATTGAAGCGTTGCGCTTCCTGATTAGCCAACTGCATGACCTTGCGGGCGCGATCGGTAAATCTTTCGTACATTTGATTTTCCTTTCGGAACCAAGGGCTGGATACACCCCCGCGATTCCTCAAATTCTTCTCGGCATGTGGGCCAGAGACGTTCCCGCGATTTTGCGGTAAGGCCGGTAACTCTCCGAATCACCGTGTATTTTTCTCGTTCTTCATTTCCGGCGTGTGGCTCAAGCAGTCGTCACGACGTCAAACATACCTCAAAAACCGCAGTACACCCGATTCGGGCAGCTTCCCTTGTCACAGACGGTTCGGGTGTGCCAAAAGTTCGGTTCCCAGCAGAAAACAGCACCTTTCATGCCATCCTCACAAGAACAAACGTCACACAAACTTGGATCGATATGATCAGTCTGGCGATACGGATTGTGCGGATGGGGTAAACTTCCCGAATTCTAGTCCGCAGGTGCAATCAAGGCAAGATTCGGTTTGACGCAACTTAAATCAGCGATTGAGAGTTGGAAAAATACGGCCAGCGTTCGCCTTCAGATTCCGACGTCATCATCGCGACTCCATTGCCGAGGGGAAAAATCTCAGAGGGAACGTCGCCGAGAACGAACGGGCTCGCCAAAAAGTGGCAGGCGGCAGGCCGCCCCCCCAAGTGCCGTTTTGGCAGATGGTCTCGAAGCCTGCCGGACCAATCATTGGCCGCCCAAGGGACACCTTGGGAAATTCCTGGGCTGGTGAGACTCCTGCCGAACCGCTTGGTATACGGAAACTCGCAAGACTTAGCGGTTCGGCAGGAGCCTCACCAGCCCAACAATTCGGCTCGTCACGGGATTCGTCGGAATTCCGACGTTGGCGATTGGTTCCTCGAAATTCTTGTGAAATTCATGACACCACCGCCCCGCGGCAGGAACGGTGAGAATACTGTTCAAATGTGGAATTTATTGCCGACCTGAGATAGACATCAAGAAGAGTTCACGATTAGAATTCCTGGTGGCGATTTCGATTTGAGCTATCTCTCACGGAGGCTGGAATTGGGTTCGCCCTGACGATGCCTCGCACTGTCACACTTCTTGCTGCGTGGCGATCGATCGAATTGACATTCCGTCACCCGCGGCGATTATTTCATGAGCCGAAGCGTCATGTTCGTCGTTAACAATGGTGACATGAACGTTGGTGACAACCCACGATAAAATCAGAAAGGAATGATGCGATGAGTTACGGGCAAACGTATGCCAATGACTTGTTTGCAATTGATGCCGCCGCGAGTGAGCGAGCTGCATTTTTGCGACGGACCTACCTCCACCTGTTTGGGGCCATTTTGGCTTTCATGGGGTTGGAAGCGATCATCTTCAATGTGCTGGACGTGAACCGGATCTTCGCCGGGATGGCACGTGGCGGATCGTTCGGGATGATTGCCATCCTGATCGGTTTTATGGCGGCCAGCTGGGTCGCTCGGTCGTGGGCGAGCAATGCCGCATCGCCAGCGATGCAGTACTTAGGCCTCGGTTTATATACCGTAGCCGAAGCGATTTTCTTCGTGCCGATCCTCTGGATTGCGACGCAGATTGATCGCGGTGGCGGAAACACGATCGCCACAGCCGGAATCATCACGCTGCTGACATTTGGTGGTTTGACGACCATTGTTTTGGCGTCAGGTGCAGACTTCTCGTTCTTACGAGTCGGTCTGATGATCGGTGGCTGGGCGGCGTTGGTGATTGCCATCGTCGCAGCGTTTGCCGGTTTTAGCCTGGGCTTGTTGTTCAGCGGTGCGATGGTGGTCCTGGCATGCGGGTTTATCTTGTACGATACCTCGAATGTGCTGCATCACTACCGAACTGACCAGCATGTCGGTGCGGCTCTGGAATTGTTTGCCTCGGTGGCTTTGCTGTTCTGGTACGTGCTGCGGATCGTGATTGCGTTCTCGAATAACAACGACTAAAGCTGCCTGGGCAAGTTGTTGTCAACGCGTCCAGAGTGAGCTTGGTCTCCATGACTACCGCGGTCAACATGTCTGATTCATGGCGGCGTAAGGCTTATGTCTGAACGGTTACGGATATCACAACACACGGGGGAAGAGGTTCGGCCTCGCCCCCGTGTTGTTTTATTAGGCGACCCGGGAACGGCCGAGTTTTCGGACGTATTCAAGGTCTTGAACGCCGTCGTCCCCGCCGCAGCCGAGTTGTCGGCAATTCGCGATATGTCCGAATTGGCAGAACTCTCCCGCCGTCAAGAGTTCCCCGATTTCATCGTGGTGGTCCAAACCTGGTCGGATGAATTCCGGTTTGAAGATGTTTTGCAGCTCCCCGGCTTCGGTCTGTTGACTCGAGTTCTGTGCTGTTTCGGCCCCTGGTGCGTGTCCGACGGCCGCTCACGGCAAGACTGGCCCCTGGCCCTACGTGTGCCAGTGGAGCATTTTGAGACGGCGCTGCGGAGCGAATGGCAACAGTTGACGGCTCCCCAGCAGGCGGAGCCCCCCTTGCCGTGGACTGCCGGTCGCGATGAGATTTTCCTCCAGCGACAGTCCGACATCGCCCCACAATCACCGGCGAGTGCACGTTGTACAATTCAAATCGTCTCCCCAGATCGCAAGCTCGCAGAAGCGTGGAGTGAACTCGTCCGCGAAGCCGGCTTTTCAATTTCCCCCGCCGAGACTCTGGGTCAAGTGGCGCTGTGGGACGTCGATCCGTTCAACCCGGACCTGTTTCAGCGCTGGAGTGAAATTCAGCAGCAGTCTCCGACCACAAAAATCATCGCCCTGCTGGGATTTTCCACACCCGATGTCGTGAGCACATTGCGCGACCATGGTGCGGCAGCAGTGGTCTCCAAATTGCTGCCATTGGCTGCCCTTCTGGATGTGATCCAACAGCGGGCGCGGTTGGGTTCAACGTCTTCGTGAACGTCGATTATTAGGTCCCGATAGGGACGATAGAAGCTCGCAGGCTGCTGAAAAACTCTGTTTCTTGCTGAAACAGTCATTTGAGGTGACTTCATTGCGTCATTTTAAGCGTGTCTCCGGTCCCAAAACTCGAACGAAAACGCTTATCGGCTTATGTCATATATACAGTGGGGTGGCTGAGGGGAGTTTTTCAGCAGGCTGCTAGCGAATACCACGCGCTCTATTCCCCGTGGCCGTGGGGTGGCATGTTGCGCGGTCGCAAAACACTTTAACGAGCTACTGAGACACAACAACTGTCATTTCTGGGGTAAAACTCCATCCCGACAACTGCCTGCAACTCAATCGCAGACTGCAACAATGGCGTCCCGACCAGCATTGCAGCAATTTGAGGGAGGAAATATGAGTTAGACGTTTCGAGCCTCACCTATCAATTAACCCTATCAATTAACAACTGCATTTTAAACGGCCGCATTCCTCTGTATGGGAAACGCTGTAAAGGGTTTTACGGCCGCATCGTCGGGTTTCGGGGGCGTTCAAGGAGTGGGTTGTTTAGCCGTATCTGCAGCGGCAGCACTGGACTCTTCGGGGACGACAGCGACGGGGATTTCCGGGGATGAATGCCGGCTGAGGGATGATTCTGGCCAGCTGATCGTATTACGGCCGCTGGCTTTGGCATCCATTAGTGCGGCGTCCGCGGTACGAATGAGATCTTCTGGTGTCAGCCCATTTTCAGGATAAGTGGCAAAACCTCCGCTGACTGTGATGTTCAGCTTGCGCTCTTGCCAGTGGATCTTTGACTGCAGCAAATGTTGCCGGATCAATTCGGCAATACGAGCAGCTCCCAGCGGTCCCATGCCTGGCAGAATGACCGCGAATTCGTCTCCACCATAACGCGCACAGAGGGCCCGATCCCCTGCCCGAAGTTGGGCCAAACAATCGCGCAAGATGGCGCCGAAGACCCGCAAGACTTCGTCACCTGCTTGATGTCCCAGGTTGTCGTTCACGGCTTTGAAACGATCAATGTCGAGCAAAATCAGCGACAACTCGGAACTGGTGGCATAGGCGATCTGCTGTTCCCGGATGAGCTCGCTGTCAAACACGCGACGATTGGCGATCTGTGTGACGGGGTCGAGTTTCGCGAGTCGGGTGACTTCGGCATGTTGGATCAGGAACGAGAGTTTGTCGACGTAAAGTTCGACGGCCCATTGCACCAAATTTTGTTGCAACAAAGTGAATGGGACCCGACTGGAACGTGTCACACAAAGCGTTCCGATGAGTTTTAGTGGCAAGGCAATCGGGGTCAGGATGGCGGAACGAATACTCTCGTTCAACCCCATGCCCAGCAGGGTGTATTCGTCGTAGAGGTTGCTGCCGGAACTGCGTGTCGTCCGTTTAGCGAGTAGCTCTTCGCTGTGGGCCCAGGTTTCCCGAGACCCAAACAAGGGAATCGCCCCGCTGGCGACAGGGGGGGCTTCCGTACCGTCTTCGGAAGGATAATAAAAGAGGATCGCGCGATCGGCATTCAATCGGGTTTGCAGCGTTTTAACGAATTGCTGCGCCATTTGCAGCGGACTATCAAAATGCTGATCAAATAGGGTCCGCAGCGCCAGGCGGTCCGCACTGAGTCGTAATTCTTGCTCTTGAATGGCGTTTGTTTCGAGTGATTCCAAATGCCGCGCCAGGCCCGAGCACAAGCGCCGGATGAGTTCCGTCTGTTGCTCGACGGGAACACCATCGGGGAACAAGTTGGAGGTTACGATCAAACCG
>JAZKFE010000236.1:0-1861 GCA_040386595.1 Planctomycetota bacterium | reverse complement strand
GCGACCAGCAATTGCCGGTACCGTTTCGGGAAATCGTCATCCGCTCCGCCTGCTTCTTTGGCCAGAGCATAGGCCCCCAACGACAGCAGGTAGCCGAACGTGTAGGGGAAGTTGTAGAACGGCAGCCCGCTGATATAGAAGTGCAGTTTGGACACCCAGAACCGGCCGTTATAGCCGTCGTCCGCCAAAGCCCCGCAATAGGCTTCGCGCTGTGCGGCGACCATCAGTTCGGACAGGCGGCTGGCACTGACTTCGCCATGGGCCCGTTCGGCATGAAAATTGTTTTCGAAGATGAATCGGCAGTGAATATTCATCAGGAAGGCGATCGCGTCCGACAGCATGTTGTCGAGCAACCCGATTTGTTCGTCCGCCGATTGGCACTGGGCTAGACGCTCTTCAGCCAGCACGCATTCGGCGAATGTCGATGCGGTTTCGGCCAAGTTCATGGGGTAGTCTTGCAAGACCAGCGGCTGATCCCGCAACACCCACGAGTGATAGGCATGGCCCAGCTCATGCGCCAGCGTGGACATGCTGTCCTCGCTGTTGGTGTAGGTCATGAAGATGCGCGACTCGCCCACGCCTGGGAAGCCGGTACAAAATCCCCCCTGGCGTTTGCCCGAGCGATTTTCGCCTTCAACCCACCGCTGTTCGGCGGCCATCTTGGCAAAATCGCCGAAGTCCGGGCTGAACCCGGTGAAGGTTTCCACGATGTGGGCGATGGCTTCGTCGTAAGGAATTTCTTCGCTCTTGCCCGGTGTCTTGGCAACGGGATACGGAGCACTCTGGTCGAACCACGACAGCCGCTCAACGCCCAGGGCTTCCGCCTTCTTCTCACAATACTTCAGTAACATGCCTTTGCGTTTGGAGATCGCCTCCCACATCGCATTGAGCGTCTCGCGGGTCATGCGGTTGTGACGCAACGGCAGGTCCAGATGATCTTGCACGCCCAGGCGGCGGTAGATTGCCAGGCGTGTCCCCGACAGGTGATTCAACGCGTCGGCACACGAGTCCTCAATCTTGCCCCAAGCTTTATCGGCGGCATAGAAATTGTTTTCGCGAGCGGCGCGATCGGG
This sequence comes from Planctomycetota bacterium, assembly GCA_040386595.1. Lineage (GTDB taxonomy): Bacteria > Planctomycetota > Planctomycetia > Planctomycetales > Planctomycetaceae > JAKFVC01. The sequence continues at coordinate 788 of JAZKFE010000236.1, read as the reverse complement.
CATATCAAACCGCACCTGCCCGACCGATTTGTCGACCAGCTCACCCTTCTCCATGACGGTGATCCGCAGCTCACCCGACAGCCGGTCGTAGAGCCGTCCCCAGGCATGAATACCGTCGACAGCCAGGTCCGCGGCCAGCAATTCCTGCTCTTTGGGCAGGCGAAACGCGGCGTTACGGCGATGTGATTTCAGAAAATATTCGACCTTCTGCAAAGCCGGATGCCCGGCGACGAACGCTGCCAGGTCGGCATCGGTTGCAGCCTTGAGTGCAAAGTCGATGTTGGTCGAGACCCGTTCGCGTTGCGGGTCGAGAGCCGCCAGTGCCGCTTCCAGTTGCTGGTACGATTTGTTGGTGGCGTCCTCGGCCGCGTAGCAACCAATGAGGGCCCGCAGATCGATCGAACGGGTTTCCACGCGTTCGTATTCCGCCAGAAAGTCGACCCAGAACGAAATGGATGCGGCCGCTCCGCCGACGGTTGGCAGCTGATCCGATTGTTTCGCCAGTCGCTCGAGATCTTCCCGGTAAACGCCCAACAGCGTCTGAAATTCCGGGGTGCTCGGATGGGGCAGAATGGACGTGAGGTCCCATGTTTGCGAATAGCTGGCGGACATAATGACAACCTTGATCCAAATGCCTGGGAACAGGCCAAATCCATTAAAAGTGGAAAATCGAGAGTCGCAATTGACGAGTATCTATCGCGGTTTCAAATAACACTTACGTCTCCATCGACGAAGTCGATGGGTAGCCCAGATTCTCGAATCTGGGTGAGCGTCAGCGAACAAGAGGT
>JAZKFE010000235.1:27779-43089 GCA_040386595.1 Planctomycetota bacterium | reverse complement strand
CCGGCCCGCACGTCCTTCTGGCCGGCGATGATCTTGTTGAGATCCTTGATGTATTGTTCGATCCGGGCTTTTTCCTTGGCGAGCTCTTTTTCGCGGTCATCGCTCATCAACAGATCGAGCAGGGCCTGGAGGTCGGTTACGACTTCGCCTTGCCGATCGATGGCGTCACCGAGCTCATTATTGTCGTGCAGGATCTGGACCAGTTTCTGCATGGCAGCCCCGACACCCGCTTCGCGGCTGCGGTCCAAAGCACGATCCAGAATGGCGGCACGCTCGGGTTCGGTCTTCTTCAAGATCTGGACCATGTCGCTCATGGTCTTTTCGAAGCGCCGGTAGCGGACATTGATGACATCTTGAGATTCAGACAGACCGAGAGCATCCTGGGCCGGGTCGGTGGGAGTCGCAGCGGCATTTTCGACAACAGCGGCGGGCTCAACCGGCTTCAGGGGAGCATCCGCAGCCACCGCGACGGCCAACACGGCGACCGTTCCCAACCAAAAGGTGGTCAAAACCCGGCAGATCTGTCGCATAGTCGTCCCCTTCGCGGGTCACTATCGTGGTCGGTAGTAACGTATTCCTCAAACGGCCATCAAATGAGATGTTTTGGCTCCCGGAGCGATGGGTTGAGGATGTCTCATTCATCGCCACGCAGAGATACAGCTTTTACGGTCTGACATTCAGTCTGAAAACCGGGCCGGTCACCTAGAATCATAGGGACTTTCGGTCCGCACGGCATTCCATCCCGCTGCCAAAAAACTAGGCTCCCGACTTCTCTGTGCAAATCACATGCTCTTCGCAGCATATTTCGCAAAACAAGCCACTCGCCAATCCAGACCGGCGGGTGGCTTGAGGCCACATTCTCGTTAGACACTTCTCGGAAGATCACGGTTCAGCAACTATGTTCTCGACGCGACGACGCGTAAGACTTTCGCGATATCTTCCCCGCGGTCAAAACGTTCCGTTCTCGTCGCGACCGACAAAAAATCACTTTAACTTGTTGATGATACTACGTTTGTTTTCGGTTTCCGTTCGCTTTTTCAGCTCTTCCTGCTGGGCTTTGATCCCCTTGAGAATCTCCAGCAATTCCTTGTAGGTCTCCAACTTACGCATTTCCACCAGGACCAGTTCCAGCTTCCGCTTCAAACGGTCCAACGCTTGGAGGCTTTCATCAAGACGATTGATCGGGTCGGTTCGTTCCTGCAAGGCCAGACGAAATAGTCCCAGACGCTGGTCGACGTCCGGAAAATCGATGTCGTTGATCCCTTTCAGCGGGCGGAGCAGCTTTACATCCATGCGTTCCAAAGTCTGCAGCGTATCCACTGCATTATTTATCATTTCTTCACGAATGTCACTGAGACTTTGGCCTATTGCCTGCGTCTCGTTGTGATTTTTTCGAATTCCGTACAAGCCGCGTTCTGCAGCGGTTGCAGAGTTCTGTCCCAGCACTTCCAGCTGCTGATCACGCGCCTGGTCCACCGGCTGCCGGCCCACCTCCAGGAAGTCCGTGACCGTCTTGCGAGCTAACGTCAGGTCGGTCTGTGTCCGTTGGACTTCCGATATGATTTGCTCAAACCGCTGCCGCAAATTCAATTCGCGGGCATAGAGCTGTGACAGCAACTCTTCGTCGCTGACAATTTGAAAATTGTACTTCTCCCCTTGGGAAAAATGCGGCCCGCTCAGGTTGTCGGCGTCTTCCGCAATCACTGACAGGGAGAGCTTTTGCCCGACTTTCAGCTCCAAGGGTAGGACGTCGAAACGCAAAAACTGTTGCGTGGGAGACTGTTCCAACGCAAACCGTTTTACCCCTTGGGGTTCGATCGGAAACGAACGTGGCTGAGCGTCGGCCGAGTCGAGACGATAGTCGAACCGCGCAGTAGCCACCCCGTAGTCGTCGGAAATCACGCCGGTTACAGGAATTATGGCCTTGCGAGTAATTGCCGAGCCAATGCCCCGCAGCTGGGTGTCGATTGCCGGTGGTTCATCCACAATCGAATTGATTGCCAGCCGAATGGGCTCGGCGCTCAGGATGTCGTCCACGTCGCTGAGAAAAATCTTGAGTTGAGCGTCAGGCGGCAACCGCAACGGCAGTTGAACTTCTCCCTGATCCGAAATCACTGCCTGGTCCTTCACGCCAGCCAACAGGAACGGCACCGAGAAACTGCGGCCATCCTTCGCCAGCCACTGCGGCACGTTGGGAATCGTAAAACTGCCACCGCGCGTCTGCCCGTCCTGCTGGAAAAGTGTCAGTCGGGCAACTTCGTGGCTAAATTCTAAATCGTAACCGGCCGTCTGAATTCGGACTCCAATGAGGGCCTTGTTCGTCTGGGCCTGCAACAGGAAATCGGTCCCTGCCGGCAACGAAACCTGAGTCCCCTGAACGGGCTTCGGCGTTCGGACGGTGGCTCCGGTCGTTTCGTCCGTTTCGTTCCAGCCGGTGTACTTGGGGAACAGCGAATCCAGGACGATCTGATCGATTCGCGGCGGATCGACGACTTCCACGTGGAACATCGACCGCTCGGCATCACCCGCCAGCAGATAGCAATCCAGACTGTTCAACAAGCCGGTCAGCGTATGCTTGAACTGGCGATCCCCTAGCTGGGAAAAATAGGCCCGGCCACGGGTACTGCCATCGGTCATCGTGTAGCGCAACTGAACTTGTTCTGGGACTCTTTTTCCAGGCAGAACCGACGCCTGCAATGTCAGATCGCTACCGCGCGGATGTTTATAGACACCATTTTTGAACTCGATGACACGTTCGCCCGGTTCTGCCAGGACCACCAGTTGAATGGCTGTCTCACGCTTCCAGGATTCGTTGGCCAATAAGACGTTCCGACGAAACCACAGACCGAATACATCCGAAAAACAGATGGCAAAGGCCAGCACCGAAACAGCCAGACACGACGCAGAAATCCCCGCGCGCATCAGCGGCCGTTTGTCGAAGACGGTTGCCAGATCGAGATGCGTCGACGCTTCCCGAACTTCATCAATCGTCCGCTGCAGCATGGCTTGGGTCAGGTGCGGCTGGGCCGACGATTTTCCATCAGACAGTTCAATCGCCGTAATCAAGCGATCGTTAAGCTCGGGAAAGCGACGCTCCAGCACCAACGCCAGCGCCCGCTGCCGGAACTGCCGCAGCCACCGCACGGCCACCCAACCTGCAAACAGACCCAGGCACGTACAAATGCCGGCCACTTCGATCACAAACCGGATCCAGCGAGGAAGTTCCGCACGCTGCAGGAAGAAGTAAGACCAGTCCAGCCCCAGACTCAGCCAGAACAAAATGCCGAGCACCACCAACACCGACGCGGTGCCTTCCAGCAGCACATAGCGCTGGATACGCGACCGCAACCGGGCCAGGAGATCAGTCAGTTCGGGAGGGAGTTTGTTTTCAGGCATATTTCTCTGATCGAGTTCAACACAGTGTTCTCAACGCAGCCGCTCATCCATCTTACGCTCGGTACCTGTCGTACGTTGCCAGTTTACGCAGCAATGTTGCTTGTCCATCAAGCAAATCGGTATTCCGCAGCCTGATTTGCGGAGCCAGGCCTCGGAGGATTTGCGACCATCACGCGGTTTGGGTCGCGATCAGGCCAATTTCAACAGTTTTCTCGTCAACCATTCCGCACTCAACAACCCCACCAGCAAATACAAGACCCACTGCTGATCCCACAACGCGCGGGGGACGTCAAATTGAATCTTGGTCGTGCTGCGATCCGGCAACAGAGCGGGCAAATCTTTCACGGCGGAATCGAACGGCAGATACTTTCCGCCCAGTTCGGTCGTCGCCAAGCGTTGCAGCTGGGCTGCATCTTGTTCAGGTTTCACAAACTCCAAGTTGGGCACTTCGACCTGGATGTATTGAATGACTTGCTCGGTCGATTCGGGAATCGGCAACTCCAGGCGATAGCGTCCCGGCAGATTGGCGGTAATCGTTCCCTGGAACTGTCCGGCTCGGGTTTTGTCCGCCTGTAACCGTAGTGGGGGAACCGATCGCTTGCCGCGAGGATCAACGACCTCGAGGTCCACATACGGCACTGCCAGTTCCTTGAACTGCTGATCCAGCAGATTCGCGCGGATCTGGACTGTCGCCCCCAACGAGTATGTCTGTCGTTCGAGCAGCAAAACTCCCCGATTTGTGCCGCGGAGCAATCGTCCTTGGCCCACTTCGCGGATCGATTTAATCCAATAGCGTTCAAAGTACTTTTCATCGACCGCCCGTAGTCGCCAGAGTTCTGGGCTGCCCAGATACAGGACCCGTCCGGCACCAAAAAACTGTCCGGCCAACAGAATCGGTTTGCCATTCTCGTCGGCTGATCGGCGGTCGGAGAAATAGGCATAGACGGTCGCGCCGTCTTTGGCTTTGGTCGTGGGATAACAGCGATAAACCCCGGCGAATTGCTTCCACACCTGGGCCGATGCGGCCGGCGTTTCATCGATCTGCAGGAACTCGGCCTCCACCCCCGGACGAGTAAACTCAATCGGCCAGGGCTGCTGAAATTCTTCGGATCGCTGATCGAAATCAAACAAATCGGCTGCCAGGACCACGGGGTACAGGGAACGAATCCCTTGGAAGTCGGCATTCGCGCTGGCTAGCTCTGAGGTGAACACGTCACCTGCGATCAGAACCAGTCCCCCCGCATGCTGAAAGACCCACTTGCTGAGTGCTTCACGACCAGCACCCGGGATCAATTTCCAGTCCGGGTCGAAACCGACGATGACGTCATATTGAAACAACTCGGCATCAGTGGCGGGAAAGTCAAACAGCAGCTTGGACGCTTCCTGGCTGATGCCCGTTCGGCCCGTCTGCAACCACACGTCGAGTTCAATCCCGGGATCTCGAAACAGCAGATTGCGGGTGAATTGGTAATCCCGCATTGGCCCGCCGGCGATCAACAACACCTTGGTTTTGCGTTCGGTGATCTCCACGGGGGGCAGGGCTTTTTCGTTGTCTTCCTGCGTTAATTCCCGAACTCCAGCGGGCGGCTTAATGCGAATGTTAAACATGCGGCGACCGGAATCGGTCGGCTGATAGTCGAAGACAACCGTCGCCGGCACGCCGTCTTCCAGCAGAGTCACATCCTTGGTCTGAGTGACGGCCATGGGGCCGCCATCCACTTCCATCTTGCTCAACAGTTCGACTTGAACGTTTTTGCCCGCCAACCCTTGGCCTTGAACGAACGCCGTAATCGAGAAGCCATCCCCTTGATGCACGTGGGTCGGCGCCTGAGTGCTCGCGATCTGCACGTTGATCGGTCGGTCAGTACCACCGACACCGATCGGGATCAAACGCACCTTGGCCGAGGTCGCCGCATCTCGCGCGGACGCCACTTCCACACCGGCGTTGCTCTGGCCATCGGTCACGACTGCCACGCCGGACAGGGTTTCGCCCGAAACTTCACGAATCAACTGCAGTAACGCCTCACCCAGGCGTGTCTCGGTCCCCTGGGGATGCAACGAGGTGGTCCAGTCGACCACAGGTTCTGGCGTTACCGGGGTCGGCGAAGCAGGTGCTCCGGTGGTGGGAGCTGTTCCACGCTTGTTGAAATTCTGGATGTGTCGCAGCTTCGAATCGAAACCGTAGACCCCCACGTCGTGGGTGCGACGCAGGTCTTCCAGCAAGGTTGAGTTCTGTAACAGCTTGATCAGGGCGTCCGAACGAGTCTGCTCGGGGGCCGCATTCGCCGGAGTTCCACTTTGGGAAGTCTTCTCCGGGAAGCTCATTGAGACCGATGTATCGAGCAACAAGGCGACGCGAGACGGCCGCACCTGTGACGTTTCGGTCCGCTCTTGAGGATCCAGGGCGATCACTCCCAAGCTGGCCAGCACACCCATCCGCAGCAACAGCAGAAAGAGGCGCCAGAACCAATGCAGACCTTGGGTATCGCGGCGATAACCCCAGCCAACCACGAGAGCAATTGCCACTGCGGCGATGGCCAGACCTTGCCAACTTTCGCGGCCAAATTCCCACGCAATCCGCGTCCCGCCGGAGGGATCGGCGGCGAGCAGAGGTGTCAGCAGGCTATTGGAAAACATCAGGCCTGCCCTCGCGTTACGGGTTGCTGGCGACTGTCTGCAGCCACAACGGGCGACGGCTTGGGCCGCGAGACCACATTGTGTCCAGCCGGCCGCGATGGCGCTGCGGGCTGGTGGGCGGTCGGATGAAAACTGAGTCGCATGGCCAGCCATTGTTCGCCCAGCAGGACGATCAAAATGACGATCAAAATGAAGTCGCGAACTTCCTGTCCGGCCTGCCGGCCTTGGATCCAGTCGAAGTTGCCGAATTCCTGGATTCGAATCTGCGTCCCGTTGCCCAGTCGCTGGCGAATCTCTTCGGACGATGCCAGTTCGAGTGCACTTTCTTCAACGGGAACGTTATAGGCCAACAGTTGCGGATCGGTGCTTTCGTCCTGCTTAAAGCGGACCACGGTATAGATGCCGGGCACCCCCGTGTCGCGGTACGTCTCGACCAGCCGTGTCTCGGCCGACGATTCGGGGACCGTGCCGTCCGGTGCTTTAGGAACGACGGCCGTCAGCCGCACAATTCCCGTGGCATCGGGGGGGCGAATCTCCAGCTGGCTGCGATAAATGGCCGGATCCAGGACGATCTCAATCGGTTCGCCCACCAGTCGTTGCGAAGTGCTGCCCACATTCCGTGCCACGTATTGTTCGAGCTCTAACTGCAGCAACACATAGCTGGGGTTGCGCGGCCAATCGGTCCAGCGAACACCGCAGGTCGTCAGGCACGTAATGACACGTCCCTTGCCGAATGAATGCTCCAGGAACGCGGTTGCTTTATTGCGAAAGCGACCGATGATGCGCACGCTGGCGGGGGGCGTCCAATCTTTCGCCGTGGTGATGTAGTTGCTGACTCGCACGTTCTCGACGAAGGGATTGTCCTGACCTTGAAACGCACGGAAGACCGGGTGATTCTCGAAGTTCAAGTCGGGAGCGGGATTCGTCACGTCGACGGTCAATTCGTTGACGGCCCCCAGGGGAGCCGGGAACAACCCTTTCCCCTCTTCGTACAGTTTTTCGGTATAGAACGCCGGCCGGACTTGCGGACCGAGGAACCACACCAGACCACCACCTGCCGAGACATAATCCTTCAAGATCCGCAATGCATCCGCGGGGACCTCGGGGACATCCAACATGTAAATCGTGCCGAACGTTTGCAGCGGCTGTCGGCGGAGAAACTCGACGTTCTCAATCACCGGAGCAAACCCGGTCAGGCCGGCGGTCGGTGCCAGGGCGTCCTGCAGATACAGTGCCTCACCGTCCGCGAGGTTCCCGGAGATGATCAAAATCGGATTCGTCGGCGCGATGTCGACTGTCAAATAACGGACGTTGTCGGCTTCGAGAGCGTCCGGCGGCAACACCACGTGAATCTCGTGCTTGCCCGCGGTATTGCTGACGACATCAAATTCGCGAGTGACTTCCGCCCCCGCTTCGAGTTCATCAATCGCCACACTAAGGGGCAATTTCTGGCCATCCTGCAGCACTGACAGACGAATGTTCTTGGCCACTTGATCGCCAAAATTCTTGACCCGCGTGCGTAGTCGCAAGGGGACATTGGCCGCAGCCAGATTGACCGTACTGACGAGGTCCATCACCGCCAGATTGCCGTGCAGAGCGGGAACTGACCGGACGAGGTTGACGTCGATCCCCTCTTTATCAAGATCGCGGAGTGCCACCGCGAGGGCCGAATCGGGACCCCAGTCGCGACTCCGAAAATCGCTGATCACATGCAAATGCTTGGCTGCTGCAGGGTTCTTCAGCTGCTGGCCAGCGATCTGCAGGCCGGAAACTAAATCCAAACCACGGTGCGAACACTTCAGATTTTCGAGCTTCGTTTCGAGCTCATTCAACAAGTTCGGATCGAGGCTGGCTTGGGTCAACAACGGCTGATCGGGCTGTGACAACAACAGGAGCGACAGATTCTGCGTTCCCGCCTGACGGGCTCCCTGCTGAGCGATCTTTCGCACCGCATCCAGAGCAGATTGAAACGCCGAGGTCTCGCCCCAATGATCGTCCATCGAGCCACTGTCATCGACCAGGACGACGTGATGTGTTTTCTCACCCTGTAAGACCAGCAACTGGCTGGGATCGAAGAAGGGCCGTGCGATCAACGCCACCAGCAGCATGACGGCGACCACTCGCAGCAAGAGCAATAGGAGTTGCTCGAGCAGCAGTTTGCGGCGATTTTTCTGCTGGCTTTGCAGCAGAAATTCCATCGCGGCAAAACGGACGCGGCGGTAACGCATGCGGTTGATCAAATGAATGATCACCGGCAACGCCACCAATCCGAGACCGGGCAGCACGAACGCGGGGTGAATAAAAAACTGTGACAACCAAGCGGTCATGTCAGCCCTGACAAGCCATGTGATGGCGTAACATTTTCACGACAGTAACCTCGTTAACTCGGCGGCGATCCTGATCCAATTCCCTCAAGTTAGGCTGGCACCACGGAGACACGAAGGTCACGGAGAGTGCTTACAAGGACATTCGACTGGCCGGCTTTTTCTCTGCGTTTGCACTGTGTTGATTCTGTATGGTGTTGATACGGTAAGTAGGAGGGAGTTTTCGCCACGGATTAACACAGATGAAACACGGATTGGATCATCCTCTGTCTGCATTGTTTTAATACGCTTGATTTAGGACTAACGGTTCGATTGATTCAGGATTTTTTACCACGAATCACACCAATGACACGAATAAGTCACGGGAAGAACTGCTCTTGAGCTAGATTGCTGCCGATTTCCCCAAGCCGCATTTGGCGGCTTGGCATTTTATTCGTGTGATTCGTGCAATTCGTGGTTTCACTTTGTCTCAATCCGTGTCTAACAACACGTGCTGTTAGCTCGGCATGACTTTGACTTCTGGTTGGTCGTCGTCTTCATCCTTCACCGTCACGGCCGAGATCACCCGCCGCAATTTGCGTTGCATGATTTCTAAAGGGGCTGGCTGGCCGGTGAACTTCTGGAATTGCACGGCCGCTTGCCGTACAAACATCTCCACCCCAGACACCGTCTTGCAGCCGCGCATTTTGGCCTGCTTCAAGAATAAGGTTTGTTCGGGATTGTAGATCGTATCGAAGACCACCATGCCTTCCCGCAGCCAATTCTCGGCAAACGGAGACTCGTTGATTCCGGGATGCATGCCGACCGACGTGCAGTTGATCAGCACGTCCGCATACTGTGCCCCGCGATTTTCCCACGAGACTTGCTGACAGCCCAGATGTTTGGCCAGTTCGACCGCGCGAGCATGCGTGCGGTTGGTCACCGTCAGGGCGCCACCGCAGTTCATGATTCCCATCCCAATGGCACGGGCGACACCGCCACAACCGAGGACGAGCACCTTTTTACCAGCCAAAAACTCTTCCGGCGTCGGCACCTTGCCGTCGGCGTCGGTGCCTGCCAGGGCCAAGCTTTGTAGTGCGGCATCGGAGTCGCTGTTGGCCGACCACCATTTGGCGTTCGCGTCGCGGTAGAGGGTGTTCGCTGCACCAATCTCGGCCACCGGCCCATCGTAGTTCTTGGTCATCGCGACGATCGATTCCTTGTGCGGAATCGTTACGCTGTAGCCTTTAACCCCCAGCCATTTGAATTGCTCCAGTGTGCTGACCAGCTGATCGCGCGGCACCCGGAACGGTACGTAAACCTTGTTCAAACCCAGCGTTTTGAACGCGGCATTGTGGATCAAGGGGCTCATGCTGTGGCCGACGGGATCGCCCAGGACACCGTAAACTTCGGTCTCGGGGCCAATCTGGTCGTAGCGAAAGATCTGCTTCATGTCCTCGAACGAAAACTGTCCGGGAGCCATTTCGCGGTCTTTGCTGAACGTCGCGTAGGTGAAGGGAGACCCGAATTTCCCGCACAAAATCCGGCTGAAGCCCCCCAGTTCGCCCATGCAAAAGCCCACCGTGGGGACCTTCGCATTCTGGACCAGCTTCAGCATTCGGATCGAATCGGCAGGCGTGTGGGCCATCGTCACGATCTTGACGATGTCCGGATCCAGCTTGCACAGCCGCGCGTGAATGACTTCCAGATCGAGCGGCGTCTCTTCGAAATCGTGGTGGCTGACGATGCGTTTGGTCTTGCCATAACGCCGGATCTTGCTGGCGGTATCCTCTTCGAGATCGACATATTCGACCTCAGAAATAATGGCCGCGCGCAGAATCGTCTGCCGCTGTTCCTCGGTTCCTTTCCACAATCCCTTATCCTGACCGCGACGGCACGTCACGATCACAGGAGTCGGTCGTTCTTTTAACAACCGGGTCAGGTCGGGAAGATGGGATAGCCAATCGAGCCGCAGCTCGACCAATTCGGCACCGCGCTGAGCCAGCGATTGGTGCTCGGCAATCATCATTTTATGCCGGGTACGGCCGAGACTGACACAAATCATCGAAGCTGAACCTGCATCCTGCGATCAAAGCGAATAATAAATTGCTCGACACCAGTCGCGCCGGCAAATGGAATCTTAACGAACCCGGCGAGCTGACACCAGAACGGAAGCTGAATTGCAGGACCAGAAAGACCGAGGCGTCCCCCTCATTCGAACGCCGTAAGTCGTTGAGCAAGCATCTGTAATCGCCGGTTCCCCGTTGCGAGCCACTGACTCTTGGTGCTTCAAATCCTATAATGGCAACCGAGCCTCTACGCAGAATAAACTGCGCGACCTCAATTAAGGATCACCCGCCATGCCAGTGCCGTCTTCATCAACGATCCCTTCTCTGGGAGCAGTTGTCGTTTTGGTGGGGCCGTCTGGTTGCGGCAAAACGGTCGTTGGAAAAGAGCTCGCGGCGGCGATCAATGCCCGATTTCTGGACGCGGACGACTTTCACACGGCCGAAGCCAAAGCACTCATGCATTCCGGTCACCCACTGAGCGACGAACAACGCCACCCATGGCTGGAACGCATTCGGCAAGCGGCGATCGAGGCCAGCGCCCGATCGACCGTCATCCTGGCCTGTTCGGCCTTGAACCCCGCATTGCGGTACGATTTGAAAGAAGATACCCCCAATTGGACCTTCGTCGCGTTGCAAGTCGACGCGGACACACTCCGCGAGCGACTGAGCCAACGCGCAGGGCACTTCTTTCCCGCGTCGATGCTCGACAGCCAGCTAGCCGCCTGGCACCCGCTAGAACCGGGCGAAGGAATTTCGGTCGACGGCACCCAAGCCGTCGAAGCCATCGCCGAAGAAATCCGGCAGCGCCTGGGGCTATAAGGTGAAGAGCGAACAACGACTTTGAAAGACAATTCGGTTCGGCTAAATTGCGGCCTCGTTATCAGCCATTCGCGATAAAAAATCGCCGTTTCAGTGGAAAGTCGCCTCATGCACATCGTGATGATCGGTACCGGTTACGTCGGCCTCGTGACGGGGACATGTCTCGCGGATAGTGGAAACGATGTCGCGTGTGTGGATATCGACGCGTCCAAGATCGAAAAGCTGGGGCGTGGTGAGATCCCGATTTACGAACCGGGCCTGACCGAACTGGTGCTGCACAACGTGCGTGCCGGACGGCTGACCTTTACTACCGACGCGGCGAAGGTCGTTCCGGAAGCGGACTGCGTGTTCATCGCCGTGGGCACACCGCAAAGTGAATCGGGAGCCGCCGACCTGTCTGGTTTATGGAAAGTGGTGGAGTCTCTCGCCCCGATCCTGTCTCCAGGCACCATCGTCGTCACCAAGAGCACGGTGCCCGTCGGAACCAATCGCGCCGTGGCCGAGCGTCTCAAAGCGCTGACTGGACGAACGGTGGATGTGGCATCCAACCCGGAATTCCTCAAAGAGGGTTGCGCCATCGACGATTTCACCAAGCCCGACCGAGTCGTCGTTGGCGTGGAACGTCCAGAGGTCGCCGCCGTGCTGCACGACCTGTACCGCCCGTTTTTGCGAACGGAACACCCCTTCTTGACGATGGGGCTGGAAAGTGCGGAGATGACGAAGTACGTCGCCAATTGCCTGCTGGCGACCAAGATCAGCTTCATCAACGAGATGGCCAACCTGTGCGAGCATGTCGGCGCCAACATCAATGAAGTGCGACGCGGCATTGGCCACGACCAGCGTATTGGATTTTCGTTCCTCTTTCCGGGCGTCGGCTATGGTGGTTCGTGTTTCCCGAAGGATGTCCGCGCTCTGGTGAACGTCGCGGAAGGCTACCATATGGAGCCTCGTATCCTGACGGCCGTCGACAACGTCAACAACGCCCAGAAACAGGTCCTCTTCCGCAAAGTCCAGGACTTTTTTCAGGGAAATCTCACCAAGCGTACGATTGCGGTTTGGGGCCTGGCATTCAAACCCCGCACCGACGACATCCGCGAAGCCCCCGCGTTAACGCTGATCGACGCACTCCTGGCAGCCGGAGCCGGGGTCCGAGTCCATGACCCCATCGCCATGGACAATGTCCGAGCGATCTACGGGGACAAGCTGACTTATTGCACGAACATGTACGACACGCTCAGCGAGGCCGACGTCCTGTTGATCGTCACGGAATGGAGTGAGTTCCGAAATCCGAACTTTGATCTGATGCGTCAGCGATTGAAGCAGGCGGTCATCTTCGACGGCCGCAATCTGTACGAGCCATCGGTGATGCAACAACTGGGCTTCGAGTATTCCGGAATCGGCCTGAAATCCCCGTCGCGGTCCGCAGATGCCTAAGCCCGCGACTCTCGATTTGAGTCAATCGGGAGGGTGAGGCTCCTGCCGAACCGCAGGGGTTATCGTGCCTCGAAAGACTTAGCGGTTCGGCAGGAGCCTCACCCTCCCAATGGCGGCGAATGGCATCGCAATCACGCACTCGCCGGCCAGTTTTCCCCGACAATGGGCAGCTCTGGTAACTCGATCAGATGGTTGTATTTGTGCCCAGTTCCCGTGTTAAACAGCACCACACGTTCATGCGGCTGTAGCCAGCCCGTCTGCAGTAATTGCTGAGCCGCCTTCCACACGGCACCCCCTTCAGGGCAGGCGTAAACTCCCTGCCACCGAGCCAACTCGTGAACGCCCGCCATCAGATCGGCGTCGCTGACTGTCACGGCCGTGCCACCACTTTCACGCAGCACGCGGAGCATCAAAAAATCGCCCACGGCTGCGGGAACGCGTAGCCCCGAAGCCACCGTCGCCGCGTTGGGAAACATCTCAGCGAACTCTTTTCCTTCATCAAAGGCGCGAACGATCGGTGCACAGTGTTCGGCCTGGACTACGACCATCCGTGGCCGTTGCGATCCGATCCAGCCGAGGCGTTCCATTTCATCAAACGCCTTCCACATACCGATCAAACCGGTGCCACCGCCGGTGGGATAAAAAATGACATCCGGCAAGAGCAGGGGGCCCGATCGAACATTCAATTCATCCGCAAAATCCAGGGCCAGCTCGTAGCCCATCGTCTTTTTGCCTTCCAGTCGAAAGGGTTCTTTTAATGTCGAGAGATCAAACCAGCCGAACTCCTGGGAGCCGCGTTTGACCAGCTTCCCGCAATCACTGATCAGGCCGCGCACCAGATACACATTCGCCCCGGCGACGACCGACTCCAGGATGTTCGCGGGCGGAGTATCAATGGGCATAAACAGGTGGCATTCAAGCCCCGCCTGAGCTGCATAGCTGGCCGCCGCCCCTGCCGCATTTCCCGCCGAGGGGAGCGCCACTGCGCGCACTCCCAACTGCACCGCCCGAGTAATCGCTGCCGCCATTCCACGGGCTTTAAAGCTGCCGGTCGGGTTGAACGATTCATCTTTGATATAGAGATTTTCGAAGGGGGCAAACTCGCCCCGTCGCTGGCAGCGCAGCAACGGAGTTAAGCCTTCCCCCAGCGAAACCGCATTGGCCACCGTATCCACCGGCAATACTTCGGCAAATCGCCACAACGAACGCACGGTGCGTGATCGTACCAGTTCCGGTGTGAATCCCGCTTGGCGAATGGCATCCAGATCGTAACCCGCGAGCAACGGCTTGCCACACGCGACACAAAGATTCTGCAACTGGTCAATCGAGTGCGGCGTTCCGCACAGGCCACACGTTAAAGAACTGTGCACGAGGTCGCCTGCTTTCCAGAACTGTCAGAAACATCGGTATGAGGCCTAATCCAGCCGGGCTCCGATCATAGCAATGAGCGACAGACGGCAGCAACATGGGCATTTTTCGTGTTCTTCCGTGGTGCTCATTTGACGCCCGTTCCAGAGTCCCGCTTGCCAAATAGGCCGGGGTGGCTAAACTTCGGCGTGTTTCAGCAAATTATTTCTGGCCGGTCACATCGGCCGTTTAAACTGTGAGGATCTGCTGTGAGTCAAGTCGCATTCTTATTCCCCGGACAGGGGGCTCAGCACGTCGGGATGGGCAAGTCGATCGTCGAAAAATCCCCCGCCGCCCGAGCCTTGTTCGATCAGGCGTCGGAGATTCTCGGCTACGACCTCGCCCAGATTTGTTTTGAAGGTCCCGCCGAGAAGCTCGATACGACCGAAGTCAGCCAGCCAGCCATTTATGTCACCAGCCTGGCTTGCCTGGAATTGCTGAAGGCCGAACAGCCCGACGTTGTGGCCAGCTGCCGCATCACCGCCGGGTTGAGCCTCGGGGAATACACGGCTCTGGTGTTCGCCGGAGCAATGTCCTTCGCCGACGGATTGCGAGTCGTTCAAAAGCGCGGCCAAGCCATGCAGGCCGCGGCCAATGCGACGCCATCGGGTATGGTCAGCCTGCTCCTGATGGATCGGGAAAAAGTTCTCGAACTGTGCCGCCAGGCCAGTGACGTGGGAACCATTCAGATTGCCAACAACCTCTGTCCTGGCAACATTGTCGTCTCGGGATCCAAGGCGGCTTGTGAGAAGATCGCCGGCCTGGCCCCGGACGCCGGCGGACGAGCGATTCCTCTGACTGTGGCGGGGGCCTTCCATACCGCAATCATGAAACCGGCTGACGATCAGTTGGCCCAGGCATTGGCAAATGTCGAGATTCAACCGCCGCGAATCCCGGTGATTTCCAACGTCGACGCCAAGCCGCATTCGGACCCGGCCGAGATTCGACAGATCCTGGTGCAACAAGTGTTGAACCCCGTGCTGTGGGAAGACTCGATGCGTCTTCTGCTGGCCGAAGGCATCGACAAGATGTACGAAATCGGCCCGGGAAAAGTGCTCAAGGGGCTGATGAAGCGAATCGATCGTAAACTGGATATCGAAACGATTAACGATTCTCCGTGATTTGGCTACGGGTGTTCTATAGTCGTTGTTCGCTCCGCGAACATAACGCGCTCGCAGTAGCCGGGCGGAATAAGGACTGAGTTGCGAGACAAATACAGGCTCGCAACTGCGAAGGCGTTGAGTT
>JAZKFE010000235.1:12547-27769 GCA_040386595.1 Planctomycetota bacterium | reverse complement strand
ACGACTATGGGCCCAGCCCTTCGAAGAGCGCGCTACCGATTCTAATTAAGGTGGCGCCTTCTTCGATGGCGACTTCAAAATCGCCGGTCATCCCCATCGACAAATCGGGGAATACGCGAAGGCCACCGGGCGAACGGGCCTGCAATTCGTCTCGCAAATTTTTTAATGCCCGGAAGGCCGGCCGAGCCGTTTCTGGATCGTCGCTCGCCATGGCCATCGTCATCAGCCCGCGTAAATCGACGTTGCAGCACGCCAAGATCGCGTCCCAATTGGCACGCAGCTCATCGGGAGTAAACCCGTACTTCGTGGCTTCTCCGGTGACATTCACCTCCATCAACACACGGGGGCGAAGTCCCAATTCGACCGACTGCCGGTCAATCAGCTGCAACAACTTCAACGAATCGATGGAGTGAATCCAAGGGGCCCGCGGCAGCACCGATTTGGCTTTGTTCGACTGCAGATGACCAATCAAATGCCAGTTGACAGGGCGAGTCAATTGGGCGGCCCGCTCGACCAACTGCTGGGGGCGATTCTCGCCCAGTTCGCGATGTCCCAATTCGACGAGAGCCTCGACCCATTCCCATTCCGCATACTTGGTGACGGCAACCAGCGTGACCTCTGAACGCTCACGACCCGCGCGTTGGCAAGCGTGGGCAATTCGCTGCTCAATGGCTAGGTAATTGGCTCGCAAGCGTTCGACGAACTCGGACATGAAATCTCAGCCTTCTGACGCTGTTCGGGCGCATTCAAAACATCGTGGCATAGTCTATGAAGGCGATTATCACGCAAAGGCGACAAGGCGCAAAGTGACGAAGCTCAACAGAATAGAACGTTCTTCATCTTTTGCGCCTTCGCGCCTTTGCGTGAGATCTTTTCTTATCCCTTATTGGTTATCACGTAGAAAACTGGCACCTCAGAACGGGCGTGAGGTAACGGCCAATACTTCAATATGCCCTTTGTGCTGGACCTGTCTTTATCTATAGTGTGCGACGATGGTCACGAAGTTCGCCCATCGCCTCCCTTTCGTTTCGATTTTCGACTCACGAGATGCATTTCCCATGGCCGCAAAAAAGACCGCCAAGACGATCACCCCCACGCCCGTCGCTCCCACGAAGGAGATCCTCGCTGAGGGCAAATTTCTGCGTCTGGTCAAACAGGGGAGTTGGGAATTTGCCGAGCGCAATAACGCATCGGGCGCTGTGGTCATCGTCGCCATCACGAGCCAAGGAAAACTGTTGCTGACCGAACAATACCGTGTTCCCGTACAAGCTGCAGTCATTGAATTGCCCGCTGGCCTGGTCGGTGATATCCCCGGCGAAGAAGACGAAGCCTGGGCCACCGCCGCTCAGCGCGAGTTGCTCGAAGAAACCGGCTACATGGCCAAGAAGATTAAGCATCTCACCGGCGGGCCCATCTCGGCCGGGTTCGGTAATGAAACGCTCTCCATGTTCCTCGCTCAAGGCATTGAGAAGATCGAGAAGGGGGGCGGTGTGGAGGGGGAAGACATTCGAGTTCATGAGGTCGCACTCAAAAGCGTTCCGGCCTGGCTGCGGAAAAAGCAACGCGAAGGTCTGCTCGTCGACCCCAAGGTTTTCGCCGGACTTTACTTCGCCTCACAGTATGCTCCGAAGTCTTAGTATCTGCGCTGAAGTCTTAAGTTGGGCATGTCGGAAGCGACAAATCATTCTCATACAAATGGCCGCATAAGCTATCGATCGCTCGAATGGCACTTTCCACTGCGGGGGGCTAGGGAATTACCGAAATAATCTGATAATCCTTCCGAATCGGGGTGTAACTCGGTCGGGAAATGCGTTCAATTAAATTGAGAGCGAGGCCACTTCTGCCGCAGGATTTCCAAGACAAATCGATCTGAACTCGCTCGCGTCTCATCCCTTCCAGGCCACCCCCACGCATTGGCAATGGAGCGACAACATGGGAACCGTTCTTGAGTTCACGACGTTGTTTGAGCAGGCCAAGTTGCTGTTAAAACAGCGACACTTCGAACAGGCCATCGCGCTGTTCGAGCAAGCCCAGCAGATTGATCCCGATCAGCCCGACCTGCACGAAGCCTTCGCCACGGCGTGCGTCCTGGCCGGAAAACTGGATACCGCGATTGAACAATTCCAACGAATCACATTACTCGATCCGCGACGTGCTTCCACCTACGTCAATTTGGGTGCTTTATACAATCGCACGGGCCAATTCCAGAAGGCCATCGAGATGTGTCGCCGGGCAGTGCAAATCGACAAGAAGTCTGCGGATGGCTATTACAATTTGGGGATCGCCCACCGCAAGTTGAATCAGTTAGCACTCGCCGTGCCCGCCTATCGTGAGGCCGTGCGCATCAACCCGCAATTGACCGTCGCGCACCAGAATCTGGGTAATGTCTTTCTCGATATGGGAAATGCCCGCGAGGCGATTTTCCATTTCAAGAAAGCGTTGGATCTTGATCCCAATTTCATCAAAGCTCAGGTGGGGCTTGAGAAAGCCGAATTGCTGCGTGAGCATGGCAAGGTTGCCTTCAGTCCGTTCGGACGACTGGTCGACACCGAAGCCGTGATCGCCCAGCAACAGCAGACCTTAGACACATGCAGTTTCCATAAGTTGACCTGCGAAGAGCGCGGGGCTGATCACCAGAGGCTGCTGGGGCTCAATTTGGCCATCGCCCGCGCAGCTCGCGATTTACGTGATCAACTGAAGAACAAACTGGCCCCGGAAATCAAAGAACTGGACCGAGCAGTCGGGACCGAAGCGAGTTTCCATGCGACGGAAGTGAAGTTCAAACCAATCACGACATGCTTCCAGACAGCTTGTCGCCGCCTGCAGACGGCGGTGCAAGAGTTGCGAGAATATGAGCACCGGATGATGGCCAAACAACGCAGCTAAGACGGTTGCTACAGAGTGGCCAGCTCGAAGTTCATGACTAATCGTCGTGGCCGCTTTGGGGGCGACGGCGGGATGTCTTGCGGTCAGACTGTTCGCGCTTGGACTGCAGGCGTCGTTCGACACCACCGCGCGAGGGACGCGTTTTTTTCCGCGGTGTGGGAGGAACGAGTACCGTGACGATCATCTCGCGCAGTCGCTCGAGACAGTCATCAATGTTGCGGGTTTGATCGCGATAAACCTGGCCGCTGATGACGACCTCACCCAAAACCGTGATGCGGGCTCGATAACGCGCGAGAAATCGCAGCTTGACCGGTTCGGGCAAGTGCGGTGTTGCGGTGACATTCCAATGCAGAATGGCTTTGGAATTCACCTTATTCACGTTCTGTCCGCCGGGACCGGCCGAGCGGGCGTACGTGAACCGTAGTTCTTCGTCCGGGATCTGAATCTGAGAGTTAATTTCCAACATACGAATCACCAGCGGATCCACAGACCGCGATCAGAACGTTTTTCGATTTCTCTACGCGGCCACCACCGCGACGCGCTGGCGATACCTGAAGATGAGGACAAGACAACAATGATGCTATGTCGCCCGACACCAGACTGACAAGACGCATTCTGGCTCAGGGGGACATTTTTCCCGCTGGAAAGGTTCGCGAAGCCACCGCTTTTCCCTAGTGAAAACTCGCGTTCAACGCGTTGTCGCCAGGGCGAACAAGCGGTTCGAAATAAAAAAGCGGCGATAAAAATCGCCGCCGTCCTGATCAGGAAACGTCTTGTGAAATGCTCGGCTCAGCCAGCGGTCGCGGATAGTCCAAATGTGAGGTTGGACACCGTTTCAGCTTCGAAACTGTCGTAGTAGCCGTCACATTCTTCCGCTCGCACGAACAGCCACAAAATGAGTTCGTCGAGGTGCGGATGATCGGCACGGTCCTTCCGGGCCAATTCAGCACAATAGCCAAAATTGTGGCCGATCGGATTGGGGTTATCCAGCAAATGGACGTGAAAACCCTGATCCCGAATCAGCTCCAGAAATCGCTCGCGGCTTTCGGCAGTCGGAAAATAAGTCCAATGGCAAATGGGGCGGGGCATCTCGAGAGAATCCCCCATCTGGGCCGCCGTTGCCTGTCGCTCGTGATTCGTCAGCAGCTGGAATTCCGCACGATTCGGATACAGTTCGTCAAAATAGACGTTCCATTCCGGATCGCGAGTGCGAGCCAATCGAAATTCATAGCCGGGATAGTTTTGAAGGACATGTGCAATGACGTCTTCCGGGTGACCACCTGAGGGAGCGTAGAAGTAGAACTTCATGTGCCCCTTCGTGAGTTCCCGCCCGACAAAAATCGCGGTGCATTCTTGGGCCAAGGCAGCCACCAGATCGCGGTCGATATCGTCGAGAATATGACGCTCTTCAGTGCTGCCCATCCCATGGACAGCCGCGTCGTGCATCGGCACCGTAATTCGCAGCAAATTTGGGGCACCGCTTAAGGGAGCCTGATCGCCGATCGTCAAATTGACGATCACCGACGACATACGGCGACCTGTTCCGCGAAAAAAGGTGCCAAACTCTTCCAATGAGTTAACCATAACATCTTCCAGGATCGAATGTTGTTGATCAATACGACCTCTGGGACAGGGAGGGGAGACTGTCGCAGAAATGACAGGGACAAAAAACTCTAGCTTACAAATCTTGGCCAAGTCGGCTCAGTAGCGTCTGAAGTGGGAAAAGTTGGTCCGAGAATTCGTCCTCCGCCGGCCAAATGCAGGGAATTTACACCGAAATTCTCTGTGTTTTGTCTTTATTTGCAGGGCCTGAAGGCAGATTGTCGTGTTTTGGGGCCTCAAAAATCTTTTTCAAAAAATTCGTAACTTGGTTTATGGACCACGCGGAAATCCTTGCGTTACGCAGCGCCTCTTGTTCTTCACCGGCCTGGACGGCTATAATTGAGCGGTTAGAAACAAATAATGCTCTGGTGAGCTCGGACGCGTGGCCGCAGGTGGCCCGTCAGGAGTCTCCCGGGTTGGTCGAGGGGATTCCCGAATTTTTCGTCGTCGGGCCTCGGCTGTGGACCATTTTGAAGGAGACGGCTGTCACATGTCAGTCACCATTACCGAAAAAGCGGCTAAAGAAGTCAAACGCGTCATTGAGGACCAGAAGTTCGCTCTCGACAACACTGTGCTGCGAATTGGTATCCTCGCCGGTGGCTGCAGCGGCTATCAGTACAAGCTGGGCTTCGACACCAAGGACGCCATCGACGAATCCAAGGATCAAGTCACCGAGCAATTCGGGATCGCTGTTGCCGTCGACAAGCGAAGTGCATTGCACCTCGACGGAACGCAACTCGACTTCTTCGACGGCCTGGAAAAACGCGGTTTTACGTTCAACAACCCGAACGTGACCAAGAGCTGTGGCTGCGGCAATAGCTTCTCGTCGTAGTCTGCCCTCCAGGCATTCACAACGAGAGATCGCACCGCGATCAGAATTTCTTCGCAGTGTCGAGGTGAGGCGAGCTCATTGTCACAGTTTTGTGGCGCGAATATTTGATTCGCGCAGCAAGCAGTGGCGTTGAACGTAGTCTGATCTGGAATTAGAGATTTTCTAAGTCACACGGCGAAGTAGACTCAAAACAAAAGACGGCTTGACTGTTTCCGACGGTCGAGCCGTTTTTGTTTGGTGCGTGAGTTCTGGTTGCCGGGTGATATAATCGGCGATGAAAATCGTTGATGTGGCGTATCACGGGCGTGCCACGGGAATGGCATGTGGCGAACCCCGCTGTTTGCCGTGTTGCTCGCGATGCCTTCACCTCAGCTAGCTCTTCTCAAGAGTGCCGGGGCGAGGGAAATTCAGAGACGACGCATTTCTGTCGCACAAATCGGAAGTTATTCAGGTTTCACAGCTCCAGTTGCCGCGTTCTGCGGCACGTTGATTTTGGTAGAACCACATGGCTCCTCCTCCAGCACCCGTTTCGACTCCTCCCGACGCTGAGATTGTGTTCGGCCCGGCGCACTTCGTGAATCGAGAGCTGAGCTGGCTGGAGTTCAACGCGCGCGTGCTGGAAGAAGCCGAAGACGACACCAATCCGTTGCTGGAACGAGTGAAATTCCTCAGCATTTTCAGTAGTAATCTCGACGAATTCATGATGGTTCGCGTGTCGGGATTGCGGTCGCAAGTCCACGGCATCACCGAGCCCGAAGATCCCATCCCGGACCAGCTCAGTGCGCGCGACCAGTTCGATTTAACCCATCAGCGAACGCGGGAACTCGTCACGCGGCAATACGCCTGTCTGAACGACAAGATCATCCCCCAGTTGAAGAAAGAAAAGATCCGCCTGCTGCTCCCCGAAGACCTGAGCACCAAACAGCAGGAGTTCATGGAGGAATACTTCGAGCAGACCGTATTCCCGGTGCTGACGCCGATGGCCATTGACCCCAGCCATCCCCCCCCACACCTCAGAAACCGGGGCCTGTATCTGGCGGCCATTATCCAGCAAAAGGGAGCCCGGCTGGGCGGCCCGCGACGGTTGCTGGCTGTCGTGCAGATTCCCAACGTGTTGCCCCGTCTGATCCGACTGCCGGGCGACGGTGCGGACTTCGTGATGCTGGAGAATTTTGTCGGCTCGCGCCTGGAACAACTCTTCGGCGGCTCGACGATCCTCAGCTGGACCGTCATGCGCATGACACGTGACGCCGATCTGGACATCGACGGTGATCAAGTCCTGCAGGATCTTTCCAAGGCGATTGAAGAAGGGCTGAAGGCACTGCGCACCCGCGAAGCCATTCGCCTGGAAGTGGCCGCAGGGACCAACGCTCAGTTGATCGAAGCCATCCGGCAACCGCTCGAACTGCTCGATCAGGAAATCTATGAAATCAGCGGACCGCTCGACCTGACCTGCTTGATGTCGCTCCTGTCTCTGGAAGGCTTCGCGCAGCTCAAGGACGAACCGTTCACCCCCCGCCGTCCGATTGGACTGCCGGAAGGTTGTGACGTGTTTCGTGAAATCCGTCGGCGGGACATTCTGGTCCATCATCCCTACGAGTCCTTTCAATGTGTCGTGGACTTCATCAACCAGGCAGCGATGGATTCCGATGTGCTGGCCATCAAGCAGACGCTCTATCGGACCGGCAGTGAAAGCCCCATCATTAAGGCGCTGATCAACGCCGCGGACAACGGTAAAAATGTCACGGCCGTGGTGGAGTTGAAGGCCCGCTTTGACGAGCACACCAACGTCAATTGGGCCCGTCAAATGGAACGGGCGGGGGTGCATGTCGTCTATGGATTCCTCGATCTGAAGACCCACTGCAAGGTCACGTTGGTTGTCCGGCAGGAAGGGACGAAACTCCGCCGCTACGTCCACTTGGGTACTGGCAACTACAACGCCACGACGGCCAAGGTCTACACCGACCTGGGACTCTTCACCTGTCGTCACAAGTACGGTGCCGATGCGACCGCGTTGTTCAATCTGCTGACCGGATATTCGCGCGGCCACAAATGGGAGCGACTCTTTACTTCACCGCATGATTTGCAGGCCAAAGTCCTGGAACTCATTCAGTTGGAATCGGACAAAGCCAGGGCGGGGCAGGGAGGGCAGATTATTGTCAAACTGAACGCCCTGGTCGACCGCACTGTGATTGAAGCGCTGTACCGGGCGTCACAGGCCGGAGTGCAGATTCAGATTCTGTGCCGCGGCAGTTGCTGTTTGCGTCCCGGAATGCCCGGGATTTCGGAAAACATCCGGGTCACCAGTATCATCGATCGGTTCCTGGAACACAGCCGGATCTACGTCTTCGGCACCGGTGAGGACGCCGATGTCATGCTCTCCAGTGCTGACTGGATGCCGCGTAACTTCGTGCGGCGGGTCGAGGTCATGTTCCCCGTCCTGCAGCCATCCTTGAAACACCACATCCTCGATCAGATCCTCCCCACGATGCTGGGAGACAACATCAAGACTCGGGAAATGCAGTCCGACGGTTCCTACCGGCGGATCACGCGGCCGGCTACGACACCACCTCTGCGAGCCCAGATCCGATTGCTGGTCGGTTTGCCGATGGAAGATGTGACCGAAGGAGATGTCGAGAAGTGACATCCCCTCCCAACCACGGCCACCGTCTGTTTGTCACGGGGACCGACACCGGCGTCGGAAAAACCGTCGTGACCTCGGCCATCGTCCGTTACTGGCATCGCCAAGGCCGCAACGTCGGTGCGTATAAACCGGTCGCCAGCGGTTGCGAAACAGATCCCCACGGCTCGCCGTACTGGGGTGACGTGGAAGCCTATTACACGGCCTTGGACGGCAAATTCGCTCGAGATCGAATTTGCCCCCAGACATTCTCTGCCCCCTTGGCTCCCCCCATTGCGGCACGGCAAGAAGGCCGGGGCGTCGATTCACAACTGTTGCTCAGCGGGGCGGCATGGTGGCAGACGCAGGTCGATTCATTACTGGTGGAAGGGGCAGGGGGGCTGCTATCACCTCTGACAGAAACCGAGTCCAATGCCGATCTGGCGATCGCCTTGGGCTTCCCGGTTCTAGTAGTCGCCCGCACGGGATTGGGGACCATCAATCACACCTTGCTGACGGTCGAAGTGGCTCAACGACGAGGTCTGCAAGTCATTGGTGTCATCATGAACACGGCACAACCGACACCGGGTGACGAATCAGTGAATTCCAACCCGGAGGAGCTCGCCCGACGTTGCCCCGCTCCTTTTCTGGGAGTTCTGCCATATTCCAATCAGGCTGACTTGCTTCACCATCCCGCTTTCCTGAGAATGATTGGTCTGCTGGAGGATTGCTGAGGAGCCAGGATGTGCCCCGACAACACACTTACAATCTCTCACAAAACCTCGCGTTGCTCACCAATGCGTGGCATCTCAAATAGCCACGACGGGTTTCGGCAGGGGTTTCAGATTCATCTGGGCCGAGAAGGTGATCTATGGCGATGGAAGTGGTCTGTGGCAACTGCCAGGGCCGACTCTTAGTGGAACACACGGGTGTCGTCGTAGCCTGTCCGCACTGCGGTGCACATTTACAAATCGGTGAACCAACTCCGCCTGCGGCCGAAGCCCCTCCGCCGAGTTACGTGCCCCCCGCTCCGCAATCTCTGCCTCCTCAGTCAGAAGTCCCCGCGCCGTACTTTGCGCCAGAACCTCCACCAGTGCCGACGTTCACTCCCCCGGCACCGCAATTCGCACCGCCGCCAGTTCCGGCCGTCGCTGCCGAAGCCTCACTGTTTCCAGTCTCCTTCGAATCACCACCACCGGTCCTTCCTCAACCGGCGGCAGCCGCGGAACCGACTTTCCCCCAATTCAATTTCGCACCACCAAGCACTCCGGCCGAACCGGCGATCAACAACACATTGTCGGCAACGGCTCCCGTGATTCCCGAGCCAGCCGCTGCCCCGCTGTGGGCACCGTCACCGCCGCCGATTTCGTTGCCGACTGCCGATCCCGAGACTGATTCGTGGATGCCGCAGATCAATCTGACGATGCCCACCGCAACCATCGAGGCACCCGCCCCGGTTGCTTCCTCCCCGCCTTTGGCAGAACCAGAAACGGCGACTCTGTTGACCCCGGCCATGCCGGTCGTCGACCTCAGCCCCTCCACCGTGAACTTGGCGGGTGGCGATGCTCCTAACAGCCTCCCCGCACATCAAACCGATATTTGGAGCCGCAGCCAGCTCGAAAACTCACGCGTCGAAGAACCCGTCATCGCGTTTCCCGGTCCCGAGCCCAGTTTCCCCAATTTTGGAAATTTTGGAGCAACCCCAGCACCAGCCAATTTCCAAAACAGTGATACCGCACCAGTCCCCACGTTGGGAGTCGTCACGAACGCTCCCGCTGTGGAGTCGGCAGCAGTCGCCCCCACGGAGCCGCTGACCGCGAGCGAACCCGTTCGATCCAGCGCGACGCTCCACGCCCCACGTGGGGCAGTCGTTCCGCGGCTCTACTTTGTGGTCGTCGCCAGCTATGCCAGCGCCATTACGCTGGCGTTTCTCTACATCTGGTGGAAGAGCAGCATCTCGACATTAGACCTGCCCGACGTGATCCCGGCGATTAAGAACGGCCAGTACGGACTGTCACTGATTGAAGAATCGCCCTTGCCATCCGCCTACCGGCTGAAGCTGGGCGAATCGAAACGCTTTGGTAATGTGCTGGTGACTCCGTTGAAGGTCACCAAAGGGCCGCTGGAATTTGTCCATTTCAGCAACCCCAAAGAAGTCAAAAACCCTACGCCCTCGCCCGTGCTCAAGTTGTGGGTCAAATTCGAAAATGTTTCGACAGACCAGACGTTCCCAGCCCTGGATGAGCGACTCTTGTTTCAACGCGTTCCGGATAAAAAGAACGCTCCGCACGATCGCGCGAACAACTACCTCTGCCAGCAGTCGGAATGTAAACGCCTGGGGAAAAGAATCCCCGTCTATGCCTTTCCGATTAACGGTGAATGGCTGCTGAAGGATCAAAATCTGAATACACCTCTACCCCCAAAAAAAGAGTGGGAGACGTATATTCCGACCAACGACGAAGACCTCAGTGACTTGAAAGGGCCGCTCTGTTGGAGACTCCATTTCCGCAAAGGCTATAACCCCGAATCGCATCGGGGCGTGACAACCTTAGTCGAGGTCGAATTCGACAGTAAAGACATCCAAGTCGACAGCTAGTGGCAACGCCCACGGGATCAATTCCCAACGGGCGTGGCGGGCTCCTCTTCGCGTGCGGGCAGGGCACTGGCGAGATTGACCATTTCGTCCAATTGGGCCGCGATATCGTGCCGCACATTCGGATTGGCGCGACAGAGGTCAAAGACCGCACGTCCCTTTTCACGCAGGCTTAAGTAAACATCCTGGTACTCGCCCAAGGGCCGGTCTTCTCGCTCTAACTCGATCACCAGCGGTGCCAGGTGCAGTGTCGGATCCGACTTCCGGGCGAGGGCTGTCTGGTGCTGTACTAGCATTCGCAGCCGGCGAACATACAAATCGACATCCTGCGAATTATCGGTAAATGGAGGCTCTGACCGTCCACACCCCGCCACAGGTGGCAGTACGAGCGACAGCGTGACGCAGATAATCATTTGTCTCATTTTGTGACTCACATTGCGAACCGACCCTGAGCCCGATTCTGTTAAGTACTCCTGTCGCGGCACCGCCGCAATTGCGGCCTAGAATTCACCCACCACTAAACCATCCGCTTGTCCGAGCAGACTCTGCCAAATTTTCACGTTGATGGAGTCGCTGATAAAGCGTCCGGAGCCGTCGCCCAGCAACACATTCACGCCTCCAACATGCTTGCTCCGTGCCGTCAACGACGCCATGTTCGAACGCCAGGTAATGCACCGCAGATCGCGGTCGGTGTTGCTGGCGGCACAGAAGGTCGGGCGATCGGCTCGAGAATCATCCAACGCGTTGCCGTTCGGAATTAATTCGATATACGGTGCCGACGTAATATCGTCGGGGTAGTAGCTTTGCCCGCAAATGAAAGCTCCGACGGGGAAGGCCCAGGTACCTCGTTGGTCTGCCGCTTCTTTTCCCGCAATGATCTCTGCCACAAAAATCGTGTTCGATAAGCCGTCCTGAATCTCACTCAACTTCGCACCGTAGTAGTACTGAGCACGAAACGGACCGCGTAAATTCTGCCGGCTCCAGTCACTTCCCGACCAGGGATTGCCACTCCCAAAGTTCGCGGCATAGTTGCCTTTTGCAAACGGAGCCCACCCCACCGGGTTCACCCAGTTTGCCCCCACCGTATCGCTGGGACACAACAAGGCATTCAGCGGCTTATTGATCAGATTCACATTCGTGCCTGAGCGCGGTTCGATCTTGAAATCGTACTGCGTGTAAATGTTAGCTTGATCAATGTACGGCAAGACGCGAGTGATCCAGCTGGTTCCCCAGCTATTGTTGGAACCATTGGAAATCGAAGTACCTGCAGGACGAGTTCCCCCTGGCGGCAGGGCTCCGTTTGCATCCACGTAGTTGTGCAGGGCCAATCCCAGTTGTTTCAGATTGTTGCGGCACTGAGTCCTCCGAGCCGCTTCGCGCGCCTGCTGCACCGCGGGCAGCAACAATGCGACTAACACTCCGATGATCGCAATGACTACCAACAACTCGATCAGCGTAAATCCACGCGTACGATGTTCGAACGATTTCTTCATGAGTCAACCACTCCACATTTCGAGACTTAGATCGAACAAAAACAGGCACGTTTCAAGAGGGACAACGTGCAAATAGATGAAAGATAAACAATCCGTAATGTGAATTAGACTCAGTAAGTGTGAAGTGTTTATGAACGAGACGTCAAAAAACATCGCGTTGCCAGACGGCATTTATGAAGGGATCAGAGAGGCAGCGATGGCTCGATCGCGTTCACAGAAGGTTTTCAGTGAAGAAGAATTGCACCACTGAGACACGGAGAACACTGAGAAAGAAATTCATGAAGAGGGAGTTTTTAGCCATGGATTAACACGGATCAAACACGGATTGGGACTGTGTTTGCCGACATTGTCCGGCGATGACAGCCAGTCCTAAACTATTAGGTTTGCGTCATAAGAAAACACAAACAGAGGATGATCTAATCCGTGTTCAATCTGTGTGAATCCGTGGCTAAAAACTCTTCTTCCTCTGAACGCTCCGTGTCTCCGTGGTGCAACTCTTTTTCACTGAAAACCTTCGGTAAACGTGATCTAATCGGCGAGCAATTCAATTTCCGCTTGCACGTCCCCCGCGTTGTCGGCGAGCTCGTTCCAGGCGTCGTTCAGCCGCAGATAGAACGTTCCGGTATGAGTCGCCACGAACGTGGTGTTGGGCCCCAGCGGAATCAGTTTCAGAATGTCTCGATTTGTGGCATCCCCAGTCGGTTCGGGGCGGATCGTTCCCATGAGACGTCCCAAGGGCTGGCCGGCGAAGTAGCGGATACTGATCCCCTGTGGTTCGCTGATCCATGGTTTCGTTGTCGTAGCGAGAGTCACGCGGCCGGTTGCTCGCACACGATATTTCCGCCCCGCAATCAAACTCACCCGAGACGACTGCCAACCACGTGCGGCGAGAATTTCCATTGCGGATGATTTTCCTGGCGCGGCCAGTTCGAGCCCCGGTTGAAACTCGATCGCACTCCGTTCGATGTCGTGTGCGTATTGGATCTGTGAAGCGAACAGCAGCCATTCATCTCGTATGTCGGCGAGCAGCGGCTGAAACAGTTCTGTTGCCTGGGCCGCAAAACCACCGCTCATCATCCCCTTGGCTAATTTTCGAAACGGCACTTGATACCGCGGGTGATTGTTCAAAAAGTGACAGAAAGCCCAGGACCAGGCATACGGCGGCAGCCGTGCATAGTCATCAAACTTGAACGCCAGAATCTGATCGGCATCGGCCAGTTTTCCAGCCGCGATCTCGTCTTGTAATACATTTACGCGACTCCAGCCGGGACTTTGATCTGAGGAACTGGGGAAAATTCCAAAAAGGTACTTCCCTTGCTCATCGCGCGAATGGGTCCCGAACAGTTCAGCCATCCCTTCGACATACCATGGCGGACAGTCGACCGACGGCATGACATGCATGAAGCAGTGCGTCGCTTCATGCAGCATGAGATGGCGGGTGTAATAGGGAGTCGCCTGCCGATTCCACCAGAACTCGTTGCCCAGATACCAGCCTTCGTGCGACTGGGCTGGCCCTTCAGAAAGAATCCCCGCGGCTCGAAATCGCTCGACGTCGGACATCAGATAGCCCGTCATCTGATACGGGGTTCCGGCACGATCCGGGGGCAGCGGGCCGAAGTAGGCTTCGAGGGCCGGATACAGTTGGTCGACCCCCTCCGACAGACCATTCAGCTCTTGGGCAGGCAGGTCCGAATACAGAATGATTCTTTGCGAGCTGACCTTCACAAATCCCCGCTCGGTCAGCTTCACATCGTCTCGCTTGAGGCGCGTATCGTTCGGCCGGTGAATCGCCTGAATCTTGGATGCCTGCGGTTCCTCGACGGTTTGAGGCCCCGTAGGCCGAGGTTCTTCCGCGAGTTCCGTTTCCACTTTGGGCTGAGGCTGCGGGCGACGTTTCCCGTTTTTCTTCACCTGCGACTGAGGCTTGGGCGTCGGCCGGCCATCCGGACGCGGTGGCTCTGCAGCGCCGCAGCCCGCGAGGATCCCGCAACAGGCACAGGCGATAAAGCAACGAAGTGACCGGGAGCAGGACCGACGAGAATCAACCGGCTTCAAACAAACAGGTCGCATGGTATTCCCAGATCCGCGGTCGTAATCGTGTCTCGTGGAGACGGACGGACTTTAGTGTTCCGGACACTCTTCGATGAAGAATCAATTTACTTGACGCAACCAAACGCTGCAGCGTTACGATCCCTGACCAACACCTTCGGCTCCCGCGGAGTATTGCTGGTCGCGGCGGTCGTAGTCACTGTAGTCCAGTAGCTCATACAACCGCTTTCGCGTTTGCATCACATCGACAAAATTGCGTTGTGTCCCTTCAACCGCCAGTTGATCCAACGCCGTTTCCACCGCCAGCATGGCGACGCGAAACAACGTCACCGGAAACAACGCCGCGGCGTATCCCATCTGAGCCAACTCCGTCAGCGAGAGCAGGGGGCTCTTGCCGAATTCCGTCATGTTGGCCAGCAGAGGCGCCTGCACGATTCGGGCAAATGCCTCAAATTCTTCGGCGGTTTCCAGAGCTTCTGGAAAGATCATATCGGCTCCGGCCGCGAGGTACGCTTGCGACCGGGCGATGGCCGCATCAAACCCATCCACGCCGCGGGCATCGGTCCGAGCGATGATCACAAATGCCGGGTCGTTTCGAGCCGCCACCGCCGCCCGAATTTTGGTCACCATGTCGTGGGTGCTCACCAGGGATTTTCCATTCAGATGCCCGCAGCGTTTGGGCATCTGCTGGTCTTCCAGATGGAGTCCAGCCAACCCCGCAGCTTCAAACTGCTGTACGGTCCGCTCGACCGACAACGCTTCGCCAAATCCCGTGTCGGCGTCCGAGATCACCGGAATGGACACTGCCTGTGAGAGATACCGCCCTTGAGTTGTGAACTCGGTCGCGGTGAGCAAGCCAATGTCAGGGACTGCAGCCAGTCCCGCCGACAGGCTGGCCCCCGATTGATAGACCGCTTGATATCCCATCCGCTCGGCCATGCGTGCGGTCAGAGCATTGAACGCCCCCGGAATGGCAATTGTGCCGGCGGCAATGGAATCACGAAATCGCTGACCGGGTGAGAGTTGAGCGTCTGACATGTTGATCCAAACTTTCTATGACTCACGATCGGGAACGCGGAATGGTCCCTAATTGTAAAGTCGTTTTGGTGAACCGTAGCCTGACTCTCTGAGTCGGGAGTATTTGAAT
>JAZKFE010000235.1:0-12537 GCA_040386595.1 Planctomycetota bacterium | reverse complement strand
CGAAGCATCCGACTCAGAGAGTCAGGCTATGGCCGCTGGCGTCGCGCCAGGCCGACACGATCAGTAATTGCATTTCAGTTGTTTGAATCCGCCGCGCGGCCAGGCCGAGAGGAGAATCTTCCCGCCCCTCGCACGCTGCACACAGATCGATGAACGCAAACGGATCCCAGCCTCTTGTACCGCTCAAACGTGTGTTCCAGGTATCGCCATCGGCCACGTTCTGCAAAGCTTGCTCTGCATACGGCCGCAGTTCGGCAAACACCGGGTGCTCACCGAGATGCCGAAACCAGTACTTGGCATTACTGTAGTCGGGCTCGCGACGGTGCGTGATGGCATGCCAATAGTCGCCCGCCTGATGCTGGCCCAAACCTTCGATACTCTGCGACAATTGATGGCTGGCATCGGCCGCATCATGCCACAGCAACAGGCCCGCCTTAACGGCTACCGAATCGGCTTCTGACTTCTTTTCGGGAACGAATTGACTCGGCTTGGCCCGCTGAATGTGGGCGATCAGCCAGTGCTGTTCCGGCAAGGCTGGCCGGGATACTAAGCTCCGCAGTTGATCCTGCGACAGCTCACCGTTCGCCGCGCCATCGGAAGATGCTGGTTGGGACAAAACTCCCGGACGGCCCCCGGCTCGGATCAACCAGTCCCAGATGGCGTCAGAATGCCCGTCCGTCATCGCGGGGAGTGCCGCCAAACCAGCCCGTCGCACGCATACCAGCGAGTCGAGCGCAGGGTTATTCCAGCATAGCGAAACGGCTGCCGCACACTGTTCACCCACGAAGCGTTTGGCCGCGGAAGACATGGTCAACGGCTGCAGCCAAAGCGGTGTCTTCGCCGCTGCCAAATGCTGCTCCACGCCCAGGAAATCGGCTGCCGTCACCGCCGCTCGGCGATCCGCCAGCACCAGCCAATCGGCATTCCCAGATCCGATTGCAGCCTGCCATTGTGCGGCTTCGCAGGAGACCAACGTCGTACCAGGGTGGGCTACGCCACTACGAATGGCATCCCACTGCGGGTGTTCGCGTTCCAGAATGAAGTCGATTGAGCCGCTCAAATTGAAGATCTCCGTAGAGTTTTTTAAGTGCAGTGTCACACACTGTGATTTAGGATTGCGTGCCACTGCTTAACAACTGAGTACAGTTGCAAAGCAGTGGCACGACAATACCTTGGGGAGTTGATCCCAAATCTAAGCTATGACACAGCGCTAGTGACAGATTGTAGAGACTGGGGGTGATTGTCCAATCCCTGAGTGGAAATGACGGCCCGCAAAACTCCAAGTTCGCAGTGGGCGGCTACGCGTTTTCTTGCGTCCCGATGGACCGATACCGCTGAAATATTTCTCTGAAAAATGTCACTCCACGGAGCGAACGGTTCTTCACAATCGATTTGGCTCGACGATTCCCTCGATTTTCACCCAGTTCCACGATCCGCACAATAATCGTATGTTCCCCCCGCGGATTACTTCCAACACGCGCAAGAGAATGTTAAAGTGTTCTTCCATGCAGACGACCAGTGAACTGACTACCCTTGGTGAAGTCTCTTTCGATCGGTCGAATGTAGTGTTGCTACGTGGTTGCTCACAACGGCTGTTGGTTCGATTGCGTAGTAGAGTGTTGTTGCTTTTTATTTCGAGTGTGAGGATTGGCCAGCATGCCGCAGGGAACCATTAAGAAGATCGTTGCAGACAAGGGTTTTGGCTTCATTTCCGGCGAGAAAGGGGACATTTTTTTCCACTTGTCCTCCGTCCAAGGAAAGCGATTCGAAGAACTGACCGAAGGTGAATCTGTCGAGTACGAGACCGAGATCAGTCAGAAAGGTCCCCGTGCGGTGAGCGTCCGGGCTGTCTAAGCCAAACTCACTGTCCATACACCGCGACCATCAGGCCGCACGCGTGCTCGTCATGCGTGCGGCTTTGTCTTTTTAGGGCTACGGCGAACATCACAGAGCTCGCAACATTCCGGCGGCTTTTTGTAGTGTCTCGAGGTACTCGCTTTCGGGATCCGATTGCGCCACGATGCCGCCCCCGACGGGGAACTGAATCCAACCGCGGCTGACGGTAAATGTTCGGATCAGGATCGAGCTGTCCAGCTGGCCGTCGAATCCTATATAGCACAAGCTTCCGCAGTAGGGGCCGCGGACGGTCGGTTCCAGCTCGGCGATGATTTCCATCGCCCGTACCTTCGGGGCTCCGGTGATTGAGCCACCCGGAAATGCGGCCGCCAACAAATCCAATCCCGTTGCACCGGATCGTAGCCGGCCGCGTACTTCGGAGACCAGATGCTGCACCGTTTCGTAGGTTTCCACGACGCACAATTCCGGCACGCGGATCGAACCGGGTTGGCAGACTCGTGACAGATCGTTTCGTAACAGATCGACGATCATCACATTCTCGGCCAGATCCTTTTCGCTCTCCCGCAATTCGTCTCCGGTAAAGAGATCCGCCTCGGGAATTGTCTGGCGGCGACGCGTCCCCTTGATAGGGCGTGTTTCCACCTCACCCTCGGTAACGCGGACAAAACGTTCCGGCGAGGCACTGGCGACGACCCAATCGGGATGTTCGAAGTACGCCGCAAATGGTGCGGGATTGCGAACTCGCAGCCGGGCATACAGCTCCAACGGATCATCGCGCAGCGGCGCCAACAACCGCTGCGACAGATTCACCTGGAACACGTCGCCGGCATAAATGTAGTCGATCGCCCGCTGCACCGTTTGCAGATATCTTTCACGCGGGAAATTGCTGGTGACTCCCGTCAGTCCGGGAAGAGAAAACTGTGGTGCGAGCTCCGTTGCGGCCAGATCAGGCAAGTTGGACGTCCACGTCGTCGCGACGTCCGCCTGTAGTAGCGCCTTGATCTGCGTCAGTCGTTCACGGGCACGCCGCTCGCGCAACAGAGGATCGGTCTCGGGAAATCCCTGGGAAATCAACCAGGCCTGCCCTGTTTGATGGTCCCAGGCCAGCACCCAATCATAGATCCCCAGAAAAATATCGGAGACCGGAAACTCCTGGAACTGCGGACGAGGCAATCGTTCCCAGATCTGGCCGGCTTCATACCCGATCAACCCCGCGACGCCCCCTTGAAAGGGAGGCAGGCCAGGAACCGATTCCGCCGTGAATTGGGCGAGTTCACCCGCCAGGGCCGCTAGCGGGTCGCTACCATGGGCCACTCGAGGGACTTCGAGAACCCGAAATGGGTCGGCCGTTAAAAACGAAAAACGCCCTACGTGTTCACGACGTAGGGCGCTTTCCAACAGAATCGTTCGCGGCAATTGCCGCACTGCTCGCAGGGCCGCCAAAACATCAGGAGCGGGTAACAGTTCCTCAATGAGTGGCAGGCTGGAGGGCATTCCGCAACGGTCCCCGAGTTGACGTTTTGACGTTGCGATACGTGTACTGGCGAGCCCGGCGGCGTAAGCCCCGGGAGTCCTCATCAAGCTTTAGATTTCAACCACGAAGAAGAATCCGGGGGCTTACGCCACCCGGCTCGCCTAAGCAGTTTATGTTACACGTCTACCTAGGCTTTGACTTCGTCATCGGCACAAACCCACTCGATCAACGACGAGGTGTATTCGACCAATTCTTCGGGCTTGAAGTAGACGGCGATTTCCTTGGCGGCCGCTTCGGGGCTGTCGCTGCCGTGCATCAGGTTCATCTGGCGGCTGACACCAAAGTCACCGCGGATC
Source organism: Planctomycetota bacterium (assembly GCA_040386595.1). Lineage (GTDB taxonomy): Bacteria > Planctomycetota > Planctomycetia > Planctomycetales > Planctomycetaceae > JAKFVC01. The sequence goes on along the minus strand of JAZKFE010000235.1, from coordinate 8,850 downwards.
GTGCCTGGGGCAGCTTCGGCACCGTTTGTCGGGCCCATCATCGTGCGGACGACGGACACGGCCTTGGGGCCTTCGGCCACCAGAGCCACGACCGGGCCGGCGGTAATGAAGGCTTCCAGCAACGGATAGAAGGGCTTCGAAACGTGTTCGGCGTAGTGCTGGCGAGACAGTTCGGGGGTCACGCGAAGCATCTTCAGACCGACGATTTTCAGGCCCTTGGTCTCCAGGCGAGTCAACAATTGGCCCGTCAAGCGGCGTTGGACGGCATCGGGCTTAAACAGAATCAGCGTGCGTTGCATTGCGGTTCCTAAAGTTACGATCTGACAATTTGACATCAAATTCCACTGGGCGAACGGCCTTCAAAAAAATTCCGTCACCCTATTTTCATTCTCTCAGACGCCCATCAGCGTGAGAAAATTATTGAACAAGTAACGGCTGTCGTGCGGGCCAGCAGCCGATTCAGGGTGATATTGAACGCTGAAAGCCGGCACATCCAGAAACCGAATGCCTTCGACCGTTTGGTCGTTCAGATTCAGGTGCGTGACTTCCACGTTCTTCGGCAGAGTCTCGGCTCGCAGTGCGAATCCGTGATTCTGACTGGTGATTTCCACCTTACCCGTCAGCTGATTCAGCACCGGCTGGTTACCACCACGGTGCCCGAACTTCAACTTGTAGATCTCTGCGCCCGCTGCCAAACCGAGCAATTGATGCCCCAGGCAGATACCGAAGACTGGCGTCTGGCCCAGCAGTTCGCGAACAGTGTTGATGGCATAATCCAGCGGCCGAGGGTCGCCAGGGCCATTCGACAAGAAGACGCCGTCAGGCTTCAACGCCATGATTTCTTGCGAAGTGGCGGTACCCGGAACGATGGTGACGCTGCAGCCACTCTCTTGCAGGTGGCGGGCAATGTTGAGCTTCATTCCGTAGTCAATCGCCACGACATGCGGTGTTCGGGACAATTTTCGGGCAGGAGCGTCTCCGGCACGGGCCAGGGGAGACAGGCCTTCGGTCCACTCGTAATTGTTTTCTGGCAGCACTTCGCGAATCAGGTCACGGCCCACCAACCCCGGACATTCGCGAACCTTCCGTCGCAGCGACTCGTCATCGATGTCGATACTGGAGATCAGGCCGGTCATGGCCCCGCGAGTCCGCAGCCGTCGCACCAACGCCCGAGTGTCGACCCCTTCAATGCCCACCACGCCGTTGTCGCGAAGGTAGTCATCCAGGCTCTGCGTCGAGCGATAATTGCTGGGGGTGCGGCACAGTTCGCGAACCACAAATCCTGACAGAGCCAACCGCCGGCTTTCCACGTCATCGAGATTGATGCCGTAGTTGCCGATCATGGGGTAGGTCATCGTCACGATCTGCCCACAGTAGGACGGATCGGTCAGAATTTCCTGATAACCAGTCAGGCTCGTGTTAAAGCAGACTTCACCGAAGACCTCGCCCGAGGCTCCGAATGCGCGTCCTGTGAAGATGGTTCCGTCTTCCAGCGCGAGTTTGGCGATCTGAGTCATTGTTCGTCCGTACCGTTAGTGTCGACACTTCTCGACCGGGTCTCGCTGACTTCAGGCAGGGAGACAGACACGGAAGAAGTCGATCGACTGTTGGGTAATAGCACTTGCCGAAACGGTTTGAGGCGGGGGATTGAGTGTCGAGCCCAGCACATCAAAACTTGATGCTCTGCCAGTCCAGTGACCAGGGGCCACTCCGACGACAGCCAGACTTAACGCAAAACCTTAGGTTCCGGCGTGCGCGCAACGCCGCTCTCCTGCGATGCCGCCGAGGGATTATATACCAACCAGCCGTTCGAAATTGAAGCGACCGTAACGATTTTCTCATCCCGGATTCGACTCATGAAGCCGATTCCCGCACTTTTTGTCGCGAACCGACTCAGAGAGTCTGGCTGCGGGAGGCTTCTTGTCGCTTACGTTTCAGATATACTTACGGGAAGCGCCTGTTGTCGTCAGTTTGAAAAGTCAGGGATGGTTGGCGAGTACCACGGAGGGGGAGGGGAAAGCGAGATGAATTTTAGTCGCATCGGTGTGGGCTGTTTTCTAGCCACATATGCCGTGGTGTTCGGCCTCGAGTGGTTGCGGCTGATTGGCCGCAGCAAGATTAACCGCGCCCTCATTCTATTGGGTGGCGCGATCGGCTTGGCCACGCACACCACTTATCTGATTATTCGCAACAGCGCGACTCATCTGACTCCGCTGTTGAGTTCCTCCCAGGACTGGCTGCTGGTGCTGGCTTGGTTGGCGGTCGTCTCGTACCTGTTCCTGACCGTTATGGATCGTGATCTGGCGATCGGTGTCTTCATCCTGCCGATTGTTTTAATCCTCACCACAGCCACCTATTTCGTCAGCGATGCCCCCAATCGACGGCTGGATTCGCTCCAGGGTTGGAAGATGCTGCATGCGGCGTTGCTGGTCTTGGGGATGCTTGGCGTGCTGGTGGGATTCGTCCTGTCGATGATGTATCTGGTGCAGCAATGGCGATTGCGACATCGGCACCTCAGCCCGGCGGGTTTCGGTCTGCCGAATCTGGAGAAACTGGCGCGATTGAACCGCTGGGCCATCATGATTGCCGTCCCGCTGCTGACACTGGGCATGGGAACCGGCGTGGGTTTGGGGCTGTATGCCAAAACCCGTAAAGAATCGATCCCGTTTAACGACCCGGTGATCATCGGTAGCAGTATCGCCTGGCTGGCGATGTTTGTGTTATTCATTTGGCTGATTACGACACCGCGGACCACAGGACGGCAGGTGGCCTCCCTGACCTTGTGGGCCGCTGGATTTTTAATGTTTACATTGGTCGGCTTGCAGGTCGCGACGGGCAAGAAGATTTTTGATTTGAAAACATGGCACGTTCAAGCCCCTGTGTCGCAGGACCTCTGGCTCGCGAGGCACGCCCGGTGAATTTGCAGCTGGTCACATGTAATCATCAGACGTCCGCTCTGGACATTCGCGAGCGGCTGGCCTTCCAGCCGCAACGCTTGGGCGAAGCCTATGCGACGCTGCGCGCCCGGTTCCCGGAGTCAGAACTGATCGTTCTGTCGACGTGCAACCGCGTCGAACTCTACGCGGCACATGAAGGGACAGAACACGCCCCGGGGCACCGCGAACTGGCCGAGTTTCTCGCCGAGTTCCACAAGGTCCCGCTGCGAGACTTCTTTGACGACCTGCAGGAGCACACCGGCGCGGAAGTCGTGCGGCACCTGTTTCAGGTCGCCGGTAGTCTCGACAGCATGGTTTTGGGCGAACCGCAAATCGTGGCTCAGGTCCGCGACGCTTATCGTCAGGCTCAGGAAAAAGAATCCTCCGGCCCCATCACCAGTTCGCTGTTTGAACGGGCCTTCAACGTTTCAAAACGCATCCGCACCGAAACGCGGTTAGCCGAAGGCCGGGTCTCCATTGCCAGCGTCGCGGTCGGCGAGTTCGGCAAGACGATCTTCGAGCGATTCGACGACAAACAGGTCTTGATCATCGGCGCCGGGCAGATGGCCGAGGAGACATTGCGATACCTGCGCGATGAAGGGGCCAAAGAGATCCTCGTCGCGAATCGGACGCAAGAGCGGGCTGAAAAGCTGGCGGCAGAGTGGGGGGGCAAAGCCGTTCCTTGGGAGTTCCTCGATCAGTTTCTGGGCACGGCCGACATCATCGTCAGCACGACCGGGGCCAATCTGGTCGACCTCGAACGCTTTCGCAGGATCCGCAAGAAGTACGGCGAAAAGACCACGTTTATCCTCGATCTGGGAGCGCCGCGGGATTTCTCCCCCAAGATCGGGGACCTCGATGAGAACGTGTTCCTGTTCTGCATCGACGACCTGCAGAAGATCTGCGACGAGAATCGGAAGTCGCGGCTGAAGGAAGTCGAGAAGGCCCAGGCCATCATCGACCAGGAAACCGAATCCTTCATGAAGGACTTGTCGCATCGCGCCACAGGTCCCATCGTGAAGCGGCTGCGGGAACAATGGCGCGATGTGGTCGACTCAGAAACCGACCGCCTGTTTAAAAAACTGCCGCACCTGGAACGCGACCGTTCGGAAATCGAAAAGTCGATCGAACGCATGGTCAACAAGCTGCTGCATCCCCCGCTGGAAGTCCTGCGAGATGAATCACGAGAAGGTTCCCCGCATGGACTACTCGACGCGCTGAAGCGGCTCTTCCGCATCGGCGATTGAGCATAGTCATAGTCGTTGTTCGCTCCGCGAACATAACGCGCTCGCAGTAGCGAGGTGGGATCTGTATTGAGATTGAATACAAATTTTAGTGCTGTGTCACAGCTTGTGATTTTGGAATGCACTGCTTAACAACCGAGTACGGTTGCAAAGCAGTGGCACACAATCCCGAGGCGACGTTGTGACAGATTTCGGCCGGCTACTGCGAGCGCGTTCTGTTCGCGGAGCGAACAACGACTATGGTTCCGCAGAGCCTCTACTGCGGCAGCATTGTGCTGGAATCGGCTGTTGTTTCGACGTCCAGAATGCGAGCGGTCGGCTTCGACAAGTCGATCAGCAAGGGCTCGGTCGTGTCGAGACGTTGCACGTTTCCGGCACTGTCGCGAGCTTCGATCCGAAAGTAAATCCGCGGGGCGATGCCTTGAGCCATCGTCCACACGTAGCTTCCCGTATTGTCCAAGCCGCCGGCAATCGGCTGCCAAGGTCCGCTGGGGCTGGCTCCGTACCACAGAGAAATCGGCCGTTCGGCCAGATTTTCATCTTGGGCCATCCACCGCAGCAACAACTTATTCAGAGCCTGTCCGCGTCCTTGTTCCACCGGCAGCAGTTGCACCCGGGGGGCCGTTTCGTCCACGTTCACGACGATACTGGGACGTTCACCCGGCTGTGGCGGATCAGCGGCCAAGCCGACACCACTGCGGACGATCAGCGTGAAGCCATAAGCTCCCTCACGTGGAACGCTTACGACGAACGGACTGCGTTTATCCGCGTCCTCACCATAGCGATACCACGTGGCGCCGTTGTCCTGGGTGATAAACAGTTCGACGCTGCTGATTCCCGACGGACCGACTTCTTCGATCCGATAGCCAATCTGAAACTGACGTTGATTCACCACTCGCGCTGCACCGTCTCGCCGAGGTGTCCCCCCACCGAACGAGGCTTCCTGGCTGCGGAATCCGGGGATCCCGTTGCCTTGCTGCATCGACGCAAATCCGCTCAGCGGACGCTGGGCGGAATCCCGTGCTGCGAGTCCGTCAGTACCCGGAAATTCGTTCGGTCCAGCGGGCTGATTCCAGGAATCTCGGTTCAGTTGATCTTGTAAATTCTGAGCCGCAGAAGGGAGTTGTCCCCGCGGACTGGTTCGGGCTTGAGTATCGGGGGGCAAATCGTTCCCCGCGACCGGATCGCGAAAATCGGGACCAGCCTGCCCGCTGCCATTGCCAGGGGCAATCTGCACGCGAGTTTCCGACTGTCCCACGTTTCCGGCGAGGTCGGCCACGGCACCACGCACTGCCACTAAACCACCCTGCGGCACATTCCATTCGGTGGAATCTGCGGCCTTGGGAACCACCGGAACCGTCTGCCAATTGGTGCTGCCGGCCTGGATATATTCCAGCCGCAACCGCGATGCATCGAGATACTGATCCCGAGCATTCCACGACAATTGCACGCGACCGGGGGCCACCTGCCGTAAATTGAGCGACAACTGGGGTGAAGTCGTATCCACGACGACCTGCAATCCCGGCTGCACTGCTTCATCAGCGGGATGGAGTTGATTTCGAGCGTCCAGAGTTCTGACGCAGAACCAGTATTCGCCTTCACCGGGAGCTTGAAAATTGAATTTGCCCGGCTGTGGCGGAACGGCCTGAGTCGACTGCCAGCGAATGCCGAGATCGGTCGACACATACAGCCGAATCTCGCGAGCCCCCAGCTTCCGCATTTCCTCGGCATCGAAATGATACGGGATACGGAAGCGTGGCTTATTGGAATAGACCGGCTTGATCTGCGGCGGAGCGGCGTGCACGACCGTACCGATCCCGCAAACTAGCAGGGCCAGCAAAATCCAGGTGGGGTGTCGCATCAGAATCGCTCCCTCCTCACGAATGTCACTGACCACCGCAGTCACCATTTTCAAGCAACTGGCGGTTTCGATTCGCGCACGTTCAGCGAATCGCAGAGACACTCTCCGCACTCATTTCGTCGGTATCGTCCTCAATCCGGCAAGGGCTTCAGTCGAATACCGCGACGGCGTCGAGTTTTCCGAAGAGGGAGACCAATCCTGACAAGCGAGGGAAGAGGCGCAGGCGAGGGGAGCCCAAAGTCGTTGATGGCTCTGTGATCAAAACACAAACCAATGTCGATGCGTCGGTAGAGGAGAGGGGTGATTCTCTCGGTCCGGTTCATTGCGTCACCCCGATTCGGCAATCGGGGTGACGCAATGATAAACGGCAAATTACCGGCCGCGAGCCTTCTTCACGGCTGCGACATACTGTTCGGCCAGCGACTTGATACGGGCCACATCACCGGTGTCGACCGCGTTCTTCTCGACGAGGGCGCTTCCCAATCCCACGGCACAGGCGCCGGCTTTGAAGAAGGCGTCGATGGTCGTGAGATCCACGCCGCCGGTCGGCAGCAGTCGGATCTGGGGCAGGGGACCATGCACGGCCTTCAGGTAATTCGGCCCGCCCACGTCGGCCGGGAAGACCTTGACGATATCCGCGCCGGCTTCCCAGGCGGTCAGAATCTCGGTGGGCGTAAAGGCACCCGGCAAACACAGTTTGTCGTAGCGTTTACAGAGTTGAATGACTTCCGTGTTGACGGTCGGAGACACGATGAACTCGGCTCCCGCCAGGATGGCCGCCCGTGCGGTCTCGGTATCGAGCACCGTGCCGGCTCCCAGCAGGACGTTCTTGCCCAGTTCCTTCTTCACCGCCGAGATGATCTCCAGCACGTTGGGCACGGTGAATGTCACTTCGAGAACATCGACGCCACCCTCGTAGAGGGCCCGCGCCACGTTGACGATCTGTTCGCTCGACGATGCCCGAATGATGGCCACCATGCCGCAGTCCAACACGCGTTGCAGATCAGTATGCTTGCTCATGTTTTCCGTTTATCTCGCGGTTCCAAGAAACGTACCTGTGGTCAGCAATTCTCAAACAGCATCCTGCTGACCGTGGAAAACGACCATCATAGCCAAATTTTTGCATTCCAGAAATTCTCTAAACAAAACTCTGGCTCTGCCCTATCAACTGTATTACAGTAACGACACAGTGATACTGTCCTGCTGATTCGGTAATCACTCTCGAACGGCATTCGCCAGAGGTGCAAACACCATGCAAATCCAGATTGATGCAACGGATGGGATGCCCATCTACCTGCAGTTAATGCAGCGAATCAAATACTTGATCGCGGTTGGCCGTTTGTCGGCCAACGAACAGCTGCCTTCGGTACGCAAGCTGTCCGATCAATTGGTGATCAACCCCAACACCGTGGCCCGTGCGTTCCGCGAGCTGGAACTGGCGGGAATCCTGATCACACGCCCCGGGGCCGGGGTCTTCGTTTCGCCCACGGCATCGCCGCTGGCCAAGCGCGAACAACATCAATTGTTGATCGAGAAAATCGACACCGTCCTGGTCGAAGCCCGGCACCTGGAAATTTCCACTGATGGTGTCGTGCAACTGGTCCGGCAACGGGCTCGAGCACTCGGCAACACGGTTTGACCAACGCGGTTTAACAGAACCCGTCATCTCTTCGTCATCTCCCGAATACACCCTCTTTCGAGGTTCTATCATGCCTGAACCAATCGTCATGATTCGCGAATTGACTCGCACCTACGGTCACAAAGTCGCCCTCGACCGCGTGACTCTGAAGATTCCCAAAGGGTCCGTTTTTGGCTTGGTCGGCGGCAACGGCGCCGGTAAGACAACCTTGATCAAACATATCCTGGGGTTACTTCACGCAGAGCTGGGCACGGTGCAGGTTTTCGGACGCAATCCGGTGGCCGATCCTCCCGCGGTCCTCAGCCGGATCGGCTATCTGTCCGAGGATCGCGACATGGCCGACTGGATGTGTGTGGATGAATTGCTGAGCTACACGCGGGCCTTCTTCCCCGACTGGGACCCCATTTTTGCCAAGGAATTGCTCGACATGTTCGAGCTCGTGCCGTATCAAAAAGTGAAAACACTGTCTCGCGGGCAGCTGGCACGCGTGGGATTGCTGACCGCACTAGCGCATCGGCCGGACCTACTGTTGTTGGATGAACCTTCCTCGGGACTTGATCCCCTGGTGCGGCGTGACATCTTGAGTGCCATCATTCGCACGGTCGCTGACGAGGGTCGAACCGTGTTGTTTTCGTCCCATCTGCTGGATGAAGTAGAACGTGTCGCTGATCAGGTCGCCATGCTAAACAATGGACGTCTGGTCCTGAATGATTCGCTGGAAAATATCAAACTGCGGCAGCGTGTCGTGACGATCCGGTTCCAGCATCCGATTTCACAAAAGCCCGAGATCCCCGGACTGTTGAACCTCGGTGGGGCGGCGGCGGAATGGCGGTACCTGTGCCCCGATGGAACCGAACGACTCCATGAATCGGCCATCCGAATCGGTGCTGAGATTGTGGAAGAAACGGTTCCGAGTCTGGACGAGATTTTCATGGGCCACTCGGCTTCTTGATCATTGCGTTTCGTGAACGATCCACGCACAGCCGGTGCTTCGGCGATCATCCATTTCGTGTCACGTCAAAGGCCATATCATGTTGACTGCCAAATCCGCGTTAAGTTGGGAAATTCGTCGCGCCCTGTTTCCGGCGCTGCTGATCGCGATTGGTCTGAGCCTGTTCTTTTGCAGCATGCCTGCAATGCCCGGCATCTCTGCCCGACTGCATGGCGTAG
>JAZKFE010000234.1:6012-14491 GCA_040386595.1 Planctomycetota bacterium | reverse complement strand
CCAACCGCCCCATAAACCAATCGACAGCCGTAGCAACATCGCGGCCACACCCAACAGATAAACATTGATCATCAGAGGGGCAAATCGATGCCATTCAGAGGAAGTTGCGACGGCCATCGGCCCCCTTGCCGGCAACGGTGACGGGGGCGCCGTGGTGTCTGTTCCGGTAAAGATTATCGGCCCATCTCGATCCCAAGGCAGTACGTCTCCGACTCTCTGGGTGTTGGAAATTCTCGTCGAAGCTGCAAACACCGCCCCTGCCTGCGGCACAACGTCATATGAGCTTGTTTTTGCGGTTTGCCACCACAAAATGGTGCAGGTAACGCAAGGGCTGAGAGCCATTAGCAAGAATCCGACCACTAACAAGCGGTAACGGCCATGCGATGTTCTAAGCCAGCGAGCAGCCACCACTGCCATCCCGGCAATCAGCGTTCCCAACCACAAAAAGTGGCCAAGCGAAAGCACCAAAGTGGCACAAAAATCTCGATCCACAAGTGTATTCATGATTGAAGGCTTTTCTGATTGCAGGGTCACGTAGAATCTCGCGACACCAAAGCGATGACTATTGCCGACAACAATCCGCATCCCAATCCACAATTCAAACGAAGCGGCCGGACTATGTGGGATCAGACTTCTCTCGCGTCTTGCGATTAATCAGTAGTCGAATCTGTTTGAGCTCATCTTCATCCAGGTCGGACGTCTCCAGCAGATGCTGCATCACGGCCTTAGTCGAGCCTCCAAATACACGATCGATGATATCTTGCAGCATATTCCGCGAGGCTTTTTCCTCGCGATAGATCGAGCGATAGACAAAACTTCGCCCATCTTTGGTCCGCTCAAGGTAGCCCTTACCGGCCATGATCGACATCATCGTCATGACACTCGTGTAGGCCAGATCACGGGTCGGCGCCAGAGCGTCGCGTACCTGTCGTACGGTAGCCGGTCCAAGCTGCCACAGTACTTTTAAGATCTCCAACTCGAGTTCCGTCGGATGCTTGGAAGGGGATCGAGCCATGGTGAAGTCTTTCTGACGATCATCAAGATGAGATTGGGGCTGCACCGCCATTCTACTAATTCATTAGCAGTATGCCTGACGGCTTGGCCGACGTCAATACTAATGTTTTAGTATTTCGAAAATTGATACAGATGACCAATTCCTTCAATCGAACGTGGTGACAACGTGTTCGAGATGCGAACTTGATATGCAGATGTTGGGATCGTGCCGCGTTCCACGAGGAAAGCAGGAAACACACCACGCTCAGGCAAGAAAGTGCCAGGAGCGAGATCATTGGGTTCGATCGAGCATCGAAACGTGGAGCTCCCTTCGAGAACTTCTGCGATGACGACGCGATTTACGGCACAGCAATGACCGGGAAGTCCATCGGAAGAATCACATCAATTCAAAGAACGCAATAGCCCATTCATCCGCAAACCGCGAGGAACGGACTATTACGATTCAAGTTCGTGTTCTCAATGACCTCAGGATGAACGTGAAATCAAATGAAGCGTCTAGCTCAATGATCTTCGGAGGCGGCGGGTTCGAACCAGCGGTAGATTGCCGGTAGTACGAGCAGCGTCAGGACCGTGCAGGTGATTAATCCGCCGATCACGACGGTCGCCAGTGGCCGTTGGACCTCGGCACCGGCACTGCCCGAAACGGCCATTGGCACAAAGCCCAGGGCGCCGCAGGTTGCGGTCATCAACACGGGACGCAACCGATCCATGGAGCCGTTCAGCACCGCTGCGAGTTGATCATTTCCCTGGTGCCGCAGATGGCGGATGTGCTCAATCAACACGACTCCGTTCATTACCGCGATACCAAACAACGCGATAAAACCCACACCGGCAGAGATCGAGAAGGGCATATCACGAAGCCATAGCGCAAAGATCCCTCCGGTCGCGGCGATGGGGACGTTCAAATAAATCAGCAGGGTCAGCTTGACCGAGTTAAATGTGACATAGAGCAGCGAAAAGATCAGAAACAGCGCGACGGGCACCGCAATCATGAGCCGTTGACTGGCCCGTTGCAGGTTCTGAAACTGGCCGCCCCATGCCAGAGAATATCCGGGGGGAAGCTTCACTTGCTGGTCGACCGTTTTCTGAGCGTCGGCCACGAAACCTGCCAGATCTCGGCCCCGGACATTGCATTGAACTAACAAACGGCGGCGAATAGCATGCCGGCTAATCTCGGATGGACCATCTTCAATCACGATATCGGCCAGCTGCGAAATCGGGATCTGTCGCCCTTGTGGATCGTCGATTTTAATCTGACGCAGCTTCTCCACGTCGTGTCGCCATTCGGGTGAGATCCGCACTTGCAGCGGAAACCGACGTTGCCCCTCGAACACTTCACCAATTGGCTTGCCTCCGACTACGCTGATCGCATCCAACACGTCGCTGGAATTGATGCCGTACCGGCCGATAGCGTCACGCCGAATCTTAATTCGCAAATAGGGCAAACCGGCAATCTGCTGAGCTTGAACATCCGCAGCGCCAGCGACTTGATTCAAGGCACGCACGATCTTGTCACCTTCGGTTTTCAAGACATCGAGATCGTCTCCATATAGACTTAGTCCGATGTCCGAACGCACGCCGGCAACGAGTTCTTGCACGCGCAACTCGATCGGTTGAGTGAAGCCATAAGAGTTGCTGGGAACTTCTTTCTCTAAGGCTTCCTGCATCTGTTCTACCAAAGTGACCTTGCTGATGTGTTCGGTCCAATCGTGTTCGGGCTTGAGCCGAACCAGGATGTCCGTCTGATGCACACCCATCGGATCATTGGCAATCTCGGGACGCCCCGTCTTGGAAATCACACTCTCAACCTGAGGAAAGCGCATTAGCGTTCTCTCCATCGCCTTCGTCATTTCTAATGAGGTCTCCAGCGACACGCTCGGTAGTCGCACCGCCTGAATGGCGATATCGCCTTCATCCAGTTTCGGAACAAACTCCACCCCAAACGATGACGCGACAACCGCGCTGAGGGCAAATACGATCCCCGCCAGCGATACCATTAACCCCGGCCGGGCCATCGCAAAGTCTAGCAAGGGCTCATAGGACTGTTTGAGTTTCCGGACGAGGAAGGTATCGCTGGCGCTAACGCGTCGAACTAAAAACAGCGAGGCCATGACGGGCATTACCGTCACTGAAAGAATGAGGGCTCCGGTTAAGGCGGACATAAATGTGAACGCCATGGGGCGAAACATTTTTCCTTCGACACCCTCCAGGCTGAGGATCGGTAGGAAGACGATGATCACGATCAAGCCGGCAAATAGGATCGGTGTGCCCACCTCTTTCGCGGATTCCAGGAAGACCGATTTCGGAACGCGATCTGAGCCCGTTTTTCGAAGATGAGCGCTCGCAAAGCGAACCGCGTTTTCGATCATCACCACGGCCCCGTCGACAATCACACCGAAGTCCACGGCCCCCAGACTCATGAGATTGGCCGAGACACCGGCGAACTTCATCGCGATCAAGGCACACATGGCCGAGAGTGGAATCGCCGCCGCGACGATCAATCCGGCACGGACGTCACCGAGGAGGAGGAACAGCATGATGATCACCAGAATCACACCGACGCTGATGTTTTCAGCAATCGTGTGAATCGTCTTCTCCACCAGTTCGGTGCGATCATAGAATGTGTCGATATAAATGCCGTCAGGAAGAGTTGCCTGAATGGCTTTAATCTTGTGCTTCACGTCTTCGACAACCTGCCGTGAATTGCCCCCCATGAGCATCATGACCATGCCCGTCACGGCCTCGCGATCACCGTCGCGGGTGACGGCCCCTTGCCGCAGCATCGGTGCGAACTGTACGTCGCCAATATCCGAAACACGAATGGGCGTACCATCACTGCGATTCTCCACCACAATCTGCCGGACATCATCCAGAGAACTGATCAAGCCCTCTCCGCGAATCAGCCGCTGTTCTGAACCATGTGTGATATACCCGCCCCCGGCATTGGCGTTGTTTTCCTCTAAAGCACGAAACACTTGGCTGAGAGAAATATCGAAATTTAACAGCTTGTGAGGATCGATCTGGACTTCATAGGTTTTGAGTTCACCGCCGAAGGTATTCATCTCGATCACGCCGGGAACACTTCGCAGCTGAAAGGCGATCTGCCAATCCAGGATCGTGCGCAGCTCCATCAGGCTATAGTTGTGGCCCGGTTTGGCGCGGACTTCAAACTGATAGATCTCACTCATGCCGGTGGCGATCGGTCCCATCTGCGGATCCCCCATACCGGCAGGGATACTTTCTCGGGCCTTCTGCAATCGTTCACTAATGAGATTACGGGCCCAATAGATATCGGTCCCGTCTTCGAATGCAACCGTGACGGCCGAGAGACCAAAGCGGCTGATCGAACGAATCTCGCTAACATTCGGCAAGCCGCTGAGTGCGTTTTCCACGGGAAACGTGATGAATTGCTCGACTTCTACCGGTCCCAAGGCCGGAGATGTAGTCAGCACCTGGACTTGAATATTGGTCAAGTCGGGCACGGCATCGAGAGGGAGTGTCGATGCCGACATCACCCCGACTCCGAGCAACACGACGGCCAGTAGCATGACGATGAAGCGGTTATCGAGAGACCACTCAATAATATGTTTGACCACGCGGGTATTCCTTGGGATGAACGAGAGCAGGGGAAGATTGGGTGGGACAGCGAGGTGAGTTGTTGGGCCGTCTACTCGCCAAGCAGGTCGGCCAACATGCGGGATTTCAACGCAAACCCGCCTCCTGTCACCACCATCTCCCCTGGCTGCAATCCCTTCAGAATTTCCACGGCATGCTCGTTGCGACGTCCCAATGTCACATCATGTCGCATGAACTTATCTGCGGCGGTATGGATAAACACGAAAGACTTACCTTCGTGCTCCTGGATCGCCGCTAACGGGACCTGCAGGATTCCAGATTGCGTGGCATTGGGAAGTTCCACATCTACAAACATCCCTGGCTTGAGTCGACCATCCCGATTGTCGGCGATCGCGCGCATCGAGATCGTTCGCGAGAGTTCATTTACCACATCCCCGCCATAGAAAATCTGTGCTTCGAATGTCTGTCCGGGCCAGGCTTTGCTATGGAGATGAATCTTCTTCTGATCTAATTCTTTGAGAAGGGGCAGATGTTCTTCGTAGATGTCGGTCGTTACCCAGACCGTGGACAAATCGGCGATACTTAAGATTTGATGTTCCGGCCCCACACGCTCCAAGAGTACAACATCTTTCGTGATGATTGTTCCATCGAATGGTGCGTGTATTGGGTAATGGGAAATGGTCTCCCCTTGTTTCTCCGGATCAATATTGGCCAGGGCTTTATCGTCAAATCCCAGGATTTTCAGGTTGGTCTCGTCGACGGAAACTCGTGTCTGCAGTTCCATCACGTTGTGCGCCGACAGGGCGGCGCCCTGTTGAGCGTCCTGCTGAATTTGTTCTACCAGGGACTGTAAAGTCGCCCGGGCGGCATTCCATTCCGATTCAGCCTCCAGCAATTGCTTGCCCGTAATAGCGCCGTCTTGAGACAACGGAGCCAGCCGGTCTAAATGTTTGCGGGACTTGTTGTTGCCGATATAGGCGGTCATCAATCGAGTGCGATATTCCCCCATCGGCCGGCTATGAAGTTGCTTTTCAATTTCTTCGACGGGAGCCGCATCTCGGATGAGTTTGATCATGGCTTGGGTATTGGTCGTCACGGCCTGTGTCCATCGATCCTTCGTCACCGCGAACTCGCGCTGATGGCGATCATGATACAGTTGCAGCATGGCCTGGCCAACTTCGCGGCTTTGCACGACCACCAGCAGATCACCTTTTTTGACCTTATCGCCGTAGCGAATCTTCACCTCGTCGACACGGCCTTCCACCAACGGAAAGACGTGCGCGACACGATCCTCGTTGAGCGTGATTTTGCCCGTCAGTTGTACCGACTGCGCGAATGAGCCGCGTTCCACCGGCTGGACTTTGATGCCCGCCGCCTGCCAGGAATCGCGGGGGAAGTCGATGACACCTGAATCGGGTTCTGATGACGGATGTGCGACTTCCCCGGCTGCGTGTCCCGGTACCGCCGAGGGAGCCGAATGGGCTTGATTGGCAGGCTTCGAACGCATCCACCATCCACCGGCAACAACTAAAGTGGCAATACCGACGACGAGTAGAAGGACAGTTTGAGTTCGTAAGATCCGTGGCCGGGCAAGTGGCATGGAATGTTTCCAGAAAATCAGATGAGCGGAAAAGTGCTCGGCGCAGGGCGCAGCGATCACTGTTAGCGAGTGCAGAAATTGGCCTTACAGCCAGAGGCGACAGCCTGAAGAGTTAGCAGCGCGAGACGCAGAAGCGTTGCGGAAGCGAGAGAGACGGCGCAAAGCCGTCATAGAAATGCGATGTCGTGACCGATTGAGCTCGGTCGGTAAGCGTCGCACGATCATGGTCCACGCCGACCTGCGAATCTGGATGCAGAGTAGGCGTGGCAGCCGCGCGTGTCATCAATTCCGCAGCAGAATCGAGGGAAGTCACCAACAGCCGATCCTGCCGTGGCCGCACGGGCTGATCCGAGTCTTCGTCGGAGGGACTTGGGTATTCAAAATGGACGTGCCAACCCAGCACGGCATTCGAAAACGGAGACAGGGCCGCATGATGCGACCGTAAATGCTCAGACAGCCACTGCGGTGATTGGTCGGTCAAGGTTGCCAGTGTGCCGTGGCAATGACACCAAGGCATCGGGCCTTGCCAAGCCACCATGAGCAAAACGCAGCGCAGCCCGAACGACCATCGCCTGGAGCGGATGGACCTGCTTCGAGTTTGTTGGCTGCCGCGGCTTGTCATACGGACGACTGAGACTCGAAATCCGGATTACTTAAGATCTTTACCTTCCATCCAAGTTATGCCGCCCAGATCGCAATTGTCAAGTTTGTTGTGATCGCTCCCGGCGTATTTGGCGTCTCAAAACATCATTCTCGCCCTACGCAAAGTGGCAACGGCGAGAGAGCTTCACGCTGCGTTAAAGTCAACGCTCCTCGTCAACTGCGTCGGCAAGCCCCCCCTCTGAACACACTCTCGGACCGCTTAAACCGAAGTCAGCAGCTTCACACAATAAGCATTAACCCCTTACGCAAATGCACTTACGTTAATTAGAAAATGATGTTCTAACGATAATTCCGGCTGAAGCGACACTAGTAGAAACTCCGAAGGAATAGATGGTCCTGAATGTGCCAGCACACGTTTGAGGTACGCACGACAACATCCCAGTTGCGGCCGGAGATTGACCGAAGAGAGAAAACTGAGTTCGCCTGCTATGTTCCGAGCGAGTACTTCCATTCTGGTGATTGCGGGACTACTAGTCAGCCATATGCTGGCAATTCCGCATTCCCACGGGTTGGAGTCAGCTGCCGATCAACGGCACCACAACTCGGCGTTCCATTTTCATCTTCGCTGGTTAAGTGGTTTCGGCACGGTGCAGGTAGGGCTCTACTGCGAATCCCAATCGGAAGAAGTCAGCAGGGGCGATGTCGGTCGGGAACACGACGCCGACGCGATCTATCTTCCCGGCGCAGACTCGCCCCTGGAACACAACTCACGCATCTCTGGTGCTCGTCCATTTTCAGTGCTGACCGCTGCGATAACACCACAAGGGTTACCGACCATTGTCGCGACGGCCGCGCCGCTAGCAGCTCAGTATTATCCTGGTGAGACGTCGCACATCCCACTGCGCCCAATGATTCTTCGCATTTGAAATGCCCTCTCTTTCGCCTCGCCCGTGCTCTGTGATGAGCAATGGCGATCGGTCGCCTGCCATCCTGCGGGCGACCTCGGTGTGGGCGATGACACAATTTCGGCGACCACTCAAGGGGTCACGCCGAAACGGTTGAGCCCCTGCGATTTTGAATCAATAGGCGGAAATGCTCGTGGAGAGTCCGGCAATGAGAAATCACCTTTCAGCAACTCAGCGACCGTCAAATTGCTCATCCCGGCAATTGAGGCATGCTTTCAATTCCGCATTCCATTTCGTGCACACAATTTTGATCACGACCGTTGTCGCCTGTTGCGGATCCGGATTCGCCATCGCGCAACGGCCCGAAACCGCGCCCCCGGCGGAGACCTTGCCTGCCGAAGAACCCCCAGTAGGGTTAAGTCTTAATGACTTGCAGCAGATGGCACTCGTTGCAAATCCATCAATCACCAAGGCACAGGCAGTCATTGGTGCGGCTCGCGGCAATCATCTTCAAGTCGGATTGCGCCCCAATCCCTCCGTCGGCTATGACGGCCAGCAGGTTGGTAGCGGCGGACGGGCCGAACAACATGGTGTGATGTTTAGCCAGGAGTTTGTTCGAGGCGGCAAGCTACGGCTGAATCGTGCTGTTGCCGATCGAGAGATCGAACGAGCTCACCGCGAACTTGCCGTGCAGCAACAAAAGGTGATCACCGACGTGCGGATCGCTTTCTATCAGGTCCTGCTTGCACAAAGGCAAATTGAGCTGACCGACAATCTCTTA
>JAZKFE010000234.1:5052-6002 GCA_040386595.1 Planctomycetota bacterium | reverse complement strand
GCTGTTCCGCGGCAAAGAAGCTACGCGAGCAGATGTGTTGCAAGCTCAGTTGGAAGTAGAAAGTACCCAGGTTCTGTCCACAAATGCTCACAACCGACTCACCTCATCCTGGCGTGCGTTAAGTTCCGTCGTCGGCGATCCTCACCTGTCGCACCAAAAGCTCAATGGGGACGCTTATGAACCGCCCCACGAAATTGACTTTGAGCAAGCATTGCTGCGTTTACAGTCAGAGAGCCCCGAGATCTCTTCAGCCATGGCCGAAATCGGCCGGGCACGCAGCGCATTGGAACGCGCTCAGGTGGAACGGGTCTCCAATGTCAGTGTTCAAGGACTCGTAAATGTCATCGATAATGGCATCGGCGGACGGCCCGACGGTGCCATTGGGATCTCGATGCCAATTCCGGTTTTTAACCGGAATCAGGGTGGCGTCCTGAAAGCACAACACGAAGTCGTGGCAGCCGAGCAATCATTACAGCAAATCGAGCTGGGACTGCAAAATCGTCTGGCGCCAACCTATGAACGGTACTCCAATGCCCGTAATCAGGTGGAACGCTACCGCGATGCCATTCTTCCGGCCGCCCAGGAATCACTCGACCTGACACGGAAAATGTATCGCGCCGGTGAAACGGGCTTTTTAACGTTGCTGACGTCGCAGAGAACGTACTCGCAAACCAACATCAATTTCCTCGAAGCACTACGCGAACTCCGAACAGCCGAAGCGGAAATCGAAGGATTGCTGCTGCGAGACAGCCTGAACTCCGGCACTTCCAGATGAACAGCCTGCCCGGGCCACACGACAATCATGTCTCACGTTCGTCTTGGAAAACTGGGGTGATGAAGGAGTGATTTCAAGCAAGAGTGTGAGTGAACAGGTGAGGTTTCCGTAAAGCACTCTGTCGTCTGATTCTTTGAGTCAGACGGTTGAGAACGAAGATGACCGACTCGGAGAG
>JAZKFE010000234.1:4355-5042 GCA_040386595.1 Planctomycetota bacterium | reverse complement strand
CGCGACAGGTTCGGCGGAGCCTCACTCTTTTCCTCGATTGGAATTGCCACCTCGTATTGGATGCTGCCCCCAGCTCTCGCCCAGGGGTTCAGGATATCAAAACAGGCGAATGCCTGCCGAATTCTTTGTGAGGCCCTGTTTCGGGTGGGGCGTCGCGCTGCAGAACCGGTGGCGAGCACCATTCCGCTCACAGACTGATGCTACTTCTTTTCGGTGGTCAGATCGAAATCGGCTTCGACTTCTTTCTCGCCGCTCACGACCTCGTATTTCAATTCACTCTTCGCGTTATAGCGGTCGGGGATCTGCTCTTCCGTGATCTCAATCGTCGGGCTGTCGGGGGTGTCAAAAGCCTTTCGTTTGCCGGTCACTTTGGGTGAAGTGATTTCGACGCGCATCATGCCCACCGGGACTTCAGTTGAATATTCCCCGTCCCCCTTGAGAACGGCCCCGGCTGTCGGACCATCCCCCTCAATGGGAATGAACTTGATCGCCCCTTCCTTCAGCGGAGCACCGTTGAGCAACACATTACCGCGGACCAAGGCCTTCGGTATCTCCTGGGATCCACATCCCGCAACGCTCACCAACAGTGCAGCCACCAGGGTTAGAAAATAGATCGAGCGGGACATCGGGAGCCTCGATGGACGAGATGAGAATTCAGGGATGATCCAGAAACAACGAACGACAACC
>JAZKFE010000234.1:0-4345 GCA_040386595.1 Planctomycetota bacterium | reverse complement strand
GCGGATCTAAAATCTGCGGAGCGGAATCTCCTAAGAGCGCCGCGGTGAGTCTGCAGACTGCGGAGCGGAACTCTTACGAGATTCCGCTACACAGACTGGACGACGAAGCGTTCTAAAGCTCGCCGACGACTTCACCGCCGCTGGCCGAGCCGACTGCCTGCCAAATGGTCATCGAGATGTTGTCGCTGACAAACCGGACCGCGCCATCGGCCATCAGAGCATGCACACCGCCGACGTGCTCACTGCGGGCTGCCAGTTGCTTGTTGGCACCGTTATCGCAGGGCGCCCTGGGGATCGTCGAACCAGTGGCCGGGCAATTGGCGATGCTATCCGCGACGGTACTGTTCGGTCCATTGACGGTGTAGAACGCGAACGAAGCATAGGCCAGGTCGTCATTGAAGACATCGCCCCGCGAGTCGTTGCTGGATTCATTGGTCGGAACACGGATTTCCGACATCATCAGCGTGTTCGATGTTCCGTCGGTGATATCGCGCATGCGGGCCGAGTACGGATTCAGAGGTGCCGTGTTAGTGAGAATGCCGAACATCGCTTTCGTCGTGGCGGTCGTAGTCGACGCACTGCCATTTCCCCAACTGACCACATAATGCGGCCGTGCACGCCACGTCACGTCACCCTTCCAGATCTGGGCGCCCGGGCTGCTGGGGCAGTAATACAAAGGAACTTTATTCGCAACCACACCGGTCATGGAACTTGTCACGGCGTTCGGTGATTGATGAAATCCCAACGAAAAATTATAGGAATTGTACAGGTTGCCCTGCTCGATGTAGGGCCACAGGCCTACGATCCAGGTATGCCGGGGAAAGTTGCCATTTGTCGGATAGCCCGCAGTCGCGAACGGAAAGGCATTCACGCTGTCGTGATAATTGTGCATCGCCAATCCCCACTGCTTCAGATTGTTGCGACACTGCGACCGCCGAGCGGCCTCGCGCGCCTGCTGCACGGCAGGCAGCAGTAAAGCAATCAAGACGGCAATGATGGCAATCACCACCAGCAACTCAATTAACGTAAATGCCGACGACCGAGGTCGAAAGACCACCGTAGTTCGCATCGCATTTCCCTTCACCTGGAGGTACGAGCACAAAAGGAAAAATCATGATTTGAAATGGTGCACGCGAGCGACGTCAGGCAGGACGAGCACGGCAATCTCAAAAAATGCTACCGAACTAGTGATCATACGACGAACCAATCAGGCATTACAAGCGCATTAAGTGTACGAAACGGAATAATCGTACCATCCTGCTCAGCCGGAGAGGCTGGCGCTTGATTCCTTGCTCATCACATCCACTAAATCAGCTGTGTTTCCATTCCAATGGCCACTAAACCAGGAGAAGTTCGCCCGCTTTTTCGGTTTCCCGCAGACCGCATTCGCAGTCCCAACTGACGCGATAACTGGTACCTGCGTTTTGACTTCGGAGTTCCCGATGGCAGTTGAGTAGCCTCAAGCACCTTCCCTCCTGCCGCTGGCGTTTGAGCCCACTCGGTGGGGACCGCGCCATTCCTGACGCTGGGCCGTGTCTGCCGACAACAAGCTCGAAGCGCGAGCGAGTGCATTTCGAGTATCGTTTTCCTACAGATGCACTCGCTTCAAGCTTATCGTCCCGGCAGACACGACAATCAGTCTTTCTTAGAAGGTGGGACAGTGGCCGGCCCTTTTGCAGTGGGCGGAATCTTCTGCGGATCGCCCAGAGTGGGGTCGGGGACTGGCGGTTCAACGACCGGTTTGCTCGTTGCCGAAGCATCTGCCTCAGTCGCATTGGGCGGTACGACCATTCCAGCGTCTTCCGCCAGGTAGTCCAAGGCGACCTTCACAGACGCCAATTCTCGCTCCAAACTGCGTTTGCTTCCCGGTGAATTCGGATGCAACCGCCGACGTTCGAGCTGCGGAGGACCATCTTCCGTGACCACGACCTGGGGGCGTCCGACTCGAATGCTCAATAACGGCAAGTCGACTTCGGTACCAGGCGTCACGATCGTGCGCTGACCTGGCCCGCTATTATTGGGAACTGTTGAACGGTCACCATTTCCCCATTTCAAAAGCGTGGCTTCGACTTGCCCGAAGGTCTCGTCGATTTCCGTCAGTTGCTGCATCAGCTGATCGGTCTCCACAGGTCCCGCCCGCAGAGCCTCACGCAGTTCCCCGGCCTTAGTCCAGATCTCCTTGGCCTGTCGGTATGTTTGCTGGAACTCGGGTTGCTGCTGGTGATAACGATGCATTTCCCAGCACAGTGAATTCGACGTCTGCACGAGCTGTGCGGCGCGCTCATCGATCTGCACCGGATCGTCCACGATCTCCACGGCCAACACCGGCCCGACAAACATCATGGCGCTCAGCACGCCCACCGCAACTACCAATATGTCTCTTCCGCTTCGTCGAACTTGCATGGAATTCCCCTTCATCTGTTCGAAAAACGCCTGGGGCGTATCGGGTCATCGAGAAGCCCTGCCAATCTCAAACGTGGTCAGTCCTCTGAAATCGCAGAGAGATGCACAAATCGTGCCCGACCAAAACAGCACAGGTCGGCCTGTTCGCATTGAGATACCTCAAATGGGCACAGATATTTCGCGGCCAACACATCAAAGACCATGGATCAATCGAATCACGGAATACTATAATCGCGAATCGTGCGACCAATCATTCTGGCACTGATGTCCCAGCTGGCGAATTCGGTTGATCCCTTCAGGAAAGTAGAACGATGACGATGATCTGCGTGAAGCATAGTGGCCCGACACGTCGCGGAGTGTTACTTGCCGTGTTGACGGCGTTGCTCGGGCAATGGGGCGGAACGGTCGCCCAAGCTCAAGCACCAGCCGCCCCCGCCGCGAGTAGTTCGCTCCGCGTCGGTGTGGCCGAAGTTGACATCACCCCGCCCGTCGGTTTTCCCATGGCGGGCTACTATCACGAACGCCTCGCGGACGGTGCCATTGATCCGCTGAAGGCCAAGGCCATGGTGTTTCGAGACGGAGATACCGCAGCCGCACTGGTCGTGTGCGACTTGATCGGTATCGCGACGGACCTTTCGCACGCCGTCCGAAAACGCGCCTCCGAGAAGACCGGGATTCCCGAAGCTCACATCGTGATCTCGGCAACACATTCGCATACCGCTCCGGACTATATGAAGGAGCTCTACTTAAAGTTGGGTGGCGAGAAACAAGATCCATTACGAGCGGAATACATCGAGAAATTGATCGACGGTCCGGTGGATGCGATCGTCCAGGCCCATGCCATCGCCAAGCCTGCCACGCTATCCAGTGGATCAGCGACTCAGGAAATTCCCGTCGCGTTTAACCGCCGGTTCGTGATGCGCGACGGCAGCGTGCGGACCTGGATGAACCACGAGAATCCCGACGTCGTGCGTGCTGCGGGCCCGATTGATCCCGAGATCAACCTGCTGACGATTCGTGATGAGGCCGGTAAGACAACCGGCGTTCTAAGCAACTTTGCCTTACATCTCGACACCTTGGGCGGCATGAAGTGGAGTGCCGATTATCCCTTCTTCATCGAGCAAACGCTGCGCAAGGCCAATGGCCCGGGCGTGATCTCCATCTTCGGCACCGGTTGCTGTGGCGATATTAATCACTCCAACCCACGTAGCCGTGAACGTAACAAATCCGACTTCATCGGCAATTCTATCGGGAACTCCATTCAGGCCCAACTCAGCAAACTTCAGCCAATCGCCCATCCAAACCTGGTCGTGAAGTCCAAGCTCGTCAAGCTGCCATTACAAGATGCAACCCAGGAAGAAGTATCGCGATCCACTCAAATCCTGATGGCCGCTCAACGCAAGGAAAAAGTTGAGTTCCTGGAACACGTCACGGCTTATAAGAAATTAATGCTCGACCAGTTCTTGCATCCGACGCCACACGCCAAAACTCCCGAGTTCATCACCTGGGGGCTAAGCCGGTCCTTGGCGGGAATCGGTGAGAACCTGCCGGTCGACGTTACCGTCATGACCCTGGGCCGCGATGTTGCCGTCGTGTTCCTGCCAGGCGAGGTATTTGTGGAATTAGGGCTGGCGATCAAACAAGCCTCACCGTTCCGCACCACATTGGTGATTGAACTGTCGAACTGTGTCGAATCCATCTACATCCCCAACCGAGCCGCCTACGCCGGCGGCAGCTACGAAGTCACGAACTCGTCGACACGGCCCGGCTCCGGAGAATTGCTGGTCGAGACGGCTGTCGGCTTACTACGTGAAGCCGCAACCAGCCAAGTACCAGCAACAGCCAAGTAAGATCAAAGAGTATCCAACAAAACCGATGTGCCACTGTTTTAGAGCGCGTTGTGTATTAGACTAGCGCATTCTAGGAGGGCTTAGTAAATTAG
>JAZKFE010000233.1:27333-33815 GCA_040386595.1 Planctomycetota bacterium | reverse complement strand
CCAGATGCCGGGCCGAGGCTTCGGTGATGACCGTCCCCACGCGGGTTTGCGGATCGCTCGGGGCGCCACACAGGTACTCGCGAGTCTTGTCGACAAACCGGCTGGTGAACTCGTCCAGAATGGGCCTCTGGATCAAGAGCCGTTTGACCGCTGTGCAGCGCTGGCCGGAATTGCGATAAGCTCCTTCTGCTGCCAGTGTCACTGCCAGATTGAGGTCGGCGTCTTCGAGAACGATTAACGGTGAATTGCCACCGAGCTCCAGACACAGTTTTTTATATCCGGCGATCGAAGCAATTCGTTTGCCGATGCTGACACTGCCCGTAAACGTGACGAGTTCGATGCGTTCGTCGCGGATGAGCGGTTCCAGAACTGTGTCGACTGGTCCCAGAAAGGCACTGAGCAAGTGCCCTGGCAGCCCCGCTTGATACAGCAATTCGACGAACCGCAATGCCGTCAACGGTGTGCGTTCCGACGGCTTTAATAGAAGAGGCGTTCCCGCGGCAATTGCGGGAGCGACCTTGTGAACCACTTGATTCAGCGGGTGATTGAAGGGGGTGATCGCTAAGGCCAGCCGCAACGGTTCACGGACGGTAAAAATCTTGCGGCTTTGTCCTTGAGGAGATACGTCGCCCGAGAAGGCCTGCCCGTCGTCCTTCAAGCATTCGATACTGGCGAAGCGCAGGACATCGAGTGCCCGGCCGACCTCGTAGCGCGTCTCGCGCAGGCACAGCCCCGATTCCGCACAGATCAACCGTGCGAACTCTTCAGTTCGTGCTTCCAGACTTGTCCGCGCACGGTCCAGGATTTCGAAACGTTGATAGTGGCTGAGGGGGGGCTCGTTGCGCAGTCCTTGTTGAACGGCGCGTTCGGCTTGTGCCGCGCCGATCAAGGCGACTGTTCCCACGAGCGAACCGTCGTAAGGATGGCGGACTTCAACGTGTTGATCCGACCAGATCGCTTCACCGGCAATCCACGCGGGGCACTTAATGTCGGTGGGTAATGTGATGGTGTCGTTCATGCGTCACCTCCGTTGCAGGTGAATTCGAAAATGTCGAAGTTCCGCAGATCACCAGCGGCCAGGGCTGCGTAGCGTGGGGTGAGCGGCCGTGACAGGATCAGCGGAACCATTTCCTCATAACGACCTCCGTGGGACCGGAGCCCCCCCGTTAAATGAGTCAAATCGTGGTCCGCGGGGGTCCGCCCGACGACGACATCGCGCCCTGACAACACGCATAAGTCACCGATGCGGTCGGCGGGAAGTTCCATCTTCAACGCGGCCAGTTCGCGGTCATAAACTTCAGTGATGCCGTCCAGGCCGCGCAGGTAACGGGCTGCCTCATCAACCGGAATATGTGCCGGCAAATGGACCGTAACGAACGCCCCCAGTGCACCGTGATGCACAACATAGGGGTCGGTAATCGGACAAATCACTTTCGCCCCTGGACCATATCGTTCTGCCAATAGCTGTTCGACGTAGATCACTCGGGGAGCACCGTCGGCGGTGTTCTTGGCGTTCATCCCGTGATCGGCGGTCAGCCCCAGCACGGCTCCCAGTTCCAGCAATTGACCGAACCGGGCATCCATGCCGGCATAGAAATCGAGCGATTCTTCGGCTTCTGGTGGGAACTTATGCTGCATGTAATCGGTGAGGGAAAGATACAGGAAATCGGCCAGGCCACTGCGGGCCAGAGCCACACCCGCGTCGAGCACATAGAGGCTGGCGTCGGCACTATAGATTTGAGGGGCCGGCCGGCCGACGAGTTTCTCGACGTCGGCGATGCCATGAATCTCGAGAATTGCTGCGTTTGCTTTCTCGGCCGAGAACCCAATACCGCGCATCTTGTCGGAGAGTATCTCGCGGAGTTTGTCCTTGGCCGTGACCATCGCGACCTTACGTCCGGCATTGGCAGCAGCGGCGAGGATCGTATCACAACGCAGAAACCGTGATGAGTTCATCATCACTTCTTCGCCCGTCTCGGGGTCTAGAAAGAAGTTGCCGGAGATGCCCGTTACCGAGGGAGGGCGACCGGTCACGATGGCTGCATTGTTGACATTGGTGAAGGTGGGGAGTGCGGCCCGAGCGAATCCGCGATAACCGTTTCGGGCCATACGTGCGACATTCGGCATGCGGTCCCGGGCGAGCGCCGCGTTCAAGTACTCGTCGGCACACCCGTCGATACACACAACGACAACAGGCTGTGCGGGGGGGTGATATTCGCGGTCGTTGACGACAAATCGGGATGCGGAAATGGTCATTTCTTGTTTGATCTTATCGTTGAGTTGTGAATGCGATCCGATGGCTTGGCATATTCAATGACCCGGCGTTACTGGCCGGGGGCAAATCGACGGAATAAGTTTAATGTGACCATGAATCCCAAAAGTTGACATTAAATCAATGTGAATTTGGTGTGAACCCGCTGACTCAATGAGAACGAAAACATTTCGTCGTCGGGCAACGGGACCTTGGAGGCGTAGTGCTACCGTGGCCTGTGATTACCTAATTGTCACAAAAGTTGACTGATAGTCAACACAAATCTGCGGCAGTTGGAGCAAGATTTCACAGAGGAAGTTTGGAGCAGAGGTCCGTCTTCCTGCCGCGAGGCATTGGTCTTAAGAGGGGGAATTGCCGGTCGCAATCCGGCGGCAGTTAAGGGTGAAAGACGCACAACACTTGTGCGGGTTTCTTGTAAGGATTGGCGAGGCGATGCTCGGTATTCGCATCGAAATACAGACTATCCCCTGCGTTCAATTCAAACACCTGCTGGTCATAATGCAGATCCACTTTGCCCGACAGGACCATTAAAAATTCTTCGCCTTCATGTGCCAGCGCGTCGCGACGTTCGCCTCCGGCCGGAACCGTTAAGAGAAACGGATCCATGATGCGATTGGTCCGTTTGTGAGCGAGCGATTCGTAGACAATATTGGAACTGTCTCGGTCCCGTTCGACGACTTGTCGTTCATCAGGTCGCACCACAACGATCCGAGGTTTGCGATCCAGGCCTTCAACCAGCTGCGAGACAGTGACTCCCAATGCAGACGCGATCTCGCCCAGAGCAGGGAGTGAAGGAGTGACCCGAAAGTTCTCGACTTTCGAGAGCCAGCTCCGCGTGAGCCCCGTTTTTGAGGCGACCTGTTCCAGCGTTAAACGCTGTTCCAGTCGCAGGTTCTTGATTCGCTGTGCCAGTTCAACCAGATTCATAACGCAGACTCACTTTTGCGGACATCGTCGTTCCGCATCCCCATCAATAAAATTCATCTTCTGATGAAGGCCGCACACGCCGCACTCGTCAGGCATGCCCCCATCACAATCGCGAACACCAGTTTGGTCTGGTCGCCATTCGTTTCAATCATCCAGCCAATCAATGGCTCGCCAAACCCTGCAAACGCATAGGCAAACGTATTCATCACGCCAGTGCCTGTTCCGGATCGTTCGCGTCCGAGGAGATCTGGGCACAGTGCCCAGAACGCAGCTTGCGGTCCGTATGCGAAAAAGCCGCAGAGAAATAGCATCGGAATACTGAGGTTCGATTGCACCGGCAGCCAATACATCATCCCTGATGCTGCCGCCGCTAGCAACATAAAGAGCACAATCGGTTTTGAGCGGTTCGCATTAAACAAGCGGTCCGAAATCCATCCGCTGGCGAGGGCCCCTAACGCCATGCCAATGGGGAGTGCCACGCTGATCCAGGCGCCACCGCGATTGTCTTTCCAATTGGCTCCCAGGAAATGCACGGGGACCCAGATCAGCAGCCCATACCGCGCCATGCTTTGGAAACCGATGGCCACGCTGGCAATCAAAAATCGCCAATTGGCGAGCACCGCCAGATACCGCGTGATTGCCGTTTCATTCGCAATGGACGTGGTAGGAGCCTCGGCCGTGGCGACCTGCGTATCGGGTGTATCGTCGGGCAGGGGAGGAAAGCCCAGCTCTTCCGGCCGGTCGCGCACTACCAGGTAATAAACGGTTCCTCCGAGTAATAGCAGCAACACGGGCAGGCGGAAAATCCAACGCCAGTCGAGATGGTAGGTCAGAATCAGGTTCGACGTCACGTACGTCAAAACGGACGCGGAGCCGGCCGCAAATGTATAAAGTCCATAGACCTTGCCACGTTCCGCATGCCCCCACCAGTTAGCCAGCACGCGACTGCCGGGAGCCCAACCCATCGATTGCGCGAACCCATTGGCGGACCAGGGAATGGCGATTCCCAAGGGGCCGGTACCAAAGCTGGCCATCCAATTGAGGCCGCAAGAAATCCAGGCTCCGAAGCTTACCATCCGTCGTCCGCCGAACTGGTCTCCCAGATTGCCGTTCACGGCCTGTCCGATCGCATAGCACCACAGCATGGAGGTACTGACCCACCCCAGGGCTGTTTTTGTGATCCCCAGCTCCTCCTGAATGCCGGGTATGGCAAAGCCGAAGGACTGCCTTCCCGTGTAGTAGAATAAATAGCAAAACATTGTCGCCAGCAGAATCCGCCATTGAGCCAGGCGAAACCGTCGGGCAACTTCGGGTGAATCGAATTCATGGGGGGGCTGAGGAGCCATTTGCCGGACGCCATTTCGAATCTGATCGCGCGAGTCAGCGCCGATCGACGAGGAGAGTTCGACAATAGACGGGCGAGCTAGGCCCGTGTAACGGCGCAGAGCTTAGTCCATCACTGTGCTTGTCACAAGCACTGCTCCTGGCCCCAAACCCTCAGACGAGGGTCTCTTTGGATGCGGCAATAGCCCCTAATTCACGTGATTAATTCCGTAATTAAGAGAATTCGCGAGCGGATTTTCAGTCACATTTGTTGAGCGGCGAGATTTCGGAATTCATCAAAAGTTAACGTCCCCCGAGGGTGGCTTCGACTTCCAGGTCGACCC
The DNA here is from genome assembly GCA_040386595.1 of Planctomycetota bacterium. Taxonomy (GTDB): domain Bacteria; phylum Planctomycetota; class Planctomycetia; order Planctomycetales; family Planctomycetaceae; genus JAKFVC01. The sequence goes on along the minus strand of JAZKFE010000233.1, from coordinate 28,949 downwards.
CTGCGCGGCGGAGTTGCAGTGTCACCTTTTGGCCCGACTTATGCTTTTTGAGAGTTGTTGTCAGATCGTCGATGTTGCGAATCGAGTCGGCCCCGAGCTTCAGAATGAGATCTCCGCTGCGGACCCCGGCAGTGGCTGCCGGGCCGTCTGTGGTGACGCGATCGACCAGGTAGCCTGCGACTTCGGCATTCATGGCGGCCTTACGCGAGGCGACTCCCAGATAAGGCTGACCTGTTCCCAGTTTGACGGTTTTCTTAGTTCCCGAAGTGCCATCACCTGAGCTGCCTAGCAGGGCTTCTGTCAGGCCTTCTATGTCGTCACCACCAGAGACTTTTTGCAGTGTGGGGCGTTGCTTTGCGGCTGCCAGCTCCTCGATCGAATCCACAACCATTTGCGAGATTCGGGCCATTCCCGGCACATTGAGCAGCTCGGAATCGTCCTCCGGACGGTGATACTGTTTGTGCAATCCGGTAAAGAAATGGAGGACCGGGATACTTCGTTGATAGAACGAGGAATGGTCGCTCGGCCCATAGCCCCCAGGCTTTTTCACAACAGAAAATGCATACTTCGTTCCCAGTCGATTGATTAGCGGATCGAACTCCGCCGCAGTGCCGGTGCCGTAGACTGTTAAACGTTCCTGACGCAATCGGCCCACCATGTCGAGGTTCAACATGGCGACCGTTTGGCTCAACGGAAACAGAGGGTCTTTGACATACCGCTCGCTGCCAATCAAACCCGATTCTTCGGCGGTGAAGGCAATGAAGACAATCCGCCGTGCAGGCGGTTGTTGAGCATGTCGCAACGTCAATTGTTTGGCCACCTCGATGAGAACGGCGGTACCAGAACCATTGTCGTCGGCGCCATTGTGGATCTCTTTTTTATTAGTGAACGCTAGGGAACCCGAGCCCCCCAAGCCCAAATGATCGTAATGGGCTCCCAGGACAATCGTCTCCTCGGCGTGCGGTCCGCTGCCCGGTAGCACAGCGACGACGTTTTTCAGTGGCTTCCCCGCTCGGACTACGGAGATCTCACCGGTGACCCGGCATCCGGCGAGAAGCATTGACCGGGGCTTTAAATCACTGTCGATCTGCTCTTCCAATTTCGCGAGCCCCATTTTGGCCGCAGCCTGCAGCAACGGTTCAACCGCCGTCCGCTGACAATGCACAATGGGAATTTGCCGTCCACCAACATTTGACTTCACAAGAAATGCCAGCAAGGGATCGGCTTTAGCCGGGTCCGTGACTTCAGGCAAGTTCGCATTGTCCGTAACAAGCAATACGGCTGCCGCGCCATGTTGAATGGCGTTCGTGACCTTGTGTGACAGCTGAGAAAAATCCGAAGGCTGCGATCCCTCAAACGGGCTGTTGGTATCGGTTTTCTGGGGTTCGTTCCGCAGCACGATCACGGCGTGACCGGTGACATCGATCCCTGAGTAGTCGTCATAGTTGAGCTTTGGAGCCGTGATACCGTATCCGACGAAGGCCACCGGCAGGTCCAGTTTTCCCGAGCCGCTGAGTGAGAGTGGTGTGAAGTTTGTTCCGATTCGCAGCTCTTGCGCCTGACTGCCAGGGGCAGTCAGGGCCAGTGAGTTCGTCTGCCCTAAGGCAAAACGGATG
>JAZKFE010000233.1:1289-27323 GCA_040386595.1 Planctomycetota bacterium | reverse complement strand
TCCGCCGCTTGATCAATCCCCGCCGTCGAAATCCCGCGACCTTCCAATTCGTCCGACGCCAGATACTTCGAAGATTGTGTCAGCCGCTGCTCGATTGCTTCGCGACTCAAAAGGTCTTCGGCCTGCAACGCGGTGGCGAGCACCAGCACAATGCCAGCGAGTCCGCACCAGCGAAAGATATGACCAGCCATCATCGAAGTTCGCCTCAAAAAACTTCCCAGCGGTGGCGACTCGCCCGACCGTACTGTTGACCTGGATTGAATTTCGGAATGATTTGCCTGTGATCATCTGCATCATACACCGATCGAGAGACCCGAGAACAGACCGGGGAACCGGCCCGACAACGTTCCCTTGGCTTTGATGCCGATCTTGCCGATCGCATAGTTTTGATGAATGTACCCGGGTAATATTGACGACTTGATTATACCCGGGTATTATTGCTGAGCGTTTACTGTGTCATTCAGGAGATATTTGCAATGGACGGACGTAATTCGACGAGTTGCACCGCGTTTGTCGGTGATGTGTGTTTGGCGACGGGGCCGGTGGTTGAGGTTGCCGCACGAGTCAAGCGGTTCATGGATGCCGGTGAAAATGAGGTGATCGTCATTTTTGACGACGCCACGAGCGAGCTCGTCGAAATTGATTTTCGTGGCAGCGTGGATGATGTGGTCTCTAGACTGTCGCCTGCGATGGTGCCCCCTTTGACCTCCACTGATGTGGATGAAAACTCCGAGGCACGACGTGGCCCCGGCCGGCCGAAACTGGGGGTGGTGGCTCGTGAAGTCACCTTGTTGCCGCGGCACTGGGAATGGCTGAACGAGCAATCGGGCGGGGCTTCGGTCGCGCTGCGAAAACTGGTCGAGGAAGCCCGTCGGGCCAAGGAAGTCCCGGATCGGCAACGTCGAGCACGCGAGTCTGCGTACAAGTTTCTTTCCGCCATGGCGGGTAACCGTCCCAATTTCGAAGAAGCCACGCGAGCTCTGTTTGCTGGTAAGTCCGCGCAGTTTTCCGAGTTGATCGAAACCTGGCCTGAGGGGATCCGCCAGCACGCTCAAAAATTAGTCGAGGGGGCGTTGCTGCCTACTTCAGAGTTGGGTTGAGATCAGATCGCTAGTAGTAACTATTGCTGCGATTGACGTGTTCGCGGCCAGTGACGTTGTGTGGCACCAACCAAACTGGCTCCGACCTTCAGCATCACATGCAGGAGAAATGAAGCCGAGAATCCCACGATTATCCCGAACAAGGGGCCCAGAAATAGTCCCAAAGCCGCCATACCAGGCAGCCCCAAATGAAAGGCCATCGCGGCGCCAACTGATCCCCCGCCACTGGGATTTGTGGAGAACAGATTCCAACTCCAGGAATGCTTGGCATACCACATTGCGACTGCAGAGAACGGCCCCATTAAGAAGCCGGTCACTCCAAACACAAATACTTTTCTCCAACAGTCCTCTTCCATTTCTGCCATTCCCCTGCGCATTGGAAATTCCGTATCCGTAGCTTGGTTGCGATTTCAATTGATTGTACCTGTGATTGGAAACAGTACAAATCCGTAAATTGAGAGAATCCTTGCGAATTGCCGCCCGCAAATACAGGGTTTATCTATCGAATGAACTCGCTATGATCGCTGACTGTAGACAGAACCACGGCGTGACTCCAACGCCGTGTTCTTGATTTCGTTGATCGTTTTAGAAGAAGTTCATCGCCATGTCGCCCAAAATCGGACGTAACGAACCTTGCCCTTGTGGTAGCGGGAAGAAATTCAAGCAATGCTGCTATGGCCGAGAGTTTGACTCGATGGTCACTGACGTCGCCAAAATCAGTTCCACTTCTTCGACGATGGACGAGGACGACGATTCCGAGTTCGAAGAAGAAGCCTTTCTGAATGAGCTAGGGTACGATTTGTCGGATCCTGAAATGCTCAAGTTCATGCAAGAGGCGGGCTTGGATCCTTCGAAAATCGAGGAGTTTTTGGATTCCGGATTGCTCAACGAAATGACAGAGCCACCTGAGTTGTCACCGGCCGAATTGGAACGCTGGACAACGATTTTCGAGCGGTTCATTCCTGATGAAGAGCAACCGCTACCTAAAATGAGCTGGACCAAAGCGGAATGGGAGCAGGTCGATCCGCTGCAACTGGATGAGTTCCAACCCTTCTGGGACTATTTGGAGTTGATCCAAGACGACCTGGAGGAGAACAGTGAGCGAACCGATCGGTATTTTCGTCTGATCGAAGCCATCATGGTGGTTGATTCGAATACCGACCTCAAGCTCGTCAACGACGCTTGGTTGGCCGAGCAAATGAAGTCGGTAGTGATTGATCGCCCATTGCTGCTGAAGTTTTTGAGGGACATTGGGAACCCCCACGTTCAAAGTCTGCTCGGGGACCTTGAAGCCTGTGAATTCACTATGTTTGCGGTGGATTTTGCGACCAGCCAGCAATCGATGTTGTCCGGGGACGCGGAGGACGAAGAGCTCGACAAGCTAGCTGGAACGGTTGTGGCGCGGGCGTCGATGAACCTGTATTTCGCCATCAATCGCGAGTTAGGAATCGACGACGAGGATGAAATTTCCATTGATTGAGCGTCGATGCCCCGGTATCGAATCTCTTCCGGGATCATCGCAGCTTTCGTATGCACTCCGTGCTGGGATTACTCGGCACGGAGTTTCTGATAAATAGTATGCAGTTCTGCCATCTTCGCCCGCTCCGACAGAGCCGCTTCTGTAAATTCCTCGCGAACCTGTGCCAGAGGAACCAGTTCGGCACCGATCGACGTCCCCTCCATCGCGTCCAGAATCGAGTCGCCAAAGTAGCGGGCGTCAGAACTCTCTTTATCTTCCGCCAAGCCCCGTGGACCGCGGTCGAGATTTCCCAACAGAATCAGGCTGCTGCAGAGTAAACCGACGAATAGAACTCGATAGCCCACGATGCGAGATCTCCTGCTCGAAAAGTTGACTTCCTGGATCGGCTGCCGGGGTATTGCCCCTCGCCTGCGGGCGAACCGGCAGAGTACTTGTTCATTTCTGGTGATTGTGTTCAGTACTGTCTGTCAAAGTATGAACAGCAAGCTGGCGCAATGCCAATGAAATCCGTTACGGCTGGAGATTTCGAATTTCCCGGACGGCCAGACAGACTTTGCTATTCAGATTTCAAGTCGAATTTGAGGGCTGATGTGCCTTTGGTGATATCCGCCTCAAGGCCGGACTTCTGGATGTCAGAGTACTTGACGGGAATCACACTTTTCGGGGGGACGGGTGGTCGTCCCGAACCCGCAGCGGATGCGGCAACACCGGGCTGGCCACCCGCCTTGCTTTCAACTCGGACTTTATACTTTCCGATCACAGCACCGGGGGATGAGGCGTTGGTGTCGAGTTGAAAATAGCCATTCTTAATTGCCCCTGATGCGGACTGACCAGTGGGATCAACCGGTGCGAAACCGATGATTCCCTGCTCGAGCGGCTTGCCGTCGAACGTGACGTTTCCGCTAACGGGAACCAGATTCGGGAGTGACTTCTTGCCGTCACCACACCCGGAGAAACAACTGGCAAGCACGAGGGCCAAGGGAATCAAGTGACTACGTGACATAATCGACACTTTCTGTCGTATGGAGTGCGGTTGTGAAGTGTTTGGCCGTTGCCGACAACACGCGAGTGAGACACGGCATCACGGCAGTAGAGAGCAGGGCAGGGCAAAACTCGCTCAGCGAAAAACCCTTCGAGACGGCTTGATCTCGAAGGGCGTTGCTAGCGATTGAGCTTGGCGGAGACGGGGTAGGCTGGGGGCGCGATTAGAACTCGCCGATCACGTTTCCGTCGCTCTTGCCACCCAGGTAGTTGAGTGTGGCGAAATTGATATTGTCGCTGAGAAAGCGGACACCGCCATCGGCCAGTACAACGTGTGCACCGCCAACATGGTTGCTGGCGATACCATACCTTGAATGATAATCACCGGTGCTGATGACGCCTAAGGGGTTATTAATCTTCAAGCCGGTATGTACTGCTCCACCTTCCCAAGTCACCCACAGCGAGTACCAATTGGTCAAGTCGGACCGGATTTCACCCATGAGAATCGTGTTGCTGGTCCCGTCGGTGACATCTCGCAGGCCCGATGAATAGACGTTGCGGCCGCTAAACATGCCAGGGCACGCTTCCGGACTCGCCGAATTCCAATCGCTTCCTGGAGCTGCACAATAGGTGGGGGTACCCAGATTGACGCAATCGGTTCCTCCATAATTGTCCCAATTCTGCGGACCAGCGGAGGGAGCATAATCCCGGCCGTGTGATCCCATCGTGTAGGCGTTCCCCCATTTGTCTGTTCCACGCCCGGCTTGCGGGTTGCTCGGGCACTGTGCCACCGTCAGTCGGCTACCGTTGAGTGCCGTCCAATTCACGCCGGCGGAATGATTGATCGTGAAGTCGAGCTTGTTATACAACGGAGCTTGGTCAATGTAGGGTAGAATGTACTCATAGAACGAGTGTTCTTTCGCAAGTCCCATCGGGGTTCCATGGTAAGACAGAAACCAGGAGCCCGAGTAAGGGAAACGCTGCATGGTGTCGTGATAGTTATGCAGAGCCAAGCCCATCTGCTTCAGATTATTTTTGCATTGGCTGCGTCGAGCCGCCTCGCGTGCCTGTTGCACTGCCGGCAACAGCAAGGCAATCAGGACGGCGATAATGGCAATCACCACCAGCAATTCGATCAGCGTGAAACCGCGACGAAAATTCCGTTGTTTGAGCATAAGTGTTTTCTGTTTAATGCAATATGTCATAAATTCAGCAACCACCCGCGGATTGATTGAGGTGGTTTTTGTCCCCAATTGAAGGCAACATCTGTGTTCAATTGGGAATGATGTAAAAACAAAAATCCGCTGAAACTAGGCGGGTGGTTGTAGCAAGGTGATTTCGAAAACACAATCGCCTCTCATGCTTCGAGATATGTGCGAATGTGCGAGTGTGCGAGTGTGGCTGCGGCGGGAGCACAGCTGCGACGTTCTTCATGTCGCAGCTATGCGCAGGAGTATAGGCGAGGTTCGTCGTTGCTTTCGTCTGGTGTTTGTCCAGATCGAATGGAGCAACGGGTGTGCGAACAATAAAAAATACAGAATTACTCTGCGATCGGAGGCACAGGTTCTTGATCTGGGCTGAGCGACTGGGGCGACAATCAAGCGGCCGTGAATTCGCTCCACTCACACGGGTTCAGAGAACCTGTGCCGTCCCCGCGGCGCGTTTTCTATTTCCCCTCAGGGCTGTCAACTTTTAATAAATCGTCCGGCCCGGTTGTCATGGCCAGGATGCAGGCCGCCGACTTCCCCTTCGCTGAGACCAGGGTAATCGCTTTGACCTCCAGGGTGGGCTTGGGGTTGGGAATCGTGGTGATATAAAATCGGAGCTTGAGTGGATGATAAGGCAAGCCTGCGACGGGATCGCCTTCCCAAGCGACCTTCGACTTGGGATCGGTCAACTCCAGGGGATAGCCTTCGCGCAAGTACCAATCGCGAACGTGTGTGCCATACCGGAGTGTCGTCGGGGATGACGTGCCATCTGCATGTTGCATAAGCAAATCGTAAACCGGGGCACCCTCGTCCGAGACATGAAATGTCGCGTGGTAGACATACAGCGCGTCAAAGGTGCGATTGACCTGGATGTTGTCGGCTGTTTCCGCAAAAACCAATCCGCCCTGCGCGTTGATCCCTCCCCAAAGCGGCATGCCACCGCCGATTTCAAATGGCACATTACCGAAGGTATGTGCTCCACGGGGCACGGCACGCCAAGGGTATCTTTTATCTAGGTCGAACCGCGACGCACGCATGGTGTACCACGGCGTCAAATCCAGCGGTCGAACTGCTCCGGGAAGGGGCAATGGGCCTTTCGTCCACGCGACTTCACCCAGGCGTGGAGCCGCAGGGGTGAGCGTGGAGCTGCGGACCGTCGTAAACGCACCTCGCATCTGATTGCCAATTCGTCGGACCGAGAGCTCACCGAAACGTTCGCCGCCATCACGCCATGTGCCGTTGAAACGCTGCTCATCCGGTGACCATTTCAGCTGTATCTCAGCGGGTTGAGCATCGAGAATCCCCGTACAGGTTCCGGTGTATTCTTCCGGAGTCACCTGTTTCAACACGACATTTCCCCAACCATCGCCAGACCACTCTCCAGTCAGCTCGGGCGGTGTTCCAGCAAATAGCAGAACTGTTCCGACCAGACCCATTCCGAACGCGGTCAGCATGGCTGCAACTCCTGAATAGGGGCGATTGGCACTGAATGGAAAACATCTGAGCAAGTGACGTGTTGACGTACGATCACAAAGCGGACAATTCCATAAGTAACAAGGATTGAACGGAAGTGCAATCGCGCCGATCACGCAGGAAAGATGGGGGCTCGAACCAGAGTGTGCGAAGCGAGTTAAAGGCCAATGTTCGCAACGTCTGAGTTTGAGATAACCTGCCCCCAATCATGCGACGCAAATCGATACGGTCACGTTCTATTTTCGTTGCAACCGTGCCTGATGTTCGCGAATGACCTCCAACGCGTGTTGGCTGTCAGAACTGCGAACCCACACGGGAACGGAAATGAGCTGCGAAGGCACTTCTCCGGAAACGGACTCCAGCGCATTGCTCGCCATTCTGGCTTCAATTCCCGCTTCGGCGAGCAATTGAATGATCAACGTGGCTTCGATGGAATTCTCGGCGGCATATGCTGCAACAGGTCTGTCGCTCATGATATGTCCAATCTTTCAGCTCGTTGGGGAGATACAGTAAAATCACGGCGCTATCTGGCCGAGCACTCCCAGCATACTCACTCGCGGGTACATAGCTGTAAAAATCCGCATCAATTTAGGCCTCGCTACCTATTCCCTATTGTGAGGCATCTGTCTTCCTGATTGATCGTGGATGATCGCTATCGTCAGGCACAGCCTGGTCTACCTTGCGGATCTATTCTGTTACACGAATCATTAATTCGCTCTGAATTGCGTGCGAGATTCAACGCAGCATTGAGACTCGTTGCGGTGAGTGTTTACGAAACTCGTCAAAACTGCCCCACAATTCTTCCATCTGTGGTTCACTTTTTAACCACCCCAGTATCATCTCAACAATCGAGATCGGTGGTAACACCCGTGCTTGGCGATTCACGATGCAAATAACATTCCAGTTCTCGGCTGGGCCATTGGTAAGCCACGCATAAGTGTCACCGTCACTACCCGTCATAAACGGAAGCCAACCACCACATGTACCAAATTGGGAGACGATCAAGTGTCGGCCATTGGAATCTACTGTGTCGCCGCTGAAATTGGTCTTTAGTACCGTGGCCAAGAATTTGCTAAACTGATCCGCGGACATTTCATCAAACGGGACGAGTGGCTGAAGCCAATCAAACCATTGCAGAGCTCCGTAGATTTCAATGAAGTCCTTGAAGGACTTCGGGTATATAACTCCAATTGCCGCTTCAATTGCCCCCCACTCCGCTACCTTGCCGGGAACGTTCTCGGGAGGGGGCATAAGCTTTGTAAGCTCCTGAAGCCTTGTTGAGGTAGCCAATCGCTCTTCATACTTGGAGTGCGTTCCTTCCAACACTGTTCCAATTTGTAAATCGGACGCATCTCGACCCATCTCGTATGTGGTAAGCCACTCGGTGTCTGGAGAAAATGAATCCGTCACACGCCGATATTTTGCTCGATTGACAATCCAGTCCACACTCCAGAGTGGCTTGTCATTTCCGATTGCAATAGTCGCACATCCGAGCGAGCGGAGCTCTTTAATGGATGGCACTCCAAGGATCTTCTTCGCATCGTTGGCAGAGACATAATCTCGACCATCAACATGGTGAATCGCGTATTTATTTGTCATCAGGTTTCTTGAATATGACTGTCTAGAAACTTTCTAGAGGACACATACATTGAACATGTATCCTTTCCCGATTTTATCCACTTTAACTGTGGTTGAAGGCCTATCTGTCGCGGAGTAATTCAAGCACATTTTGTACTTCGCGTCTCAGCTTGTCTTCGTCAAATTCATAGTCTTTGCGGTCTGATGCGGGATTGTAGAGGTCTGCGAGACAAAAGATTGTCGACAGCTTTCCATCTTGATTTAGAGGATCTTTAACAAGCGTTTCGTCGTCTCTCTCTTGCCTCCAACGCTGGATGTATTCGTTGGAAAATGTCTCGGCGGAGAATTTTCCTTCAACAAACTGTTTTGCAAAATCGGCTAGTGCCCTACTCACCGGAATCTCTCCTGTTTGATGTACTGCTCAACTTTTGTAATACCAGGAAGAATTTCAGGTGCAAGTATTTGTGCCTCGTGGAACGCCGCGAGTTAACGGCCGAGCCTTTCCTGATGCGTCAGCTGTATTGAATGACGGCTTCTGAGAGAGAAGGTTCGCGGGCTTCAAGGCACTCCACTCAGACACACCGCAAGTCGCAAAGGTCCCTTTCGCGGATGCTGGTTTCGAGACCGCTGCGATTCCATTGGACTCATACAGGATTTTAAGTCCTGTATGAGTCTGCGATCTGGAACTTCAACTCGGCATCCTGGCCAAGCTCTGCGACGATTGGTGGCCTCGTTTTCTCGTTCAAACGATTTGAGTCGCCTGAACGACATTGGAAAACATTGAAGTCGTCCCGGTTGGGCTTGTCGCAGTGGTACTGATGAAGTCGGCGGTGAGCGGTTCGGGATTCACTAGGCCCGTGATGAGAAGCTCTGCAAAACCTGTGGAGTCCGTTGTGACTTCTGCGAATCCCAGGAAGATCTGCCCATTTCCCGGGGCGTTGGTGGAGCTCGCAAACACCTCGATCTGATACGTGGTACTAGCATCACCTGTGAAGCTACCGGCGACATTGGTCACTCCGCTGCTGATAGCGGCCGAGGTGATGACGGGGGCGGACTGGTTGCGATTGCTGCCCCCCTTCAACTCGATCCCGAGCCCGATATTGGCGTAGATCGAACTGCCCAGGATTGTGGTGCCGTTGCCTCGTTTGACGAGGACACCGTTTTCACCGTTGAAGGCGATGATGTTGCGGTCCAGGTGAGTGTAGTCTTCAGTCGGATCGACAGCGCCCCGGGCCAGGCCGATCTGGACTGCCGATTTCGTGCTGACGAAGATACCGCTGCGGCCGTTGCCGGCTGCACCTAAAGTGGTGATGTCGGTGCCAATGAAGCTGTTGATGATCTTGATGTCTTCCGCTTTGCCCCGCACCGACACGCCGTTCCAGAGATTGCCAGAGATCAGATTTCCTGCCTCGATGAGGGGCAACTCACCGTCCGGGAATTCCGAGCCACCCAGCACCGAAGGCTCGAAACCACCGATCTCGATACCGGAAGCCTTGCCACTGATGTCGATGCCGTTCCGCTGGTTCGGCTGCGCGGTCATGCCATTCGTTTCCATCCCGATCACAGACTGGCTGACCTGCACCCCGGCGGCGTTGCCTTTGATCTCGATTCCGTTCCGGTCGTTGCCCGCGAGCTGACAGGTGAGGACGACCGTGCTGAAGGTCGATGTTCCGAAGACTTGATCGCCACCGGTGGACGTAATCAGCACGCCGCTGCGGTGATTGGCGACCTGGGCCGAGGGGTTGAAGGCCGCGATGCCGCTGAACGTGTTCATTAACAATGTTCGGGAAGCGGTGTCCTTAACTTCCACGCCATTTCGTCCGTTGGCAGAAGTCACGTTGCCCAAGGGAATATTCAAGCCGAATCTGGTGTTATCGGAAGTCCCTTCGATGAGCACGCCGTTCAGGCGGTTTCCCACTGGCGTAGAGTTGTCGGCTCCTAAGCCGAAGAAGTTGGCATACACGATGGTGTTGTTCGAGCTATCGATCACCAGTCCGTTGCCATGGTTGCCGCTGATCACGTTGTAGAAGACGAACGGGTTGTTGTTATCGGGAGGGGTGGTGCCATACAGGCGATTGTCATTGGAGTTGACGATTCCCACGCCGTCTCCGCGATTGCCGCGAGCCGTGGTACCGGCGATGTCGGTGCCGATGAAGTTGCCTTGCAGTAAGTTGTTGTTGGCCCCGTCAATAATCAGGACGCCATCGCCGCCATTCGCCGAGATCACGTTACCCTGCGGAGGACGTACAACGACCGGGTTGGTCGAACCGATTTCGCCCAAGATCGTCAGACGGCCGGCGGGGTTGTTCGGGTTGCCGTTGAGGTACCCGATTTCGTCTCCACCAATCGTATTGTTGGACGATTTCACGAGGATGCCGTTCCCCGGGAAATTCACGATCTCGAGTGCTCTAACGGTGGAGTCGCCCCCCAGAATGGTCAGACCGTTGGCGCTGCCGCGCAGGCGACCGCCATCGATTGTCAGCATCAGACCGCCGACATTGTCGAAGCCGACTGCTGTGGTCGCGTCGATGATCACGATACTCGTCAGATCCGGCAGCGGAATAGCTCCCGCAGCGCCCTGACCGACGAAGATCGTGTGGTTCGCCGTGGTCAGCGTCACACCGCTGAATTGAATTACGTCGGGTTCGGCCGAGGTTCCCGTGTGCAGCTCATTGGCTCGATTAATAATGTATCGCAGATCTCCCGAGTCGCCACTCCCGACGTTGTCGTCGTTCAAGCTGTTCACGATGAAGGTGGTCAGCAGCGTGCGGCCCTCAAGTAGCTCGATGGACGGCTGATACTTCCTTCTCCGGCGGAGAGAATGTGACGAATGGCGTCGTTTGGCGTCGAGACATTGCAGAAATGAACTGAACGCGCTGAGAAACGTCACCATGAAAATCTCCGGAAGTCGATTGAAAGTGAGACGATGCAGCTAAGAAGCAGAGACCAAGCCGCGCCAAGTTGTTCGTGATTTGGCGGCTGTGGTATCAAACCAACACGCGAAAAGACCAAGCTTGCGACACACGACAAGGGAGAGGGCGAAACTGCCCCATGGCCCATCCCATAACCTCGACGGCATCTTCGCAAGTTTTTGGATTTTCGACGGTCAACGTTACATCGCGGAGTGAGACCTGTCCAGTATTGCCTTACGCAACCGTTGCATTTTCGCCATACTGCGTAACCGTTTTGTCTTTGGGTGAGTATTTTGCCAGATATGCTGCTGGCAATTTAAGACAGAGTGTCTTTTCAGGGCAGGCTGCCGGGATGGCCCAGGTTGTTTCAACAAGGGACAGCCGTAAGTTTAGAGATCATGTTTTGCGGATGTTTGTCATATGATCAATGACAGGATCGTGGAGAGAATTCCGATCAGCCAGAACGCACGCACCGGCCGAGCGAAAAGGCCCAATGACAGGGGGCGATGACCGAACTGCCTTCAATTCTCTTTGGTCATACTACGTTCGAGAGCCTGTGTTCTCTCCCGAATCTGAGTAGAAAATATCTGAACATCAGACAAGAATGTAAACCGGTGATCATTATGACAAGTTGTCCCGGTTTTGGGGCCGAAACCTGCGGGGGCTGGACATGTCTGCTGACTTGGCGGTATTTGATGTTGAGACAACAGGGCTGTTTCCTGGGCGACACGATCGGATTGTTGAGATCGCAGTGGTGCGTATGACGCAAGCTGGCGACATCGTTGACGAGTTTGTGTCGCTTGTTAATCCCGAAAGGGATATTGGCCCGACGTCAATTCACGGCTTGGAATCGGCCGACATCGAGCATGCCCCAACTTTTCGTGAGCTTGCCGGGGAACTGTGCGAACGATTTGATGGAACCGTTGCCTTGGCTGGGCACAATGTCAGATTCGACCAGAACTTCTTGAAGGCCGAATTCGATCGCTTGGGAACGCCCGCGCCTGAATTTTCGACACTGTGTACGATGAAGCTGGCGGGCGGGGGCAGTTTAGTATCATGTTGCGAAGATTTTGGTGTCTCGTTTGAAGGCCAGAATCATTCCGCCTTGGATGACGCTCGCGCGACCGCGGGTTTGTTGTCTTATCTTTTGGGGGGAACTTCGCGAGAATCGAGTTTCAAGTCTGCCGGGGCGAAACCCCATCCTTCGAACCTACATTCGCTGGCCGCAACACATTGGCCGAGGATCTTAAAGGGAACACGGCATCCTTTGACTCGACAGGTCGCTCGGCAGCGGCAGCACAGCAATCCATACCTGCAACGTCTGATGGAGCTGACGTCGGCTTCATCGATCGACGATTCCGACGGAATCGCCTATTCCGCGTTGATCGAAAGAGTACTTGAGGATCGGCGCATTGACGAATCTGAAGGCGACTTGCTGATCAATACTGCATTGGATTGGGGGCTGTCGCGAGACTCCATTGTGCAGGTTCACAAAGACTTTCTAAGAAATCTTGTTGTTGCGGCTTTGATTGATGGCATCGTCACAGACGCCGAACGGCGAGATCTGCAAATCGTTGCAAAGTTGCTGGGGCTCGACCAGTCCATCTTGAATTCACAAATCGAACAAGCCTCCCGACGCCTGGGGACTGCAGCTCGCACCGTCGCCCCATCGAACGGATTGCAAGGGAAAAGCGTTTGCTTCACTGGTGAACTGCGTTGTCGATTGAACGGAGCTGAAATGACGCGCGAGCAGGCTCATTTACTCGCGTCCGCCGCCGACCTGAAGATCGCGACCAGCGTCACCAAGTCGCTCGATTTGCTGGTTGTCGCCGACCCGAATACACAGTCGGGAAAAGCGAAGAAAGCGCGCGACTATGGAATTCGAATTCTCGCGGAAACCGTGTTTTGGAATTCGATCGGAGTCGCAGTGCATTAGATCGCAATGTCACGCATCGCCCGAGATGTCTCGTCTGAGGTTGTCACGAGAACATGCAATATTGAAAGTGCCCCGTTTAAACCTAATCTCACCCGGGAGCAATTTCACGAATTTAGAAATTTGAGGAGATTTTTGGTCACCTGAAAGGCCCGTGAAGTGTCATATCAGAATACCAATATCCCTGATATGCAATTCATAATCGCACTAAGCTAATGAGGTGCCCACCTATGTCGACAATTCATCTCGCGAAAGCGTTGAAGCTAAAGAACCGTCTCGCGGGACGCCTCGCCAAAGTTCAATTGGATATTCAAACGTATAATTCTGTGCTGCAGGAACAACACGGTAAGGTCGATGTGTTGGCCTTGCTGGAAATCCGCGAACAGATTGTGGAGGCTCTGGTTGGGCTAAAGACCAATATCGTTTTGGCCAACGCCGAAATTCAGCACGATTTGATTCGATTGGGTGAAGCCAAATCGGAGTTGACGTTTGTCGAAAACCTGCCGGTCCGAGATGGTTTGGAACGACATGATTTTCAGAATACGGAAGTCATGTGGGCGGCGACTCTAAAGAAATCTGATATTGATGCGCGTCGAAAGAAATTAGAGGCGTTTGTTGATCTCACGCAAGATAAAATCGACGCGTTCAACCACAATAAAGAGTTGGGCATTCCACAAAGTTGGCTAGATCTAGCTAGCTAGCGTGTGAAAAAACATGTCAGGAGAAAGCAACAGCTTCGCTGGGCAATGACTGAGGAACCCCTGGCTTTACTGCCACTTTACCTCTGTGACGATCTGGATTCTGCTTCAATCTCGAACTCTAATCGTTTAAACCACAAAAATAAAAAGTGAAAACTTTTTGCCTCTTCATTGCTGCTTTCTTCTGGCATGGTCTTTGAACCACAGGCAAACGTGACGCCCTCCCTTCCAGATACCGTGAGCGCCCACCCGAGTTGATTTCGGTGATGGGCCAATATCTATCAGTTTGGCCGCTCGGCAACGGACAACGGGCCAGACCATCATCATGGCTCTATTTTGCGTGCATCAGTGCGTTGAGTCTCCCTGAATTAGTCGCGAGCATGAGCTCTGTTTGCCTGTAGCCACGTTCCAGATCGCCAATGGGCCGTCCATCGTTGGCGTCGCGACCAGTTTTCCATCCGAATGGTCACGATCGTCAGGCCCACTCAAGTTTGGAATGCTGGGGTGATTTGTCTTTTTCTACTGGAATTTGATACATCTGCTGCTGTATGCTAGTCGCCCAGATGGTACTTTTTCTCCATCTTTTTTACGCAATCTGGTTACGTCTCTCATTGGCCTGAGACCGTGTCGCACCCATTGAAAACTTCTGGAATCTCCATCTTGAAACTTGATTGGTCGTTGGTTCGCAAGCAGGGACTCGGGCACTTGATGAATGGCGGCTGGGGAGTGAAACGGCGTGTGAATCACGTCGGCACTCGGGTTAGCGGACTGGAATCATTAGAGGAGCGCGTGCTGTTAACGACGATCTCGGATGGTACTGTCGCCAGCTATATCGAAGTTCCACCGCCAGCTCCCACCGTTTATCCCATCAGCGGGGAATCGTTTGGCGCTTCCGTGACCTCGATTGGTGATATTAACGGCGATGGCGTGCCGGATCTTGCGGTTGGGGCGACGACTGCAGATAGTGCTGTCCCCTATGTAGGGGCTATTCACATTCTGTTGATGAATGCCGATGGAACCGTACAGCAAGAAACCACGATTGGAAACAACATCGGGGGCGGCCCCACCTTAGCCGATGGCGGTTATTTTGGAGCATCCATTACGGCGCTCGGTGATCTCGATGGTGACGGAGTGGTCGATTTGGCAGTCGGATCTCCTTCGCACAATAAGGGCCGGGCTCGCGCGGGATATGCGAGCGGAGCCGTATACATCATTTTTCTGAATTCTGACGGGACCGCGAAGTCGTCCAAACTTATTGAGAAGGGGACAGCGGGCATTCCCCCGTTGAGTTACTTCAGCCGTTTTGGCTCGTCTGTGGCCGCGATAGGCGATCTCAATGGTGATGGAATCAACGACTTGGCGGTTGGAGGCTGGAAGACCACTTCGACTATCGTGGGGCACCGATCTCACGGAACGCCTCACGGCCGGATCGATATTCTGTTTCTGGACACCGATGGGAGTGTGAAATCCTCCACGCGTATTACCCAAGGCCGGAACGGTGGTCCCAAGATCCCGAAGGTCGACTATACCGGTCTGTCTCTCACCAATATGGGCGACGTCAATGGCGATGGGGTGACCGACCTGGCGATGGGGAATCTCGGAGACAGTCAGGAAGGGAATAAACATGGTGCCGTCTATTTGCTATTCATGAAGAGCAACGGAAAGGTGAAGTCATTCACCCGGATTGCCGGGAATGAGAATGGTGGCCCAGTTGTCGGCGAAAATGAACAATTCGGGGGCTCGGTTTCGGGCATCGGTGATCTCGATGGGGACGGTATCAGCGAGCTGGCCGTGGGAGACGCATCACCCTCGCCGAGTACTGGAACTATCGAAACCGGACTCGCCCTGGGGGCGATTCACATCTTGTTTCTCAATGCTGACGGCTCGGTCAAATCGTCAACCCGTTTTACCCCCGAACTCTCAAGCGAACCGTCTCGGCACCTCGGTGATCGATTTGGATTTTCAATTGCCCCTGCAGGAGATTTGAACGGCGATGGCATTACCGAGCTGGCGGTGGGCGCTCTGGGAAATGGGAATGCCTCTTACCTCCAGGGAGCACTCTACGTCCTGTTCCTAAATACGACAGAGTCGTAGCGTCCGAGCCTGAGTGGAGTGTTTTCTCACGATTCCATTGGCATCGCAGCCAACCGATTGTGCGTACTACTTCACCGCCAGTTCCTCATGTTCGAAGTCTGAGCGACAAACGCCGCGAGTCCACCAACCGGCTTTCTGACGTTCTCCGTCTAGCGCCGGGAGGTCGTGGCACTGCTTCGCGACCGTACCCAGTCATTAAGCAGTGTGTCCGTGAGAATGCCAATCTCTCAGTGCACTGCTTGAGTGCTGCGAAAATAGCTGGCTACCCGTTCGAGCCAACCGCGCCGCCCCGAAGCAGTGGCACCCTCGCACCGGGAAACACAGTAGGAGGGGGAGCCTGAAGTCTGGCTCACTTGAATTTAGGCGATGGCATCCACGGTTTGCTCGGTGACTCCGTTAAAGTAACGCAGTGTGGCGATGGAATTGCCGTCTGGGGTGGCCGTCAGAACCGCGTCGAATGGACCAGTGCCACCATTCAAGACACCCGCAGAGGAATAGCTATCCAGCTGCCAGCTGGGAATAGGCATCCCCGTCAAGAGTGCTGCGAGGGGCAATTCCGCGGCGACAGCGTTGCCCGCCGGGAGGCTGAGGATACTCGTAACGACACTGACGACGCCGAAGTGATCACTACCTGTCAAAACGAAGGAATACTCCGCGGAGCTTGCGGGTATCGGTGAGCCGAATGGCAAACTGGTCGACGCATAGAATGCCCAAGAGTGAGCAGCGTGTGCTTGATAGTCCACTTCACCAGGAGACTCCGGGTTGTAAGTGCCGCCGGGATAGTCACGTGCCGGATCAATGGCCATGATCGAATTCACTTGGCCGAAGTTCTCTGCCATCTCCGCCGCGACTTCTGCTCCCCAACTGTATCCCACCAGATTCAGACTGGTTCCGGAGAAACCATAGTCGTGTAAGGCTCGGAACGCCCACTGGGCAACGGGCTGAATATAGTTTTCTCCCTGCCCGCCGAGCGTTCCACTCGCGGCAGCTTGGCTCCAGTCGAGTACCAGAACTTGATCTCCAGTCTGATAGCCATCAATTTGCTGCGCAAGCACGGCGATATTTGTACTGGTCGACGATTGATTTCGGCCGTGGATCACAACCCATGTCGTAAGGTCGGGGTCAATGGCGGAGGCGCCATCACCAACGGCGTGTATCTCGACAGATTTCGCGCCTCCCTTTGCCTTCACACGGCCAACCAGTTCGTCCCGAAAAATCGAGATCGTCTGGTGATCCGCCAGAGCATTATTTGATTCATTGGACTCGACAATTCGATTCGCAGGGTCGACGACGATGCCGATGTGGTATGTTCCCCCCGCCAGATTGTCGGGCAGTTTTACCTTTTTTGACCACTCGAAACTGCTGTTTGCCCCCAGCTTGCGGCCGTTAATCTTCGCCAGTAATAAGTCCTGGCCATCAATGACGTCATCCTGACTCAAACGAATCTCAATCTGAAATCCTCGACTCGCCGACGCCGCAAGATTGTCCACACGAAGGTCGACCGTGACCTGACTCCCCGGCGAAGCCGACATCGCCGACGCGACGTATCCGGCACTGAGATCACCAACCGCAGCCGGAACGACTCGCGCTTCACACAACTCGATGCTCTCGCTCCAGTGTCCGGCTAGCGACGACGCCTGCGAACGATTGCGGCGTGAACAATGTTGTCCGCCGTTGATGATCCCACGCCATAGCGAGCTGAAATTCATGCGATGCGTTTTCTAGCTCTACTAATTATTGGAGCGTGTCTCAGACGAGCTTACTGCTTGGTTACCACTGGCCTTGTTGCGGACTGAGTAGTTCCGAAGAGTGGGCACATAATGTTCTGTCGGGCCTCGTAGTACTCAAATCGGTAAGATTCATCAGGGCCACTCTGCCGCGTGTTTAAAACCCTTCAAGAATCACGTCCACGACTTCATGCGACGCATCTATGATGCGCTGTCGCACAGCGCCATCATAGAGGGATGCACAGGATTCGATAATGCGAGGAAGATCAATTGAGACTACAACCGCGCACTTGGGTCGCATTTCGGACGAAGCCCACTTCGCGTGGCCGTAGCGTATGGCTGCGTTGAGATTGCCGAACTGGGCTTCGCGAAATCCTTCACCCAGTCGCATTGACGACACGCAGGCACTCGCCGCATCTTCCAATTGTTGTGAGACTTCATCCACGACAATAATTCTCCTTCATTGAAGACGACCCGCATCGTGCCATCCCGCGGGCATATGCCGCACTGGATCTACCTCGACTTTCAAGCCGATCGATATCCTTCGGGGAGAAGCCATACTTTGACTAGTGACACCTCCCGATCTCCGAGGACGGTAAATAGAAACTCACCCGCAGGACATTCCGCAAACTGCCCCGCATCGAGACGCACTCTGTCAGGGAACTTCACTTCGCATTTGCCGGAAAGCACGAACCACATGCCCCCAATTGATGCACCAGCGAAACTCGCGCCGACTGGGTACTTTGCACAACTAATTCGGTAGTGACCTGCTGGTTGAAAGAGGTCACGGATTGCGTTCTCCGACATTTCGCACTGATGCGTACTAATCCAGTCTTGGACAATCAATGGGTTTGACATCGAACCTTCTCCTCTGAGAAGCATATTCCACTGGAGCATCCCGCGATCACTGGAACTTGATCATGGCAATGGCGCCAATCCAGATTAGCAGGAACAGGTACTTCAAATGGAGATTCCACTGCAGGTCAAAAAAGAAGTCGGCTTGAGTCAAACGGTAGCCCGTCAATGAACGCCTGCGAGACGCATAAATGCGATAGACCTGCAGGAGAATGACCAGACTACCAGCAATACCCGCGGTGACCGGAAACGCCCAACTCCGCAGATCCAGATTCGTGGGATTCTTGTTCCACCTGGCAATGGACTGATGAACCACCCATCCCGTCAGGCTTCCCACCAGGGCGGCATAAATCATCGTGATGATGACGTACCATGATCTGCCCTTCCATGACTGATCCGACCATTCAGATCGCCCTACCGCAACCGGTTGCCGACAGTAAATACAGTCGACATCTGGCGGTCCAAGTTGGCTACATAGCGCCAACATCCGGACTTCAATAACCATGAGTCGGCAGTGTGGACAGGAGATTGCTAAAAAGAAACCCACATGTCACCTCAATACGAGACCTTCACCCACACACATCCTATCGCCCCAGGTTGCAAGAACCTGGGGCACCCCGTGGATTTTTCACGGACATTCCACATTCTGACCGAGCCCCAACGGCTGAATGCGATTGTAGTTGGTGATGGTGAACGGCGAAATCCACCCCGTCGCCAGTGCCGAAGCTGATCCCATCCGGGAAATTCCGGATACCAATTGATTCCCAATGCCTTTGCGATACAATCGGGGTCCGCTCATGTGTTGATGTGTTTGTGTTCGCCAGAATCTCGGTGACGCATCACGATCTAGACGCTCTTGTTTTCTTTGTCTGTAAGTTCTTTCTCATTCCTGATTTAGTACAAAGAGGCTTGTTATGGCAAGGCATCGCCCCGGCTTTACGCTCATTGAACTCTTGGTGGTGATCGCGATCATCGCGGTTCTGATTGCTCTGCTGTTACCTGCAGTGCAGCAAGCCCGAGAGGCTGCCCGTCGCTCGCAGTGTAAGAACAATCTCAAGCAAATTGGCTTAGCTCTGCACAACTATGCCGAAACCTTTCAGTTTTTCTGCCCGGGCGGAGTTTCCTTGTCTGGCCCCCCCGCCGCGAACTGGTGTGTCGGAGCTCCCAGCTATAAGGGACGAGCCCCCTGGACCGTGTTGATTCTTCCCTATCTCGATCAGACGGCCGCCTACAATCAGTTCAATTGCAGCGAAGATTTCACCGTTCTGGCCGATGCGGCGGTTTATCAAGGGTCTGTTACCAACGATGCTGCCTTCAAGATGAAGATGCCCGTTTACTGGTGCCCCTCTGATCCGAACGCCAATGGGACGACGAATATCGGCAATTATCGTGGAGTGCAGGGAGGCGGAGATAATCTGCACGACTGTATTCCCGTCACCGGAATTCGCTTCTACACGAACGGGACACTCTACATAAATTCCAAAGTGGGATTCCGAGACCTCACTGACGGATCCAGCAATGTTCTCATGGTCGGAGAGAGTTTTTACAACACGACACTTGCGGATACCTCAATTCCGCAGCGCGCTCAAGGTTGGGCGTCTGCCGCGAGCACTCGCACGGACGGGGCCTTACCCCCTACGCTCGCCACAGCCTGGAAGGGCATTAATAGCTTTCCCAGCAATCCCGCAACCACCAGCTACCTCTACTACATGGCAGATTATTTCAGCAGTCGCCATGTCGGGGGAGCTCATTTCGCGCTGGCAGATGGTTCTGTGCATTTTCTCAGTCAGAACATGAACAGTACGACCTTTCAAAAGCTGGGCATCCGCAACGATGGCGATCCCTCTGGTTCGCTGCAGTAAAATCAAACGAAATCTTGAGGCTGGCCATCGAGTCTGCTCAGTCTGAAATCTGACCCCGATGGCTAACCTCGCTGACATTTTCCATTGTCGATTCTGACCGTCGGTTATTCGTGTCTTCACGGCCTGTTTTTCGAGGGATTTCATTGATGACTGCTTGCGTGACAGTTGCCCCAACGCCGATCAGCTCTCCGGTTCGACTCATTAGCCGCATCATCAACACGGCACTGTTGGCCGCGCTCGTGGTCAGTTCGGGATGTTGGGGGGGCACTGATGGCCCCACTCGATTTCCAATTTCCGGAGCG
Source organism: Planctomycetota bacterium (assembly GCA_040386595.1). Taxonomy (GTDB): domain Bacteria; phylum Planctomycetota; class Planctomycetia; order Planctomycetales; family Planctomycetaceae; genus JAKFVC01. Next base: position 7,120 of record JAZKFE010000233.1, on the reverse strand, counting down.
GTAACCTTTGATGGCAAGCCCGTGCTGGATGGAGAGATCTTCTTCCAACCCGATGAAGCGGCAGGCAATTCTGGCCCAGCCACGATCGCTGTGGTCCGGGACTCCAAGTATTCCGTGCCCCTCGCCCAAGGCGTGGTAGGCGGACCGTATAGAGTAAAAATTACGGCCTTTGAGGTTCCGAAAGGAGCCACAGGTCCCTTGGCATTTCGTGGCGGGCCCTTGTTTCCCGATTATTCCACCAAAGCCAACCTCCCGAAAAAACAGGCCACCTATGACGTCGATGTGCCAGTCAAGAAATAGCTGTTCATCAACACTCCGCCGGGGATCGAATGTCTCGTGCCACTGTTTTGGGGCGGCGCGGTTGGCTTGAATTTGGGGCACGACATATTCGCCGCACCTAAGCAGTGCTCCGGGAGAAATGCGCATTCACGGAACCACTGCTTAGCGTCTGAGTACAGTCGCAAAGCAGTGCCACAACCTCAGTTTTCTGGCATTCAAACCAGCGACACCCAGTCATGGGGCGAGTCACTCGACGGTCCGTCACATCGGCATCGAGCAGCCTGTTACGGGCGGCCTGGTCTCGGAGCGAGGTTCATGAACGGCTCGACTGACGCGGGACTCTTCGGATTCGTCCTCCTCTTCCTCATCCTCGTTGATCGGTCCGATGAGAATGATTTCATCAGGATCATGGACATCTGGCAAGATTTCCGGTTTGTCTGGCATGATAGCTCCTTGTGAAACAAAGCCCGTATTTCAATTCTACGGTTCAGGGCAAATTAAGAAAGCCCCCATGTCCCAAGGTCACCCAGCGTGCGATCGTCTTGATTATGTGCTTTATCAAACGATCAAACTCGCCACTTCTTTGAATTCTTGCTCCCCTTCAAATGCGGGGGCGGGCATTAAAAAAGACATCAAAATTGGCTACTGGTAAATGTGAGCGTTTAGGGCGTCGATGACTGGCCAATTTTGAAATTTGGCACACCCGACCCCAATCGATCAACCTGGATCACTCCATGAACATCGCAAGTTCGTGCGCTCCTTTGCCAAAAACGGACAGTCAAGGTTCATGACGTCGTCTAATGAGGCTGGCTAGTAGTCGTCGGGATCTGGAGCGAAATTCTGCTTTTTCCACCAGCGGGACACCTGCGACTCGATCAGATATTCGTCCCCCATATTGACCGTTTCGCCGAGTTGGTCAATGACTTCTTCGGTCAGTGCGCTGACATAATCCCAATATCGACTTTCGTTGTTGAGGATTGCTTCAACTTTCTGATACAAGTTCTCGATCATAGGCATTTTTTTTCGCTTATTTGGTGGCGCAGGTTTGCCCCCCCCACCTTGTGTTCAAGAGTCGGTGCCACTCTGCGAGTGAAGAAACACCGTTAGGCACAGCCTGGCCTACTTGGCTATCCCTGCGATCGCGGCTATTCGTGCTGAAGTGGACGCTCTTTGTCGCCGAATGTCAGTTCCATACGGTAGCCAGAGGGGAATCGCTGCCACCAATTTACGCACCAGGGGCCAATGGGGACGGTTCGTGTGGTTTGTGGTGTTTCGTTTGTGCGAGGGGAATGTTTATCGGAGCTAATGAGTCCCGCCTCCGTTGCACAATAGCGATGTTCTTCCGAGTAGTACGTAACCGAGACGTCAAGGTGATCTTCCCACTCTTGACCAAAGATCTGAGCTGATACCATCCGGTACAACTTGGCCCCCTCATTCGTGAAGGCGATGTGGCGCCAATGCCGCTTTAGATTCGGGAGGACGGGAGTTACGGCGGCGTCAGAATTGAGTAATGTGTCAATCTCCGCTATCGCCTGCTCATTCAAGCGACGTAGCCAACCTTTACGCAAACATGCTTCCATGCCACGTGACCATTCAGCATCCCGAGTCGCACCATCGGAGTTGTCTGAGTCTTCTGCTGCATCCTCGACAATTCTGTAGTGCTTGCCATCCTGTTCTGCTAAGACGAGCCACTCATTGCATTCCAAGCTGTGCCGGTTTAGGACATCAGCGGCAATCTCGCTATTGAAAGGCAAGTCCCGCCAGTTGAAGTACACAGATCCTTCACGATTCGCAATCTGTCCCTGCCACTGCATTCGCATTTCGACATCGATCCGATAGCCCATAGCAAACCGGCGCCACCAGTTTGCACGCCAGGGCCCAATTTGAATTGGCTCCGAAACGGCCACGACATTCTCGCGGTGCTTCCAGAGGTCGTGCCCTATGATCGCTTTCGATTCAGACCGAAAATAGTGCGATGATTTCTCGTGAACAACATCGGGATATCGGTAGGGCTTGGCGGATCCACCATCCCAGAGAAGCTCCACGATGCGGTACCACTGCTCAGCGCCTGCGTGTGTGAAGTCGACCCCTCCAATTGAGGGATATCCATAGATTGGCCCCAGAATTCCTTCGCGTCGCAGTTCTTCTTGAATGCGGCTGAGCGTAGCTGCGTCGACGACTTGCAACCAGCCCTTGGCAAAACAGTCTGCGAGTGCAGCTTGTGTCAAATCCTCGGTGCTCGGACCACCGACGGCATAGTCCCCATGCGCTGCTCGGTAGCACAAGTTGTCGGCAGAAACCGTGACACCATAGTGAATGACGTTGAATAGAGACGCTTCCGCGGGGGTGATTCCGAGACTGGCCAGCTTCGCGGCATTCTCTCGGTTCTGTCGGGCGCGGGCTTCTCGATGGAGAAGAGTTAAATCGTTCAAGAGAGACAAGTGAGGGAGATTACATCGATGCTCTCACCAGATAGCCACCGAACGAGCCACTCGTTTAGCGGGGCGAGGATCGCGTCACTCACGTTAGTCATCATTAAGGATACTGGTAATAATAATCGCGATCAAGGCAAAATAGAAAATGGGAATCAGGACGATCTATTTGGGATAGCAGAGTGATTGGGGGCGAAGGGATCAGATCCTTTTGTAGGATGGGAATTCCTGCCCGTCTCTTCGTAAGAAAAGCCGATACCGACGGGCAAGAATGCCCATCCTGCGGATCTTGGATCGCTCTCAAGTTCGAGGGCACTCGTGTTCTTCGAGGCAGACAATAGACTGCAGGTACGGCCTGATCTACTGAGCTGGAGGCCGTGACGGCCTTTCCGGAATTCGCTCGGTACTTGTGACTTTCAATCGATCGCGCTCACAGCGTGCAGACCACCCTCTCCGGTGCAGTCAGCAACCCGCCATCGCGAAACTCATATTGTAGTTTCAGGTGCATCGGTCCTCGAATCCGCAACACAGGATGTGCCGTTAAATCGTCAACGCCAACCAACATATACTCCCATACGGCTGGACTGCCCGGGATGCTTCTTAATCTCGGCCATCCGCGGAAGGAGTGGTTCCAAGTCGTTCCGAAGAATGGGCTCGCTTGAGGATACTATTTTTCCCACTCACAAATGAATGGGATCCGAAATCCGCTGACCTCGTCCACAAATTGACCGCTCTCGCCCGAGAAAACGAGCCAATGACTCACTGACAGTCCGTTATCGAAGACCCACCGATTTGATTGTTTGGTGTTAGCAGGTTCGCCGGTGACCCAATTCCATTTTCCTTCTTGGGGCTCATCTGTCGCCCCGCACCAGAAAAGGTTCTTTTTCCCTTGGCAGAGTTTGACGACGAACTCTTCCTCCTCTGCATCGTTCACGCAAACCAGATGGCCGCCCATATCTTCGCAGTAGCGCGATGCCAGATGCCACGTCATGGACTCAGGGATTACGGCGTAGTTGTGGGTCTTGAATTTGACAACGTTCGCGGGCCGTTCCTTGGCGGTGGAACTCGTCTCGATGTTGACCAACAGTTCCTTAACCTGAGTCGCCTGATCGAAGTCTCCGGCCTTCGTCGCGTCGACCAGAACCGACTTATAGGCCTTCGTCCGATCGGTCGAGGCCTTCAATACCGCAGTGAATTTCGTATTTTCCGCCTTCCGAACTGCATCTTGATAGTTGGCATCCGCAGCAGCCAGGCGCCGTTGAAATCGTTCCGCAACTTGCTGAGCGGCAATCAGGGACAGACACAGTAAACTGGCGCAGACAACAGCAAGGCGGCGGTGAATCATTACGGCCTCAAATGAGGAATAGCGGCAAGAGGATCTCTGTCAACGTTAACACGATGAACAGTAATTTGAAGACGTAACGAATGCAATCCCCGCTCCTCCTCGAAATGGCGGAGAATGCCCACAGGAATGGGGCCGTCGGATGGTTCACCTAAGTCAGGCTTGTGAGGATCCCAACCGTATTGATTGTGCCACTGGCCTATTGGCTTGGGGGGGCCGAGGTTACTGGGGCCCCCTGTCTAAAGGATGCCAGATCGGTAAGGCACTGCTTAACAACCGAGTGCAGTCGCAAAGCAGTGCCACGGCCTCAGCTTTTGTGGCATTTAAACCAGTGTCGCCACGCCCCATGCAACATGCGAGAACAGTTTGTGAGATTGAGTTGGTTTCGGAGCGACACCATCCGGGACGAGCAGCATGAACACAGAGGTCTTTTCCTGCCCCGCGATCGAATACCCCACCCAGCGGGACATAAGCAACAATTGCGAATATCCTTTTTCCTGGTAGAAAACTGGAGCGTCTAGGCGAACCAAATACCAAGGCCCCGCGCTGTCCACAAACGCGAGTTCTTGTTCGATCGTGCCCAAACGTGGCAGTTGGCTGGCGAACGATTCATTCTGATCGAAATACTCAATCCGCAATCGCTGACTTGAAGGCGATTTCGTGTTGGTAGGGGCCGGACCACTTGTCATGGGATGAATGCACTTTCAGAGTATCGCACGGAGTTCCTCTGTTAGCTAACAATATTTCATCACGATAATCATAAATATTCCGCTCCCACGTGATAATATCCACGGTAAACTGGTGTTTCAAATGAATTCGCAGGGGGCCTTGGTTACACCGCAAACCGGGCCGTCCTGCCCCGCACGCAATGATCTAGCCAAGTCGGTCAGGCTGTGCCTGACGTCTTGTCGATGGCACAGCACAGTCAGCCAGAAATGGCACGGTGGAATACGCTGTCTGCAGGCGTTTTCGTGCTTAAGTTCGAATCACGTCAGGCACAGCCTGACTTACCTCGCTGTTTCCTGGGGAAACGCAATTTGAGCCGAATGGGCCTTGGTCGAACTGATAAGGAATCGTTGAATGATTCTGGATTTGTTAGTTGATGCCGAAATTGCCGGGTGTGATTGGAGTAAAGTACGGGAAGCTGACGGCCCAGCCATCGCAATTCCACATGCTTTTCTTGAGCTACTTAGATCAGATGGGCCTGAATCTGCGGTGAAGGCATATTGGAAGCTTGAAAATCACGTAATAGTGCAAGGGGCGTTGTTTGAGGTATCTGTGCATACTGTTTCACTCATTGGTGCTGCACTCGTCAATACAACAAGGCCGAAATGGGTGAGAATTCAGTTGCTGGAACTTCTATTCCAGATCGTAAATGGTGAGTCGCATACTGATGAGGTTGCCCGAGGTGTTCCCGATTTAGGATTGCGATGTCGCACTGAGGCGTTGAAGATTCTCTGGGTACTGTATGGTATTTTTCAAGAAGGAGATTTATGGAGGGCCGCTCGTGAGATCATCGAAATCATTGACGACAACATCTCGTTACTTTCTACGCTGGATCGCCTCAACAGTGATGCGGGAAGAGTCGATATTGCAGAATCACCCAAAATTTAGCTTCATGCTGGGTGGCACAGGTTCTCTGAACCTATGTGAGCGAAGCGAATTAGAGGGCAGTGCCCCCCTGTCCCGCGATCAGCGCGTTTCTTGGGTTGGCGCGGGCTGTAATTTTCCCACTGCGATCAAAGTCTGGCGAATGTCCTGGAGATGGTTTCTCATCG
>JAZKFE010000233.1:0-1279 GCA_040386595.1 Planctomycetota bacterium | reverse complement strand
GAGGAAAAGGAGGCCTTCGTGAACGACCCCGCGGCGGACGCCTACGAGAAGCTGGTCGATCGACTGCTCGCCAGTCCTCGCTACGGGGAGCGCTGGGCGCGGCATTGGCTCGATGTCGTCCACTACGGCGACAAAGTCATCCAGGCGGACGTTCACATCTTCGGCCTCGTGCGCCAAAACGTTGCGCGTCCATCGGCGGACCACTCGCTTGAACAGGATGGATTCGAGTACCGTTGCTGCAAGAACGATCAATGCCAGGGTGAGGCCTCCCCAGATCCAACTGCGAGTCACCAACATCCAAATCAAAATCAGGCCAAACATCGGTACTGATAGGAAAAAGGTCAGAGATCCCGACGACGTAGGGAATCCGACTGCCATCTGTCTCGCAAATTGCCATGCTCGAGACAGGGCCCCAATCTGTTGCTGGAGTTCATCCCGCTGAATCTCACTCAGGCGGGGCCAGTTCAGCAGATCCCGCGACAGCTTGGAACGCAGCCTTCCCGGCCGCATGCCTTCGACGTTCTGATACGAAACCGCAAAATGTTCATCGCCACCCAGCGACTCAATCTGCTCTTTGAAGTGACTTCGATCTGCCAGAATCGGGTTTGTTTTCGTCAACAGGGCGTCCAGCTCCATACCGCGGGCGTCCCGGATCGGCACAACTTCTGCGTAGCTCCAGTAAGGTTTCCCCGCAAATGGCTGGAGACACTCGGTACACATGCAGGAGCTGTCTCGCAACAACTCTGAGATTCTCACAAAGCAGATGTAGTTGCCCTGGCTCACAGTTCTCAATAGGCAGGGCGTGAGTCGGCCGCAGTGCGGACACTGTTCCGCCACCACACCCACGTCGTTTGTCTCGGTCACCGCCCCACAGAATGTTCGCATTGCCCGCTTCCTTCCAAAGTTGACCGTTTTCCGGCCCCCTATGGTGACAAATGCAGTCTTTCTGTCAACCATAGGAAGGAAATAGAGCAAGACTCAATTACTGCATAAGAGACTGTCCCCCGGCGCCATTTGTCTCGCGCCACTGTTTCGCGGCGGCGCGGTTGGCTTGAATTTGGGGTCAAGACAACCAAGCAGGTCAGGCTGTGCCTGACGTCTTGTCGATGACACAGCACAATCAACCAGAAATGGCACGGTGGAACACGCAGTCTGAAGGCGTTCTCGTGCTTGGGCTCGAATCACGTCAGGCACAGCCTGACCTACTGGTCCGTCTATCGATCAATGTCAGGCTCGTGTATTCTATGTTTCCCGAGGGAGTAGTTCTCGATTCAGGAGG
>JAZKFE010000232.1:0-3433 GCA_040386595.1 Planctomycetota bacterium | reverse complement strand
ATACGAGTGACTCACCAACATTCATGTTAAAACTAATCCCCTGCAGACGGCGTAAGCTGTTGTAATAACAGTGGATAGAGTGGAGTCAGGGGGTTTGGGGTATTCAACTTTTGACGGGTATGGTACACTTTCAGAAATTCGGATTCTCTGAGTGGTCTTTTCAGGCTGGGAACCTATTGGGGCCAACCAGAGAAATTGTGTATTCTCTCGACAGTATTTTCACCACAACTTTGGGTAACGACCAAGCGTCGTGTGACAATTGAAGTTGAGCACTGGGTTGGGCTGCGCGGCTAGCAGGCGCGCGATGCTCACGGGCCAAGGTGGGTCAGTGATGGCATAGCAATCCGGCGCGAAACTTACTCACGCGTTGGCCGTTGGGGATCCATCATGCGTCTCGATTATACGACGGGACCGTCGCGCATTTTGATTGCGGACGACAATCAACAAAACTGCGAATTATTGGAAGCCTATCTGGCGGGCGAAGGCTATTTGATCGACTTCTCCAACGATGGCGAAGCGACTCTCAAACAGGTCGAACGCGAACAGCCAGATCTGATTCTGCTCGACATCATGATGCCGCGGATGAGCGGCTATGAAGTCTGCGAGCGGCTGAAGAAATCAGAAATCACTTGCGACATTCCGATCATCATGGTCACCGCGCTGAATGAATCCGGTGATATTGAGAAAGCGGTCAACGCCGGTGCCGATGACTTCCTGTCCAAGCCGGTCAATAAGCTGGAACTGACGACACGCGTCAGATCGCTGCTGCGAGTGCGCCATCTCACCAACGAGCGTGACCGGCTGCTGGCCTACCTGGCCGAAGTTGACGGCTTGGTTGAACGAATTCCGAATGTGCCGTCGATGTAAATCGGCAGTCGTTGAGGAACATTGTCTTTGTTCGCTTCGCTCAGCCCAGATTCTGAAATCTGGGCTGTTTCGTGATTTCAACCAACAGGGTCTGGGGTCGGGCGTTTGCCGCGAAGAGAACAAAGAATTCAAAGAAGCGGGGTGAAGTGAAAGGTGAGTCCTAAGAATTCTGCCGCTTAGCTCACTTCGCGACTAACTACCAAACGGGACAGAAGATAAGTCCTGGCGACTGAAACGAACATCGCAAACGATAGGTCAAAGAGAGCAAAGAATTCAAAGAAACGCGAAAACTTGCGTGGGTGCGAATTCTTTGATCCGGACATCCCAAAACCGTCGAGACTAAACGTCTTGCTCATGCGGTCATCGAGGCCCCATTTTCATGGCCTCGGACTCACCCTCTGGTGAGATCATCCGAATCATTAAGTCCTGGTCTGGGCGGAGGTTGCCGACTCGCTTATGTTGCGGGTTGTAGCGGACTTTGCGTGTCTGGAGCAAAAAACGGCTGCTGGTGCAGATTTATTTGCCTCCATTCACGGATCTGCCCATAATCAGGCGTAAATCTTAAATAAGCGATATTTTGTTCTCTTTTCCGACCGCACACAGGGCGGTTGCGCAGAGAGAATCTCCGTGACGATGCCTCGTCCCATGTGAGCAACTTTTCGCGGTTCGCGTTGACGTACTTCCCTTCATTTTCTTGTTTTGTCACGTCAGGGCGACCAATTTTTTCTTTTTGATTCGGTCTTCATTCTTTCGGAAAGAGTGACTCGCATGAGTGCTCCCCAGCCTAAACCACCCACGACGGCTCAGAATTTGGACGCGACAGTGGTACCCGATGCTGCTACTCCCCCACCTTCAGGGAATTCCACTGGACCGGGACCGAATCGGACCGCGGTCCAGAACTTGGACGCCACCCGAGCCGAGGCACCACAGACAAGTGGAAAAGCGCCAGCCCATCCCCCGGCACAAAAGCCCGCGAGTGGTGGCGAGAAAAAGGCCACTCAGCTGGGCGATTTTCGACTAATGAAAAAGCTCGGCCAAGGAGGCATGGGCGAGGTGTTTCTCGCCCATCAAGTCAGCCTGGACCGGCAGGTCGCGTTGAAGGTTATGAATAAGCAGTTCTCCAAGCAGGAGAACTTCGTGAAGCGGTTCAAACGCGAAGCCCAGACGATGGCGAAGCTGAACCATCCGAATATTGTTCAGGGCTATGCTGTCGGGGAAGAACAAGGCCTGCTGTATCTGGCCATGGAACTGGTTAAAGGCCATGAAAAAGGCCGCAGCCTGCAGGATTGGATGAACAACCAGCAGAAGCTGGAAATTGGCGATGCTTTGCACGTCACGTTGATCATCGCGGACGCCCTGAAGTACGCCAACGAAATGAGCCTGATCCATCGGGACATCAAGCCCGACAACATGCTGATAACCGAAAAAGGTGTGGTAAAGCTGTCGGATATGGGGTTGGCGAAAGCGACCGACGAAGACATGTCCATGACCCAGAGCGGCACCGGACTGGGAACGCCTTACTACATGCCCCCCGAGCAGGCCACGGATGCGAAGCATGTCGACCATCGCAGCGACATTTATGCCTTGGGCTGCACCTGCTACTACTTCCTGACTGGCGAGCTCCCCTTCAAGGGAACGTCGGCCATGGAGTTGATCATGTCCAAGACCAAGGGGACCTTTACGCGGGCCCGGTCCTTGAACAAGGAGATCCCCGAACGTCTGGACCTGATCATCGACAAGATGATTGCCAAAGATCCGAAAACGCGATATCAGACCTATGAAGAGCTGATTCGCGATCTGCAGTCTGTGGGGCGTGCTAATACGGTCTTGTCGTTCATCGCCAGTTCGGGAGTTGCCGCTGCGCCTCCATCGGCGACGGTTCTGGCGGGGAGTTCTGTAGGAAACCCTGCCGCCGCCGGACGTCCCGCGACTTCGGTACCTGGCGCCAAAGCTCCTGTAGCGAGTGCTGCGGCGGCTCAGACACAAGGTGATGCGGTCTGGCAAGTGATTCAGTCGCAGGCGAACGGGCCTCCCAAGAAGGCGAAGTTTACAACGACTCAGATTCGCCAATTGCTCAAAGCAGGCACCCTGGACGCCAAGGTCAAAGCTTGCCCGGCAAATAGCACGGATTATCGGCCTCTCGCAAGTTACCCGGAGTTCGAGCAGATCCTGAAGGCCAAGGTGGTGCAGGCAAGCGCAAGTAAGAAGACTCAGGAGTTCGACAAGCTGTATCAGCAAATTGATCGAGCCCAGCGCTGGCGCCCATACATCAAATGGTTTCGGGGTTTCTTTGACGGCGTGAAAGGGTTGATCTCGCTGGTCATTTATCTGGCCGTTCTGATCGGAATCGGCGTGGGGGCCTACATTTACTGGCCAGTAATCTGGGGTGCCATTCAATCTCGAACAGGGGGAGCCCCTGCTCCTGCAGCGGTGGCGCCCGCTCAACCCGTGGCTCCGGCAACAACGCAATGAGCGATGCCGTAGTCCTAAATAGGCGACACCGTGAAGGATTTTGATCCTCTGGGAGGGTGAGGCTCCTGCCGAACCGCTAAGTCTATCGGGAATC
>JAZKFE010000231.1:0-9267 GCA_040386595.1 Planctomycetota bacterium | reverse complement strand
ACCGAGCGACCCTGGGCTATGTTGTCCTTCCCTTTCAGGGAAGTTTTCTGCAAACTCGGATTCAACGGCCAATCGCATTCCTCACGATCAGCATCTCTGAATGCTGGTGAAGATTTTAAGTATGCTTCCAGCCCCGCAGATTGTTGCCGAAACGTTCGTGAAACAAGTCGAATTCCATGCGGAAATTGGCTCGACGAACGACCGGGCTCTCGATCTGGCCGCGGCCGAGGTTTCCAGTGAAACCCCGTTGTTGATCTGGGCGCTAGAGCAAACGGCAGGGCGAGGCCGAGGGGCCAATCGCTGGTGGGCTTCGGGGGGCGCGCTCACGTTTTCGTTGCTGCTCGATACGAAATCGCTGGAGCTGCCTCAGGAACGCTGGCCACAAGTCTCACTGGCGACGGGGCTCGCCGTTTGCGCGGCCTTGGAAGAGTTATTGCCTCAGGCCGAGATTGGGCTCAAGTGGCCCAACGACGTCTTCTTGCATGGCCGCAAGATTTGTGGAATTCTGGTGGAGATCCCGCCACGGCAATCGGGCAAGCTGGTTGTGGGCATCGGGATTAACGTCAACAATTCGCTCGACAACGCACCGCCGGAACTGTGGCCTACCGCGACGGCGTTGTGTGATGCGTCGAATCGGACATGGGATCTGCCAATGGTCCTGATTCAAGTTTTGCAGCAACTCGAGCGGCACTTGCAGCAGTTAAGTGCCAATGACCCGGAGTTGCCTCGACGTTGGAATGAGCTCTGCTTTCTGCAGGGACGTTTGATTCATCACACCGTGGGCGACCGGGTCACGATTGGCGTCTGCCAAGGAGTCGACCAGCAGGGAGCCCTGTTGTTGCAAACCGAATTGGGATTGTCCCGAGTCCTCGGTGGCGTGATCACGAAATGGGAGTAGTGGAGACGCGGAGCCATTGCCCATGTTCCGTGATCGCGGCTTGCCGACCGGTGACTACTCGGTCCGGGGAAGAGTTACGCCGGGTAATTCGATGGGTTCGATTTTGAGGTCATCGATCAGAACCTCGCCGATCCCAAACAAGGTCAGCTGCAGCGACAGGGTGTTGGTGGCTTCCACTTCTCGCAGAATTTCAAAGCGGTGCCAGTCGCCCGATTGCATCCAGTGAATGGCCTTCGTCGAACCGCCGATCGAATCACAAATCTGGAACCCGTCGCGGGTCCCCGTCACGTTCCGCAGCAGCTTCACCTGCCCCTGAATCCGTACGGTCTGGCCATTCTGTACTTGGACGCTCGGCGTGACGACGGTCACCGGTGCGGCGGCGACAATTAGAGGGGCCGGGTTGTCCGGAGCAACTCCGGCAGCCATCCGCAGGCAATATCCCTTGCGGCCGCTGGTTTGTACGAGCTCTGCCGTCGCGACAATTCCCGGCACAGCATTCTGCGTGTGTTGCCACCCGGCCGTGCGAAACGTGTCTTCGTCTTCAAAGTCTCCTGAATGCAGCAGATTCTCGGTCGAACGGGTGCGGTCTGATTGAATCTTGGCCTGCAGACGCCAATGGTCCGGTAGCGTTTGAAAACAGATCGTGTTGGAATTGGAGACGGCGTGCGTGGACGTCGCCACGGCATCGTCCCAGTGGGCCCGCTGCAGAATTCGCAGCATTTGTAGGGCCAAATCGCCGTTTTTACGGGCGGCATCGTAGTTCTTGCGTTCGAGGTCCTTGGTTCCCAGGTCTGTCAGCTGCCGCGCCTTTTTGAGCATGCGATCGACGTCAGGCTGAGCCCGTCCGAGAGCCTGCAGTTCCACAACGACACCCTCGACCCGTTTCAATTTGGCTCGCGCCAGCTGCACGATGCAGGTGGCACTTTCCGCCTGCATTTCGAACATGCGACGGCGAAGATCGGCACCCAACGACAGATTGGAGGAAATCACAATCGCGGTGGTCAATTCAAACCGTGGCAGACGGATCAATGTGCCTCCCGGGAAGGCATTCCGATCGGTCATCAGAGACCGGATTTCGGTGGTGGTGACTTCCCAAACCTTGGCCGTCTCCTTAATTCCGGGGACGATGATCTGCACGTCGTCGGCAGCCATCTGACCTGGGACAAACTGAGCGTCTTTCTCGAACCAACTTCCAAGCAATAACGTCGTATCGAAATCGGATTCGATGAGGGTTGCTGAAATGTGTGGTGCGGCGGTGATCGCGGTTCCGGTCGTGGCCGGAACCGCATGTCCGACAGGGACCACGGCGGGCTTACGGGCGGCGGTGGCGATGTTGGCCGGCTTGCTGGGCCGCAGCATTTGAAATTTGGGATTCCCCACGGGAGAGCCTGTGGCCAACCATGGTTCCAGCAGTTTCATATCGAGCTGTAATTGCTTCAGCATCAGCCGTGTCTCGGCCGCGGCCACTCCCTCATTGAAGAGTCCCTGCGTCGACCAGAAACCGAGGCCTCGTACGCCGCTAGAGAGGGCGGCGATCGTTTGCAGACGCAGCTGTTCCGGTTCCATGACAGGCTGAATCAGTTGCTTGGCCTGCCGTGCGGCCAACAGTTCAGGGGGATACTCAAGGTCCACCCAGGTCCACATGAAACTGCCGGGCCGAGCGGCCAGTTGCCGATCGGATAACCAGTCACGGTAGCGTAAGTAGTCGAGGCTGGTCCCTTGCACCGGGCGGCTGACGCCAAGCATCGCCACCAGTTTGGAATAGGCCTTCTCGCCACCGGTAACACTGGCCATCAACGGACGGTGACGACGACGATCGGCCGACAGCAATTGCTTTTGCCAGTTGCCCAGCCGCTTGCGTCCGCTGACGGGGATCTCATTGCCTAGCATCCAGAATAGAATCGGATCGAGCTCTTCGCCTAATGATGCCAAACCGGCGTTCTCGGCGTCCAGGATTTCTCCGTCGGGTGACAACGCCAGTGGAGGCGTGGCGATCGCGCCAATCCCAACATTCGCGAGAGCATCAATCACGTCACGGTCGTCGTACCGGGGGACCCAGACCATGTTGACCCCCAGGTTCACCAGCTCCGCGGGAGGCTCGCCGTGATAGGGGATGAGCACGGGGAATCGCGGCTTGTTATTGATCATCAAACGGTCGTGCTGCATCTTGACGACGTGTTGCTCGGCTGCGGCCGCGGCTTTTTCTGGTAAGACCGGGACATCGGCACTGGGACTGACAACGGGGCCGAGTTTCAATTCATCTAAGAACAATTCTGTCGTTCCGGCTCCCAGATCGATGGAGATCAGAGCCCGGTCGACGTACGCATCGCTCAGGTTGGCGTTCGCTCCGTATTGAGCTCGCAGCAGCTGATTGCGGCGGACCAGCCCCTTCTCGGAAATCGCGCAGCTCAACATCTGCCATTTGTTTTCGAGCTGGTAGGCTTCTCCGTCCACCAGCCGAAAAACAATCTGTCCGGTCTCGGGATCGGTGAGATGCGGATAGACCAGGCGCAGCGAAAACTTGGCTCCTGTCCGATTGGAACGGACCCAGACATTCGCCGTCAGAGGTTCTTCCAGAACGCGAGCCGGGCTGAGTCGATGGGAGAGCTCGGCGCGTGCGATCTCTGGCACATCGAGGATGACGTTTTCCGATCCTGTTCCAAACCGCAGGATTTTCTCGTGCCGACGATGGTCGACGATGCGGCACAGTTTGGAGTCAGTGGCGATGGTCCAGCTGGTCTGCGGGCCATCAAACCCTTCCAGAAAATCGCCGGCCAGGAGAGGAACTGCGGCCAAGAGCAGGCAAACGAAGACCCATGCAGACAGCCTCCTCACGGAGACGCCAGACTCATACACCCTGTTGGCCCTGAGTGTCATAGTTTGCGCCGCTTCCCTACGGCATTTTTTGAGACAGCGATTGGCTCAAAAAAAGCTCCATTCTGCAACCGACATCACGCTCCGCACGACCCTGATTATTGTAACAAAGTGAATTGGAGTGAAATCCTTCAATCAGACACAAGTGGTTGATTTTAATAGCTGTTGTGAACAAGGCCAAGATGAAAAGTGCGAACAATGTCAACGGAGGTTATCAGGGCTCAAATTGGGGCGTAGTTCATAACTCTAAATAGAATAGAATGTTGTGCCATCCTGTTGCATTCTGAAGGCGCTTGGCACAGAATCTGATACTCGGAAGAGGATTCGAGGTGATGGAGTCGGGCAGGACTATGAAGAATACACACTCACGTATCCCTGACGCAGCAACAGACGAACTCCCCAGAGAGCTGGTCGAGTTAGGGCGGCGTCTCGCCCTCTTAACCCCTCCGGATCAGGGGGAACTGCCGCAGCTGTACGGTCAGGTTGTCGAATCCGTTCGCCGTCGCCGCCGCATTCTGGGTCTGGTGCAAGAAGCGCTTTCACAGCTGCGATTGGACATCAAGTATTTGATGTTCGATCTGGAAGTCACTCGCCAGGAACGAGATGCGTTGCGAGAACAGTTGGGCGGATCTTCCGAGGACTGATTCAGTCTCGCTGGTGTATCGAACGATCGTAGTTTCACTGTGACGCTTACACCTCGATTGGTCTAGACGCTGTGTCACAGCGAAGATTTCGGTTTGCGTGCCACTGCTTTTCCGCTGTACTCGGCGGATAAGCAGTGCCCGGACGGCTGGAAATACACTGCTTTGCAACTGAGTACAGTTGCAAAGCAGTGGCACGACAATTCCGTGGGTACTTGTCCAAAAATTTAGAACGAATCCTGTAAGGGTTCCACTGGTTACCAGTAATTCAGCAGGTGCAACCCTTTCAGGGTTAATGACTTGTGTGGTTCTCAACCCAGGGTGCGCTCGGCGTACCGAGCGACCCTGGGCTATGCAGTCCGTCCCTTTCAGGGAAGTTTTCTGCGAACCCGAATTCATGAGCCAATCGCACTCCTTAATCAGCATCCTCTGAGTCACAACGGAGATGTTGAGTTAGAGCGTTCTGCCTGACGTCTTGAACTCCGACATCGAGCTGAACCCCACTCATCTGATGGCCAGTTCGCCTTCCCGTTATTGTGGAGGTGATCGCTTCAGGTCTTACGACCGGATAATTTTCCCAAATCGTCTCAAGTGGTTCGATTGTTACGGCCGATACAGGACGATGTAGAGTTGTCTGGAGTCACCCGAAGGTGGCCTCAGAGATCTCGGTCAGACACTCCAAGCCAGCATTCGATGGTGACCGTGTACTGACGATCTGTGGACAGCATGTCTCAACCTTGGCGTGCGGAGCACGCAACATTCTCCGTTGACCTGGAGTGGTGTTCAAGGAGTGTGCAGGATGCGCAAGATTTGGTGGCTGCCAGTAATTTGTATTGCCGCCGGCGCCGTGCAAGCGTTGTTCGCGGCTGACGATCCGAGCCCTCCTGTCCGTAAGGGACTGTTCGGCTCTCGGTCGCGATTGCTGATCTACTCCAAGAACAAGACCAAAGTTCCTAACCCTGATGTGGTTAAGGACGATGGTCCGGTCACGGCACGAGCCAAAGTCTCCGACGATGTCGCGGACTTGGCGCCCGATACGACTCGGCGTGCACCTCTTGGTCAAACCGGCACGATCTCGCCGACGGCCAAGACGCCAGCTGTCAAATCCTATACGACGGAACCTCGTCCGGCCGCAGTTCCTGTGGCTTCGAAGCAACGCAATCTCATTACTCCGGGGACGGCCAAGGTTCCCGAGACGCGAACTCCGATTGCGAAGTCCGAGCTGGATCTCCTCAGCGAAGAGGACGATCTGCTGCCCCAAACTGACGACGCGACGGTTCGTAAACTATTCGAAGATATTCAACCGGCGATTCCGCCCAAGAAGCAGCCGGTCGCCCAGTCTGCGGCCCGCCCGGAAGCAACCGCTCGTCAGGCCCTGGAAACGGAATCTCTGACTGCGGATCCCTTCGTGACGGAACAACCGGTTGCGAAGTCTCGAGATCTCTCGACACCCAGCCTTCCGACTACGCCCAGTCTTCAGGCTCGCAAGTCAGCTCGCTACAAGGAACTGTTGGAATCCGTTCAACCGGGTGAAGACCGTCCTGCCACGGCGTTGACCAGCGAGAAGAAAGTTCAGAACAAGATTCAGCCGGTCTCTGGCCATGAGCCCACCGGATCCGATTTCGAAGTCAATCCGTTCGAACCCAGCGAGCGACCGAGCAAGGTCATCAACGCGGGTTTAACGGAAGATGCTGGTAACGCTGCTCAACGTCGCGTTCTGCCGGCCAGTGCGACCTCCACGGCCAAAACGACTCCGGGCAAGATCCCCGCCGCGAAGACGCCGGTCGCCAAAATGCCTGAGACGAAGAAGCCTACGAGCTCGACCACTAGCCTTACCAACAAGCCGACCACGACGGTGAAGACAGTTGCGGCGTCAACGTCGGCTCCTGCGGCCAACAATCAAGCACCGCAAGTCGATGTGAAATGGGAAGCCCGTGGCGAAGTCACGCTGGGCGAACAGTGCCAGTGTGTGTTGATCGTCAAGAACAACGGCAAGGTTTCGGCCAAGGACATCATTGTCGAAGCCAGTTTCCCCGAATCGGTGCGACTGGTGGAGTCGGTCCCGTTCCCGAAATCATCCAGCTCAAAACTCGAATGGCAATTTGCGAATCTGGCTGCCGGTGAGCAGAAAACGATTGAACTGACCATGGTCCCCACGAAACGTGGCGAACTGGCGGCCTCGGCCCAAGTCCGCTTCACCGGGACTGCGGCGACTTCCTTCCAAGTTTCTGAGCCGATGTTGAAGGCGACGGTCAAGATGGCCAACGAGGTGAATCTCGGAGAGCCCGCTGCCGCTACCGTGACGATTTCCAACCCAGGTACGGGGACCGCACAGAACGTGGTCATCCAAGCCTTCTTGCCCAGTGGTCTCGAGAGTACTTCTGGTAAGGAATTTTCTACAGATATCGGTCCCTTGGGACCTGGTGAAACGCGGACCGTTCGGTTGAGCATGATTGCGACTGCTGGCGGCGAGCAATCGGTGAAAGTGATCGCTAAGTCCAGCACCGCCAACTTGGAACAAGCGACTCAAGCCGAGATCAACGTTCTCGCACCGAGCCTGAAGCTGGCTGCCACGGGGCCCAGTCTGCGTTACATGCACCGGGCTGCGAAGTACGTGCTGACCGCGACGAACAACAGCAACACGTCGACGGAAAACGTTCGGATCAGTCAGGTCGTCGCGGCAGGGTTCGATTTTGTCACCGCGAATCATGGTGGCCGTTGGGACTCTCAAGCCCGCACCGTCAGCTGGTACATCGGCCATCTGGATGTCGGTCAGGCCACGACGGTGGAACTGGAATTGATGCCCCAAAAAGTGGGTGAGTTCAAACACGCCTTCCGCGTCACGGGTGATGCCGGTATCGAAGCGACAACAGTCGTAGCGACTCGAGTCGAAGGTGCCGCCTCGCTGGTCATGGAAGTGAAAGACACCGACGATCCCGTCGAAGTTGGCAGCGAAATGACCTACGAAATCCGTGTCCGCAACGAAGGTTCCAAGAGTGCCCAGAAGGTGGCTGTGTCTTGCGAACTGCCCCAGGACGTGGAACTGCTCAAGGTTGACGGCCCGACCAGCCATATCGTCGAAAGCGGTATGCTGATCTTCAAGCCGTCTGCGGAATTGGCTGCCCGCGATAGCTTGATCTACAAAGTGACGATCAAGGCTACCGTCGCCGGATCAACTCGGCTGCGAGCCCGGTTGACCAGCGAATCGATTCAGAAGCCGTTGATCGTCGAAGAAGCGACTCAGTTCTACGCCGAATAGCTCAGTGTGAAAGATCAACCCACGATCCGCCCATCAGGCCGAGGCATCTGCTTCGGCCTGATGTCGTTTCAGACCTGAAAATCCTTGCTGGTAGAGCCAGGAAGCTCTTCCGGCAGCGAGGATCTTCCCGCTGGCCAGCTCGAACTGTTTGCGGCTTCGCCAGGGTCGGGTCTTCTGATATGATCTCCTCACGAACTCCATGTGCGGCCTTGTAAAAACTCCGAAGTTGTCTCGTTGAGTCACCTTATGGCGGAATCATCCTCAGCGTCTCGTCCCCCGGACTCTCAGCAGGAAATCCGCGCGCTCCTGGAGGAGATCCGGAAGCAGAATTTATTGCTGAAACGTTATCTGTTCCTCTTCGGTTCTGGTCTGGCTTTGCTGCTGTTGATGCAGTTTGAAGCGATCAAGAATATCATCAACTACGCGGTCATCGTCATCGTTGTGCTGGCCGTGTTGTTAACGGCTCCCTTGTGGAGTCAGATTATTGTGAGTGTCACCGATCGCATTCCTTGGTTCCCCAAGAGAAAAAACTGATCCTTGCGATCAGCGCTGCGTTCCGGTTGGATCCCGCTATTTATCCCTCTGTTGATTGGCCAATTGATTCAAGATGTCTATCGCTCTGGACTCCCTGCTTGACAGTGACAATGCTCAGATTTACGAGATTTTGACGAACGCTCCCGGGCCGGACGGCAAGCTGCCGTTGACCGCCGACATGTTGTTAAACAGTCCTAGCGGCGACGTCTTCGGGCTCAGCCAGAATGCTGGCATGGGGTGGAATCCGGCTCAATTGGGACGGAAGCAGTATCTAATCCTGAGCACCCAGGGTGGAATTCGTGGGGAAGACGGCAAGCCCATCGCCTTGGGTTATCACACCGGTCACTGGGAAGTGGGCCTGCTGATGCGGGCGGCTGCCGAACGTCTGGATGAACTAGAACGACTGCCATTCGCGGCGTTCGTTAGTGATCCGTGTGACGGACGCACGCAGGGGACCGTCGGCATGATGGACAGTCTGGCCTATCGTAACGATGCGGCCACCGTGTTCCGTCGGCTCATTCGGTCGCTGCCGCAACGCCGCGGCGTGTTGGGTGTGGCGACTTGTGATAAGGGTTTGCCGGCGATGATGCTGGCGCTGGCCTCACAACGCAACAACCTGCCGGGCGTGATTGTCCCGGGCGGTGTCACGTTGCCCCCCAGTCAGGGTGAAGATGCCGGTAAGGTGCAGTCGGTCGGGGCCCGGTTTGCCCACGACGAAATCACGCTCGACGAGGCTTCTGAAGCCGCTTGTCACGCCTGTGCCAGCCCTGGTGGCGGCTGCCAGTTCCTAGGGACGGCCGCGACATCGCAGGTTATTGCGGAAGCTCTGGGAATGACTTTGCCGCACGCGGCATTGGCTCCCTCGGGACAGCCGATTTGGTTGGATATTGCCCGGCGTTCGGCCAGTGCTCTGGTGGCGATGGATGATGCTGGCAAGACGATGTATGACGTCCTGACGCCGCAAGCCTTCCACAATGCCATGATCGTGCATGCCGCGGTCGGTGGCATCACGGAGTCGGACATCAACCACTTCTGCGAACTCTCCGGCGATTACTCACCAC
>JAZKFE010000230.1:0-11257 GCA_040386595.1 Planctomycetota bacterium | reverse complement strand
CAACCTCTTGTTCGCTCCGCTCACCCAGATTCAAGAATCTGGGCTACCCAAGCATTTCAAACGCAAATATTGAGTGAATCCCCTATAAATAAAGTCCAATACGATGGGTTTGCAACGCGGGTGAGCAGTTCATTGGAACGCCCACCCGCGTTCGTTTTTATAGCTGCGATATTCACCCACCGACGCCGGCATCCTGGACCATCAGCGTCAGCAATTGAAAATAAAGCAACGCAAATCCGGCCGCCGCGATCAGACCAATCCCCAAGGGGATGAACAGCATCAGCCGTGACCACCAGCGACGCAGACTGAGGTTTCCCGACGTCCAATAGGCGATGGGCAAGTCGACCAGGATCAGCAAACAGACCACAATCGGAACGGATTTTTGAGGCGTGCGGACGAAATCGACAAGACTCATCACTGGTCCGCGAGGCGGGGGCAATTTGGGCTGGATCGCCATCAACGCTGGAACAACCTGCGGAACGATCACCGCGAGTCCAAAAATGAGCAGCCCCCAGGCGGCCGCTCGGACCGCGACGCTGCAGACGGCAATCAGCCCGGACCGATGCGGCCGCATCTGAGCCCGTAAGGCCTGTTCTACAAGTCGCGTTTGTCGGGACATCGGCAATTGACCTCGGTCGGCGGGGGAATTAGCGTTCTTCAAAAGAGTAACTCAACTCAGGGGCAATGGATACGGCCAAGTTCTACGGAAATCTCATCGGGGTGAGCCCTCCTCAATCCGAGCCCCCCCACAGACTCGTCTTGCTTGATTTGACCGACTGCGGTAATTTTCCGATCCCCGTGGCAAATCTGCCGCCGCAGTGCAATTCATTCCATTCCCACCACGACTTCCTATAAAAAACTTCGCGACAGAGCCCCCCTGCTCTATCCAGCGAAACCCCTGATATTACGTTGTTTCCCGCCGCAAAAACCTTGATCAATCACTTCCCTCAAAGCGCTGCGGGAACGTCTGACACGTTCTCTATGTACCATGTACCGCTTAGGCATTGTTGATTTTGATTCGTCACACTGCGTCGAATTCACTCGCCGTTTTAATCACGTCGGGATGGATGCGGAGCAGGTCGTGGAAGGTGCGCGCGTGGTCCTGGGCTATCCGGGAACGTCGTTGATGTTTCCCGAACGGATTGCCGAACACCTGCCGCAGATCCAGGCTTGCGGCGTCGAACTGGTTAACGATCCCCGCGAAATGATCGGCCGGATTGATGCCGTGCTAGTATTATCGATTTGCGGCTCGGCCCATCGCCAACACGTCGAACCATTCCTGAAGGCCGGCATTCCGGCGTTCGTCGATAAACCGTTCGCCGGCAATCTGGATGATGCCCAAGCCATGTTCACGCTGGCTCGGGAATCCGGGGTCTCTCTATGGAGCTCCTCCGGTATGAGGTTCTCCAACGAAATCCTGGAATTTCAGCAACGCACCAAGTTGTATGGAGATCTGCACGGAGTCCTGAGTTACGGCCCGGCCAAGCGTGCCGACGGTAACCCCGGCCTGCTGCATTACGGCATTCACGCCACGGAAATCTTGTGTACGTTGATGGGCCCCGGCTGCCAAACGGTGACCGCCCAACACGTGGCAGGAGCCGATGTCGTGTGTGGTGCATGGGCCGATGGTCGCCTGGCAACACTCCGCGGACTGCGCACCGGTTCCACCGCCTACGGGTTCACCGCCTTCTGTCAGCACGGTGTGATCTCTCAATCCACTTCTGCCCAATACTCCTATCGCAATCTGTGTACACAAATCGTGGAAACGTTGCGTACCGGACGCCCCCCGGTGACGCCAGAACAAACATTTGAAGTCATTGCCTTCGCTCTGGCCGCACTGGAAAGCGAGCAGTCAGGTGGAGCTAAAATTTCCTTAAAAACATATCGTTCAATGCCAGAAAATTGAGTCCCCGACGAACGGTTCGTTCGCGATGCGACTCAACGCGAGTTTAGATCAATTTTGATTCCGTTTTTTAGACTTATACCATGCACGGTCATCAATGAGACGTTTTAATCGCGGGACTACGACTTTGATAAAAGTCTCAGCGTTGGCCGCGTAGAGAATAAATATCAGCAGTAATACTTTATGCGATCAGAAATTAGACGCTTTGATTGCAATAGTCATATTCAGAAAGGTCTCACGCTGCATTGCGTAGAGAATTATATTATGTCTTCTGGGTCTTCTCTTCGACTTGGCGTGTTTCTGATTGCGTGTTGGGGCATTACGAATATTGCTCACGCACAAGACTTCAAAGTTTATACCCCCGTATTCGATATGAAGGCGACCGAGACCAGCCCTCGCGCCGGTCAACGGCCGCAGCGGCCAATCGTCGCCCGGAGCCTGACCTACTTTCATGCTGGTAAAGCTTATGACTACATCGAGACCGAAGAAGAAGTCTTGATCTACGAACCCAATGCGAAACGATTCACCGTGTTGCACAACACGCGCAGCATGGCCACCACGATTGGGTTCGATGAACTCGAACAGATGGTGCAAGAGGCCGAATCGAAGGCCCAGCAGTATGTCACTCGCAGCAAGGAAGCCACCGCCGAACAACCCGCTCGACTAGACATGATCTCGTTTCAGCTGCAGCCAACTTTTCGAGAAGTGTTCGACCGCAAACACAACACGCTGGTATTAAAGTCGCCGTACATGAACTACCTCGTGAAGGGAGCCACGGTCGAGGCTCCCGAGCGGATTCAGTTCTACCTGAAATACTGCGATTGGATGGCCCGCCTGAACTATGTATTGCATCCTCAGGCCCCCTTGCCGGGCCCCCGCCTGACATTAAATGGCAGCCTGAAAAAATTCGGCATGATGCCTGTTGAAGTCGAACTCCAAGCCTCCATCGGCAACGGAATCGACCTCAAGGCCGAGCACACCATTGATTGGCAACTCGACTCACACGACCGAGATCGGATCCATCAATGGCAAACGCAGTTGGCCGGCGAAGAGATTCAGCACGTGCCGTTCAATCGCTTCCGCGAAGTGAAATTGGCCGATCAACGTTAAATAAGAGATTTGACTAGCCAACCAAAGGCCCTGACAGATTCGGGGATGTGAAGCGAACACGATTTAACGCAACGTGTTCGCTGAAATCATCACCTCGATTCGCGGGGATACGCTCCAGTCCCGACAGGGACGACAGAACATAGCCGTGGGTGTAAACCCACGGTCTGGATCTTAAAAATAGATTCCAAGCCCCGAAGGGGCGACACTCGGTAAACTCCAGGTGTCGCCCCTTCGGGGCTTGGTTTCATCTAGGGGATGCACACCGTGGGTTTGCACCCACGGCTAGATTCTTCCGTCCCTGTCGGGACTAGGAAAGAAACGCCAAACATCCGTTCCGAACAGACTCTATCACCTGTTCGCCCCCGGCTCAGCTACGGCACGTTCTGCAACCACTCCAACAGCACGTGGCCAACCTTGGCAATACTCTCGCCTGAGCAATTTGCCGGAATGTCCTTCTTCGTGTGCCAGTGCGGATAATCGAAGTCGATGATATCGATCGTGGGAATGCCCGCCACATCGTTCAACGGCAGATGGTCGTCCTGGATCTCGTGACGCGTGCGAGGAATGAACTCGGGGACCCGCAACCGCTGAGCCGTGCTCCAGATGCTCTTCGCCAATTCAGGAGCATAGGACATGCTGTGCTTCTCATAATAAATCGTCAGCTGCTTGTCGGCGATCATGTCGACTAACACCCCATAACGATACCTGTACTTGGGTGGCTCATCCCGATAGCGACGGGCGAAATGCTCGGAGCCCAGGAAGTATCGCCCCTGGCGATCAAACACCAGTTCTTCCCCGTCAAACAGAACAAAATCTACGCCGTAGGTCGGCTTGAGCCGTTCCAGATGATGGGCGAGTTCCATGAACAACGCCACGCCGCTCGCTCCGTCGTTGGCTCCGACAAACAGCCCACGCTTCGCGGTGGGTGACGTTTCGCGATCAGGAAAGGGACGCGTATCGTAGTGGGCACACAGCATCACTCGTTCGGTGGCTTCCGGGTGCCAGGAGATGATGATGTTATTCATCCGCACGGGCTGACCGTTCAGCGGGTGCGGAGCGTCAAACGGCTGCAGTTTGACTTCGCATTGAAACTTCGAGAAATAGTCGGTGATCAGCTTCTGCTGTTTTTCCATCCCCGGCGAACCGCTAGGTCGCGCGCCAATATCGCAAATCTCGGTCAGATATTTAAACGAACGTTCGGCGTCGAGCGGCCCTTGCATGGCACCCTTTGTTTGGGACTTGGCGAGTGAAATCCAGACCAACGGACTGGTAATGGTCAAGGCGACGGCCGCCAGGCTAAATAGCCGGAGCCACGAGCGACGTGACGGCACCACCACTGGGCCGGCGCCAGCTGGATCGGCATCAAGAGAATCTGGACTTCGAGCTGTCATCTGCATCCCTGCTTTCTGCACTGAATTCGTCCCGCCAAGCTCGGCAGAAGATTGCGCCCCTGGTATGTCGAATCAATGGGAGGGTGAGGCTCCTGCCGAACCGCTTGGTCTTTCGATTCCCCGTAGACCAAGCGGTTCGGCGGGAGCCTCACCCTCCCAGAAGCACTCACTTGCCCTTACGGTAGAGTCTCGTAAGTACGGCCACCGTGAAACCGCCGTGCTGCTGATTTCCCAGAGTGTAAAGCCAATCGTTGAGATCGGCCACTGCCACGCGAACTCGGTCGCCGCTCTTGATGCGGCCGATGCTGACGGGATCGTTGTCGAGGCGGCCAAAAATGATGTCGTTTTCGATCGCTCCGACGCTGAGCCACATGAATTCCGTGGCCTCGCCGTCGCTCAGCGGAGCTTTCACCGAGAACACATCTCCCGACTGGCGTTCCTCGAAAGCCGTTACAAATTCCGGCCAGCGGGCGCGGGCTTCTTCGACAGCGCGCAACATCAACGGGTCATTTTCAGAAATTTCCAAGACAGGCGGGCGCTGATTGGACTCAAAGATTTGCAGGGGATGGGGACCGCGTAAGATCTCTTCGAGATCCGTTTCATACACGCAGCCGCGACTATTCGCCGGGCAAAAGATGGCGGTACAGTCGGTGTCGGCTAACTCAGCGATCAGGCGACCAATCCAGTGGAAGCTCACGTCTTCGGACATCGCCACCGGCCCAAATCGGTCCACCGACAGCCAGGCACGATGGTCGAGGAATGCTTGCCGCAGACGTAATTCCTGAATTTCTTCGCTGACTTCTTCGAGATCTTCGATATACGGCCGCGGGTAGTTGTTCACCAGAAACATCTGCCCGTGGGCTTGGATCATGTAGTTGACATCTTCCTGAACCGTTACCACAAAGTTCTCGGCCTCGTCCGAGTCATCAAATTCGATTCCAAATGCGTTCGTCGCCAGTTTGCGGAGAATGATCGGATCCAGATAGCGTTCTTCACGCAACAACAGCACCAGGGAAATGATGCGTTTCTCTGGCGGGCGTCGTCTGCCGAACAGGCTCATCAACCAAGACCAGAAGCTCATGGGGAATCCCTCGGTACGGACGATGCCGATCTGGCGATTTCTTCCCCTTCATCCTACGCGTTGCCGAGACTCGGTTCAACGAAAGGTTTTCGCAGTTTATTCACGAACGGCAGAAATGACGTTCGTGACTGCGAATTGCCCGTCGATGCGGAAGCTGCGCAGCCGTAGCCTGACTCTCCGAGTCGGGTCTCCCTCCGCAGAAAAACACCCGACTCAAAGAGTCAGGCCACAGCAGAGAGTCGAACAAGCCGCAACCTCTTGTTCGCTACACTCACTCAGATTCGAGAATCAGGGCGACCCGCTAATGGAATGTTGCTGAAACCGCTCTAGCCGAAGCGACACCGATAGTTAGGTTTCGGCAGTCGTCGTCTTCCACACGCCTCGATCAAAACCTCCATGTGTACAAACTAACGGATCCGTCATGTTTGGAACTTGAAAGTCGGGGTGGTGAGGCGCAGAATTTAGCTTACGTAGACTCCGTTTGCCGCCAGCGGACGGATATTCGGGCCTCCGAATTCATTTTGGAGCCCGAAGCAACGCGAGAGGGAGCATCATGAAGCGAGTTTGGTTGCACAGCATGTTGGTCTTGGCTGTGGGTTGGATCGTTTGCAGTTCGCCGTCGACAGCCCAGGCACAGTGGGGCTATGGGTATCCAGGATACTCCTATGGAGCCGTCGTCGTGGCACCTCAACCCTATATCGCCTATTCGACTCCGTACGGTGGTGGCTACGGCTATGGAGGTGGGTACGGGGGATATGGCGGTTATGGAGGAGGCTATGGATATGGTGGTGGTTACGGTGGATATGGGTATGGAGGATACGGTTATCCCCATGGCCACATGCACTACCACGGCGGGTATGGCTACGGGCGTGGGCATTACCACGGTCACCACCGCTGGTAACTGAAATCCGACTCGTCGAGTCAGCGCTTCCCCATGACGGGCAGCCGTAAATTTCCTGCGGCTTGGAGTGTCTCACAAGGATGATCCTGGACCAACGTTTGACAAGACCAACAACCCAACCCGATGATGCAGCCCGGCTGACACCAATGCAGCCGGGCTGATTGTGTTTTTATTCCCGATACCGCGATCAAAACGTCTCATTTTGACCGCGTCAGGTATCAGGCCCACGAAATTCAGGTTGAGGTGACGGGTGGCGGACTTTTTACAGCTTGCGAACAAAACGATCCTGGTATTTGGCGTGGCCAATCGCAAGAGCGTGGCCTATCACATCGCCCAGGAGCTGACGGCCGCCGGAGCCCAAGTCGTCTATGTGGTCCGTTCCGCAGCGCGGAAAGAATCGGTCTCGAAACTGGTGGCCCCCGCCCCCGTCTTCATCTGCGACGTCGAACACCAAGATCAGATCGATCGTTTACGCGATGCAGTCCGCGAACAATTCCCGGTCATCCACGGCCTCGTCCATTCACTAGCATTTGCTGATTACTCCGCGGGATGGCTCCCCTTTCACGAGACGCCCCGCGCCGCATTCCTGCAGGCCGTCGACATTTCCTGCTATTCGCTGATGGCCATCTGCAACGCGTTCAAAGACGTCCTCGATCGGGAACAAGGCAGCGTGGTCTCGATCTCCATCTCGACCACACGCATGGCCGCCGAGAACTATGGCTACATGGGGCCGGTTAAAGCGGCTCTCGATTCGGCTCTCTGCTTTCTGGCGAAATCGTTCTCGCAGTTCTCCAAGGTCCGCTTCAACGCAGTCTGCCCGGGCCTGCTGAAGACCTCGGCATCGGCTGGTATTCCCGGATACGTCGACAGCTACCTGTATGCAGAGCAGGCGACCTTACGCCAGGAAGCGGTCCAAACAATCGAAGCGGCCAACGTCGCCGCATTCCTGCTGAGCCCCCGGTCATCGGGAATTAACGCTCAGGGAATCGTCGTCGACGCCGGGATGTCGATCAACTATTTCGACGACCGACTCATCCACCGCAGCTAAGTGTGAGAATGCCTGGCGGTGGTCGCCAACATTCTGGAATCTGGACAGATCCAGACTCCCACCACCGCGGCAACGTGCTTCAATATCACCTCTACCAGTGCTAACCTATCAGTAATGCACTCTGTGCAGAGAACTTCAGAGCTTTCCAACCGGAGCAGAAAGGTCAGACCATGATCGTAGCGCAGCCTCGTGGCAATCTTTTACGGCGGATGACAAGTTGGGCCGTCGTGTGCCTGGGCTTGGTCGCCAGTATGACCAGTCTGGCTCAAGCAGAAGATCCCTGGATTGTGTTCGACGGCGGCCCTGGGCCCGGTCAGGGGAAGCACATCGTCCTGATCAGCGGTGACGATGAATATCGGTCGGAAGAAGCTCTGCCGCAGCTCGCCAAGATCTTGTCGACGCACCACGGCTTCAAGTGCACCGTTCTGTTCGCCATCGATCCCAAAGACGGCACAATCAAGCCCGACTACCAGGAAAACATCCCTGGCCTGGAAGCCTTGAAAACGGCCGACCTGGCCATTTTCTTCCTGCGTTTCCGCAACCTGCCCGACGACCAAATGAAGCTGGTTGTCGACTATGTCGAATCGGGTAAACCGATTATGGGCCTGCGGACCGCGACCCATTCGTTCGATCTACGCAGCAGCAAGACCTTCGGCAAATACACCTGGGCTGGCCGTGAAGAAGGTTGGGATGGCGGCTTTGGTCGGCAGGTTCTCGGAGAAACCTGGGTCAGCCACCACGGCAATCACGGCAGCCAGAGCTGCCGCGGAATCATCGCCCCCGGTCAGGCGGACAGCCCCATTCTGCGAGGCATCAAAGACGGCGACATCTGGGGCCCCACCGACGTCTACGGCGTGCGCCTGCCACTACCGGGTGACAGCAAGCCGTTGGTGATGGGCCAAGTACTCGTCGGCATGAAGTCGGACGACAAGCCTCTCGATGGCGACAAGAACAACCCCATGATGCCCATCGCCTGGACCAAGAGCTACAAAGGTAGCTCGGGCAAGGTCTCGCGCGTCTTCACGACGACCATGGGGGCCTCGTTGGACCTCTTGAACGAGGGCGTCCGACGCCTGCTGGTGAACGCCACCTACTGGTCGCTGGGTCTAGAAGATAAGATCGACGGCAAAGCCAACGTCGCCATCGTCGGTAAGTACGAACCCACCATGTTCCGCTTCGGCGGCTACACCAAGGGCAAGAAGCCGGCCGATTACGCTTCCAAAGAATAGACTCGCCATTGCCTTGGCAAGTTGAAATTAACGGCCCGACGGCCTTCCGCAGTCGGGCCGTTTTTTATTTGTTTCACTCAAGCGACGTTCAGAACGATTTTCACCACGAATCACACCAATGACACGAATCAATCATGTGAAAAGAGATTCTCAAGTGATTGTCGAAAACAGGAACAGGCCTCGAACCTTCAGCCGATTTTCCGACAACTTAAGATTGGCCGATTCTTCATTCGTGTGATTGGTGTCATTCGTGGTTTCCAAACAGAAACCGTTAGTTCTTAGCCGGCTTCGCGTGTTCTCGATGCAACTCGATCAACGCCGCGGTGACGATCGGTAAATCACCGACGATCACGAACGTCCGAAACGCATAGTCCCCCGCAGCCACTCCTTGTGCGTCGTCTCGAATGCGGAACACACAGTTCCACTTGGTCACCTTGGCGTCAGTAAATCGGAAACGCCCATAGCCCACACCCGCATATCCCGGTGACGGTTGATCCGGCGAATACACGCCCATCGCGCGATGCCCAGACGCCGTCGCCAGTACGACTGGTGCGTTTTGTTCGCCGGGACCGTCCGAGAGATCTTCCAAGCGTTGCGTCTGCGGATTGAACGACCAGAATTTCGAAAACTCAGCCGGCATGTAGCCGGTCACGGCTTCGAATTGTGCGACTCGATGTTTCTCGGTCAGTGGCAAGCTAAACGTCACATCGTACTGAATGACCTGCGGCAACTGGCGATATCCGATCGTGACCCGTTTCGTCAGCAGATGGTCGGAGAGCCGGGTCCCATTTTTTGCGGGTTGGCCACCCGACTGCTCACCAGGAGCCAGCCAAAATGCCATCTGCGTGGTCGACTGCAACGAATTGGGTGTCGTCACCAAGTGCAGCAAGCGACTGGTGGATGTCGGGCCGGCACCGTCATCCATCGACCCCGCTTCGGTCGGATTGAACGTTTCTGCAGAAAACGGAGACTGCAGATCGAGGTTCGACGCCGACTGCAACTGCCGGCCGTGATCGAAACTATCAATGAACTCGGTCCCGTTCCAGGTCACCGAGTGAATAGCACCGGCCAGCCGAGCCGTTGTCGTAATGACAATCTCGGAACCATGAGCGGGAGCTCGAATCACCGCATTGCCGCTGGGTGGGGCCGGTTCAGCAGCTTGCAGGTCGCCGCCCAACCAAAACCCCAACACGACAACCGCTAACATCCGGCAGCCACTCTGCGGGTGATTCCAGCTTCGCTCATGATTCATCGTCAGTACTCTCTGCTCGCGAAAACGAGCCTTATGCCTTGTGGGCTTCAATCACGCTGAGTTCCGTCGTCGTGGGCACGATACGTGTCAGACGGAAACCAGCCTTGGCCAACAACGCCTCATACTCCGCAGCCGTACGTTCCTGGCCGCCCGGAATGACCAACATATTCAGATCGAGCAGCTTCCCGAAGAACGGATCATTCCCCGCGGGAATCACACTTTCGGTCACCAGCAGACGGCCGGTGGCCGGCAACGCACGATGAATGTTCTTCAAGATCGTCAGGCATTGCTCATCATTCCAGTCATGGATGATGTGCCGCATCATGTAAGCGTCGGCTCCTGGTGGAATCGTTTCAAAGAAACTACCGCTCACCAATTGAGTCCGCTCCAGTACCCCGGCTGCCGCAAAATTCGGAGTGGCGCGAGCGATCACGCCCGGCAAGTCAAACAGCATGCCACGCAGGTGCGGGTGTCGTTGCAACGTCGCAATCAACACACTGCCGTTGCCCCCACCGACGTCCGCGACAGTCTGAATCCCGGAGAAATCATAGGCATCCAGAACGGCCGACGTTTCTCGACCATGAACAGAAACCATCGCCGCGTCAAACACCGTGGCTTGTTCCGCGTTCTGCGACAAGAAGTCGAAGACCGGCATGCCATAGATTTTATCAAACGCTGGCAGGCCCGTTTGCACGCTATACAGCAAATCGCCCCAGGACCGAAAATGCTCTTCGCCCGCCATGATGGCCAATGCGTTTAATGATCCCGGAATATCTTTCCGCAGGTACTGGCCCACCTCGGTCAGCGAAAATCGCCCCTCACCATCCTCAATAAACACACCCACGCTGGCCAGCATGCGCAGCAACCGATACAGCGACTGCGGATGCGTTTTTGTCTGTGCGGCCAACTCGTCAGCCGTAGCCGAGCGATCCTTTAACAGTTCGCCAAGTCCCAACTTCGCTACGACATGGACCCCTTGCGACACCCAGTACCCAAACGCCATCTGCCCCAGCTTGGCAGCAGGATGAAGATTTTCCATATGCAATCCTTCACATGTGAGAAAAAGTGATGGCCCGCGCAGCGATTTTACATTAATCTGGACAGAGGTGATCAATACCGCAGCCCGTTCAGAACACAACAAGCTCCAACCTGAGTGCAGCCGCTAATTGGTGCGCCGCGATCGAAACGGCTGACACATCTCCCCTCGATATTTCTGGGGCGAGGGGAGCTATTGCTTCGTAAGCATCGGTTCTTCGAGAGCCGTGTCAGGCAACACCATGAAGAATTCTGGGAGGGTGAGGCTCCTGCCGAACCGCTTGGTCTCCTGGGCCCCGGAAGACTG
>JAZKFE010000229.1:4163-11424 GCA_040386595.1 Planctomycetota bacterium | reverse complement strand
GTAATCGGCCCGCGTTTCCAGCAACTCTCCATGAAGCTTGATGACTGAAGGTTGGGCGCGCACGAGAAATGGGTCGGGCAGTCGACCGCGCAGACTAACGAAGAATTTCTTTAGAAAATGTCCAGACTGCAAAAAGGCCTCTTCGATCAGCGTGTCGAAATTTGTCGTCAGCACGGTGCGCATTCGAAGGGGTCTGGCAAGAGCCGCCAACATCTTGTGGGCGAGATTCGGCTGTCTGTCAGCGGTGATATAGGTATTGAAACGGTCGACGACCGAACGGTTTGGTCGAGACAGTATCACCCTTCCATTGGGCTCCTTCTTGACACGCGAAAGGAACCGCAAGGTCGCGCGCCAGTCCGCGAGCGAACGCAACCCAATCTCCACAATCCAGTCTGTGGACGTCGGAGACTGTTCTGGTCTTAGCCAAAGGGGTTCGTAACGATCCGTGCGCCTTTTCCCGCGTCTCAGCGTCGCATTGACATGGTGTTGCGACGGGTCAAACGGCACGAAGTCAGACGAGCGAATGTTGGCCGGAGGATCGGGACAATTGACATGATCGGATAGGCTGAAATTGCTTGCGGGCTGAATCCGCTTGATCTTGTTGCCGTCGTACTCCACATGGAACACTTGCTCTTTTTTGTTGTCGTAGAAATGCTGGAACGTCTCCAAAGCCCATTGGCGAACATGGCCGTATTCTTCAGATGTCGGGGAGGCCGGCCAGTCGTTCTTTCTGAGATTCCACGCATTTTTGCTCTTGACGGTTTGCTGAACCACATAAGCCAAATAGTCTGAAAACTCCAACCCCATGATAATGCCGCTGGCTGCTGACGCACCGCTGCCCACAAGGGGATTCATTCCGCAGCCTGAGTAGATTGCAGCCTGGACCTTCTTAACAAACTCATTCTTGTCATGCAGCATGCCAAAATCTCGCAGTGGAAACATCACGGATGACTATTAACAAGACCACCGATACCGCTGTGTAATTCAGATGTGAACAAGCATACTCAGCACGAGATAGCCTTGACCATCGGTTTTTTTGTTTTTTGGGGAAAATCGACGACGCGGGCATACCGTAAGAAGTTGCGCACCTGGCTGGAGATCGTCGAGACGTCGCTGTCAGACAGAAATCTCAAGGGAAAACGTGCGAATCGACGCCAGCCGGCAAGGGGCACCAGTTTGAATGCCACAAAACGGAGCCCGTGGCACTGCTTCGCGACTGTACGTCAGTCGGTAAGCAGTGGTTCCGTGATCGCGCAAGTCTCCCGCAGCAGTGGCGCAAGACAATCGATTGCGGAGTGACTCTGCTGCGAAGTAGACTCAGTTGCCGCCAGCGAGACGTCGCTCTTGCTACGGAAATATTCCAGCTTGCCCGAAAGGGGGCGATCGACAGCAATTGGTGAACCGGACCGCTTAAATTAATCGGCGGTGAGAGCAGGGGGAACTCGTCACGAAAACACTGCTTAACACCGAGTACAGTCGCGAAGCAGTGCCACTCAGCCCCGTGGCACAACACGGATTAACCGATAGTTAGGCGGTTGAAGCATTGAGAATTTTTCCGCACTGGTATCAACGTCGACTTAGATTGGTCGAAACCCACTGCGGCCGCGACAGTGGGTGGTATATCGAGCGAAAAGGAGTGCGAATTGCCGTACTCTCGGATTGCCGGTATGAAGAGATGTTTTGGGACAGCTATCGGCTGGAGCCTATTACCGACGATTTGGCTTTCAATGACAGATTGCTTTCCGGCTTTTGGCTAGGTGACGAGTGGCACGACGTCGTTTTCCGGAATCGTGAGTTCCCGGAGATGACCTCTGGGTGCCTATTTCCTTCTGGAATCCCTTTTCAGGAACCTGGCAGACTCATGATCCGAGGTCTCCATTGCTGTCCCGTTCTATTAATGCCGTGGGATTACTTGTTTCTGTGGTTGAGACGGCAAATCGCCTAACAAGTCGTTCAACCCGACGGGTACCGCAACCCGAGACATGTGTCTGGGAAACTCTCGCCCCCAAGTAAGTTGCCAACGATTACTAGTCCGAAGCCGACGAGGTGCTGAATACGTTGTGGGAAGTGTTCGATAGCCTGGAAGCGGCCGAGGATTTGATCGGTTGAAGAGCGGCAAGCCCTGTCGGTTTACTTCGATGGGCCTTGTTTTACTTTTCGGCAGTGCAAAGGTAATGTCTAAACTACGACATTACCAAGCAATCAGGAAACGTTCAGTGGCCGACTAGGCCGACACAATGACGCGACACGATTATTCCAACGGCTGATCATGCGCACGATTTTCATCGTCCTCACTGGAAGTGCCTTCTTGGCAATCGGCTACCTCTATCCAATTGTTGTCGTGTTTCGAGGGGGGACGCTTCAGGGGCTGATTGGGAAGATCTGGATTTTCTTGATCGCTTATTTTGTTGTGCTCAGTATTGGGTTCGCGAAGGTGGTCGCTCTTTTTGATCCGCTTCTGGCTGCTGAGATCGATCAAAGTTGGGTACCTGATACCCCTGGGTTAGTTCCCCTGATCTTTATGGGGTGGTCGATTCCCGTCATCGGTGGCCTCATTGGTTATGTCCTACGTAGCATTTCGTGGTTCATGTTCCCCAAATGGATGCGGCGTATTTCCATAGCGGATACGGATCCGCACGGGTTAACGTGGACGTTAGGGTTCGGAAAGCGAACTGAATGAAAGCCACCGCGACTCAAGAAGGCGGCTCTTCTTCAGACGGCTTTGCCCGCTGAGTGGCAGTGTCACGACCTCCGTTTTTGTGCTCTTAAAACCAGTGCCACTTGGCCACGAATTCCACACGGTCAAATCGCGACAGTAATGGTTAATGCAACCTGAGAGTTGTTCGTTGAATATGACGGGTATACGCCGTAGCATATAGACGTCTGTCGACATTGTCTCGGAAGATTGCTGTAACGCGATCCTCAATTGCGAGCGGCTCTCGGCTCATTGAGAATGACGCTCATCACTCTTCAACTATGTATTCCACGAGGGACTTTCAAGTGATTTCTCCGACATACACGAGCGGAACCGACTCCATCAATTGGGAATCGTATGAGCCGACGACTTACAATGGCGCGGTGGTGATCTTGGCGTACGGCAGTGATGGGATGGCTCCACCATGGGCATCAATGATCCGCGATCATGCCCAGGCACTTGCGGCGAAAGGGATTTTGGCCATTATTCCTGACTACTTCCAAAAGGGAGTAGGCGCTCCACACGGAGACAGTGTCTCCGTCTTCGGAATGATTGGCGCTCGACATGCTGAGTGGGAGACGGCACTCGATGATGCAGTCACAGAGGCCGCGAAGCTACCGAACATTGACCCCTCGCGGATTGGGCTGTGGGGTTATTCCCTTGGCGTCTTTCTTTGTCTTCGCATCCGAAAACGAGCCGCGGCTCTTGTTGACTTTTGTGGGCCATACCAGTTTCCAACAATTGGAAAGCCGCTGCTGTCTGGATTCGCACCGAGTTTAAACCCCAACCGCGGGCTCAAGGTACAGATCCATCACGGCTCAGCCGACGGACTCGTACCGTTTGACGTCCACGCGACTGCAATCGAGGCTGATTTGAAAGCGGAGTTGGCAACAGTGACCACTTTCAAATACACGGATGCTGGTCACGGCTTCGCAAGTAACAGTGCGGCCGACCGGACAGCAATCGCAGATTCGACTCAGGAAGCGATCGATTTCTTAACGACGAAGTTGTGAGACTCGGGACCAATTCATCACGCATGGCCATTGACC
Organism: Planctomycetota bacterium; assembly: GCA_040386595.1. Classification (GTDB taxonomy): domain Bacteria; phylum Planctomycetota; class Planctomycetia; order Planctomycetales; family Planctomycetaceae; genus JAKFVC01. The sequence goes on along the minus strand of JAZKFE010000229.1, from coordinate 7,680 downwards.
TGATAGTAGAATTGAAGCCTCTGTCTTCGAATCTGCCAGAAACCTCGCTGACTTATGTGAACTCCGTGACACTCCAAACTGTCCCCGGCGTGCCCCCAGTGTTGGAGAGTCGGATCTACTCATTCACATTGCGGACAGCCGGTTGGGGGTGGCCCTGGTTTGAATGCCACAAAACGGAACTCGTGGCACTGCTTCGCAACGGTACTCGGTCGTTAAGCAGTGGTTCTGTGTACGCGCAATTCGGGTAGGTCGGGCTGTGCCTGACGATGCTGTCGAAACCCGCAGGCGTGGGCAATGATTCTGCCTGGGCGGTCCTCACGCACAGCGTCAGTCAGCTATTCGTTAGATACTAAGCAGCTCTCGTCCGAACGATCTGACTCTGATTCATCAACTTTGCCTGCACTTTCTCGGAAGCGGCGCAGTGGTCGACCATACTTCCAGCAATACCGGGAGATTGTGAGCACAAGAAGCGAGATTATCGCCAAGGTGACGATCCACAGAAGCCATTTCTCTATGCGGAATTTGCCAAAGCTCTGGCCCGTTGTATCTTCGATCCAGTTTACGAAGGGGCTGATGGGTACGTAGTAATCCTCGTTGTTCTTCCTCATGAGCAAGTTATTACTCGCACCATTAGAAAATCCGTTGACGACACCGGCGATGACGAGCTGACCATTGACCTCAATCAGCAATGGCCCGCCGCCGTCTCCGGCACCAATGGCTGCATCCTGCGTAGGACCAGTATAGTTTGGCTTGGAATTCATCTGCGTCGCAATTAAATCATCTGCGATTCGCGAGATTGTATTTGTGCCGGCGCGTTTCACTGCCTCGAACGGATCACTGGAGTCCGGCGGACCTTTGGCGATGATGCCACTCCAACCAAAACCCACTATTGTGCATGGGTGTTGAAGTTCCGTGGAAGCGATGTTCAACTTGGTGGGTTCAATTCCGGTCACTGGCTCAGTAAGTTCTAACAAAGCCAAATCCGCGTAGATGCTACCGCTACCACGTAGGCCGCTCGCTGAGTAGTGCGGGTGAATAACGACCCGCTGGATTGTATACGTCCGATTGTCAAACCGGACGCTGTCTCCGGAGCGTGGGTGGCCTTTTGACACGGAATGGGCAGCGGTAAGAACCCAGGTGGGGGCAATCAAAGTGCCGGTTCCTCCTGGGTTCTCAATCCAACACACGGAAGGAAAGCGACTTCCGTGGAGCCGATATGCTTCGTCAGTCTGATGGCGTTGCCTGTAGACCGCCATCAGCGGGCGAGGAGATACGCCCATCACGAGCACAACGCCGCAGATTAAGTTGATTAAGAGTTTCATGCTTCGCATCCCCCCAACGCCCAGATTAGTCCGCGCGGGCGACAATGATGACATCCTAATCCCGACCGCGGCACAACGGCAGGGTGGCCCTCGTTTGAATGCAAAAAACAGAGGTCTTGGCACGGCTGCTTTGCCTCTCAAACGGGGCGACGGTTCAACGCGGCTCGCTTGGTGAGAATCTCTTGCAACTCTTCCAAGCTGAAGCGGTCGGCCAAGGCCCTAATTTCGAGATCGTCGGCTTCCCGAGCTAAACCATCAAACCCGAATTCGCCGCCGGCGACGTAGACGCGTGATTGGCTTCTAAGAAGGAACAACCACAGCTCGCATCTCATACGCCAGTCAGGTCGTTTAGGTCGCCCCATCGGAAAGAGAACATCGGCCTCAGGGACATTGTGGCGTTCCCCAGTCTTGCGGTCGGTGATTGTCATGTTTCCTCCTTCGTCTAGCACCCGGGTTAATCCGCGTGGGCTGCGCGAGCGACAATGATGACATCCTAATCCCGACCGCGGCACGACGGCAGGGTGGCCCTGGTTTGAATGCCACAAACCAGAGGTCGTGGCACTGTTTCACGACGGTACTCAGTCGTTAAGCAGTGGTTCCGTGTGCGCGCAAATCGGGTAGATGCCGAAGAACCGGTGGCTGGCGCCAAATGGCACTCACTTTGCGGCTCGATACGTCAGCGGCACGGCGCTAGCCGCCGGCTTTTTCAATGTTTCTGACAGAGAAGAACCGGTGGCTAGCGCCATTCCGCTCACAAGCTGAGTGCCATTTGTTAAACGCCCCTGGAGGGCCTCACGCTTTGAAATGTCTCTGGTGAACCCCGTCGGGTAGGTCGGGCCGCAATTGGTGAACGGGATCGCCCCAGCCTCGACGATGAGGTCATGGGGGACTCGTCACGAAAACACTGCTTAACGACCGCGTACGGTCGCGAAGCAGCGCCACGATTGCCTTTGCGCATGCCGAATCTTGTGCTGTATTTACCCTCTTGAGATTCTTCCTCACAATCGGCAGATTCCGATTTCCGAGACTTGCGCGATTATGCGTGACAACTCACTTTTAAGCGATTCTGTCTTACAAGATGACGATCGAACTTTACCTTTTTGAGGGAAACACCTGACCAAGAATCGGCAGCCTTGTTCTGACAAGGGCCTGCCTGATGTCGTTCAATTCATTTTACGCCCCCCCATGCCCCACGCTGACTAAAAGGATCCCAGTGCTTATTAATCGACTCTATGAGCTGCTTGGTGGACTGCTGCCGGTCCGGAAAATCAATCATCTTGCCAAGCGTCGCGCACCGAGCGTGGGGGCCTTAGAGCGGTTAGAAGATCGCCTGGTTCTGACGGTCGACGTCTGGACCGGTGCGTCCAGTAATCTCTGGTCGGACAACGGCAACTGGGCGGATAATTCGGCCCCGACAGCCGGCGAGGACCTAATCTTCCCGGAGAATGCGACGAACAAGGTCGCGGTGTACGACAGCGCCCTCGGCGTCTCCAGCTTCGGCTCGATCGACATTCAGGGCAGCGGCTACGACATCAGCACGTCGTTCTCGTCCTCGCTGACCCTCACGAACGGTCTCTCGGCGACTTATAGCACTTTAAGCTCAAGCTTCGATATTGGCTTTAACCTGGGTAACGGACAAGTGTCTGTTGCAACCGGTGCGACCCTGCAGGTTGACGGAGTGATCACTGGCTCGAGCGGCCTGGCCGTTACCGGGGGCGGGACATTCACGACATCGGGGACTTCGTCCAACACCTACACCGGGACGACGACTGTCGATACCGGAACCAAGCTGGTGCTGGACAAGAGCGGTGCCACGGCGATTCCAGGCGGCCTGACGATTAACGCGACAGGAACCGTACAGCTTGTGCAGTCGAATCAGATTACCGATGCTTCTGCGGTGACACTCGGTGAGGGGGCGAACCTCAATCTCAACAACTTCGACGACGCCGTCGGCTTGCTCACGATGACGGGAGCGACGATCGCCACCGGAACCGGGACCCTGACCCTGGGCGGCAACGTCACGACGAACTCGTCGAGTATCACTTCCTTGATCTCGGGCAACCTGGACCTCGGCGGGGCGACTCGCAGCTTCACTGTCGCCAACAACTCCAACCTCGACCCCGACCTCAGCATCACGGCCAACATCAGCGGGACCGGTGCGGGGCTCACCAAGTTAGGGGCGAACAGCCAGCTGC
>JAZKFE010000229.1:0-4153 GCA_040386595.1 Planctomycetota bacterium | reverse complement strand
TTCGGGCAACAATACCTACGACGGTATCACGACCATTGCCGCCGGTGCCATTGAGGCCGCTAGCGACAACGCCTTGGGCGCGTCGTCGGCCGGGACAGTCATCAATAGTGGGTACTCGCTGGCTTTGCTAGGCAACATCACGATGTCCGAGCCGATCACGATCAGCGGCGCGGGATTCGGGGGACTCGGGGCCATCTTCAACGGAAATGGCAACAATACCATCTCCGGTGCGATCACGCTTGGGGCCTCTAGTACCATCGGCAGTCTGAGCGGCAATCTGACGTTCAGCGGTGCAATCTCCGACGGCGCTAGCAGCTTCGATCTGACTAAGGTCCGACCGGGCACGGTGATCCTGAGCGGCGTGAATACCTACGACGGCACGACGACCGTCAACGGGGGCGTGCTGCAAGTGGACGGCTCGATCGCGGGCTCGGTGACCCTGACGAGCGGCACGTTGACTGGATCGGGCACGGTCAACGGCTCGGGGATCATCGCGAGCGGGACGGCGACCGTCGACCCGGGGACGGTGGGCGGAACGGGGATCTTGACCTATGCCAACGCGACCGGATTGACCCTCCCGTCTTCCTCGACCTTCCACATCGACATCAACGGGCCAACCGCCGGCACGGGCTACGATCAACTGAAGCTCACCAACGGGTCGGCCCTGTTCAATCCGAACGGCGCGACCCTGGAAATCCAACTCGGGTACATCCCGACGATCAACACCAGCTTCCAGATTGTCTCCCAGGCGTACGGCTCCCCAATCACCGGGCGGTTCAATAGCATCAGCCAGTTCGGCAGCGTGACGTCCGGCTACGTCACGTTCTCGGTTGGGTACTTCAATTCGGGCATCATCCTGACGGTCACTGCGGTGAACATCCCGACCCTCACGTGGACCGGCTTGGGCGGCAACAACAACTGGAGCACCGCCGCCAACTGGAGCACCAACGTGGCACCTGTCGGGGGAGAGAATCTGGTCTTCCCCACCGGCGCGACGCGGCTGTCGAACGTCAACGATCTCTCCAACAAGAGCTTCAACACGATCCAGATCGGCGGCAGCGGCTATAACATCTCGGGCAATGCCCTCACTGTGGCCGGTGGGTTGTCATCCACCTATGGATCGGGCACCTCGACCTTCGGCCTCAATACCACGCTGACGGGCACCGAGACGTTCGACATTGCCAGCGGCGGGACGCTCGACATGTCGGGCAAGATCACTGGCAGCGGTTTTGGCGTGACGAAGACCGGTGCGGGGACATTAAAGTACTCGGGTTCGACGGCCAATGACTACAGCGGCACCACCACCATCAACGGCGGAACCCTGCTGCTCGCGAAGTCGGACGACGTGATCGCCGTGAACGGGGCGGTGATCGTCGGTGACAACGCGGTCGGTGCCACGTTGACCGTGGCCGGCAACAACCAGTTCTGGGTTGGTGCGGACGTGACGGTCAACCAGGGATCGACATTTAACGTCGGCACCTACGTCGAGAAGATCAGCAATCTGAATCTGCAGGGCTCAACGGTCCAGATCGACGCCGGGGGCGTCCTGGAAACCTTCGCCGGTATCAATTCCTATATCACGACGAACAACGTGACGTCGGTGATCCAGGGGCTGGGTGCCCTGCAAATTGACAACACAACGAACTCCTTCACGATCGCCAATGACCTCGACATTCCCGTCGAGCTGCGGATCAGCGTGGTCGTGCAGGGCAACCTCCCGACCAGTGGTTTCATTAAGAACGGTGCGGGAACACTGGCGCTCGCCGGCGCCAATACCTTCGGCGGGGACGTGTTCTTGAACGCCGGTACCATCACAGTCGAGAGCGACGCTGCCCTCGGCACCAGTGTCGGCGCGACGGTGGTCAGCAGCGGTGCGTCGCTGTACTTTGACGGCGCGAGTTTGGTCTCTACAGAGAACTTCACGATCTCTGGAGCAGGCGTGGCCTCCTCGGGCGTCCTGTACGTTATCTCGGGTTCGACGACGTTGTCGGGCTCCGTCGTGATGGTCACCAATAGCCAAGTCGGTGGCTACGACGACACGACGCTGAGAATCGATGGGATTGTGAGTGGCCCCCATAGCCTCACTAAGATCGGCGCGGGCACGCTGGCGTTGTCCGGATCGAACACCTATTCCGGCAATACGACGGCCCTCGACGGATTCCTGTTGGCGACTGGCAGCAACGCATTTGGTCTTCCGGCCGTCGCGTCGAGTATTAGCGTCGAGACCGGAGCCACACTGGAACTCTCTGGCGGGATCACGATTCCGGCGACCAAGACGATTTCCATCTCGGGTGTTCCCGTTACCGATTCCAGCAAGATCATGAGCCTCTCTGGTGACAACACCATCCAGGGCGATATCGGCATCACGGGCGGCAACAATGTGGCCTTCGATGTCGCCAGCGGGACCAACCTGACGGTCTCGGGTGTCATCAGCGGTGCATTGGACTTCGATAAGAATGGTTCCGGAACGCTGATCCTTTCGGGGACGAATACGCATACCGGGAACGTCAATGTCGGCAACGGCACACTCCTGGTCAACGGCTCGCTCGCGACTTCCAATTCCGTATTTGTGGACGGCATCGTTGGCGGAACGGGTACGCTTCCGGCGGTGACTCTCTCGAGTATCGGGACACTCTCTCCGGGCAATTCGCCGGGAATTGTGGACTCGGGCAATCTGACATTCCAGGATAGCGGTTCGACCTACTTCGTTCAGCTCAACGGAACGACGGCCGGCACAGGATATGACCAAACCAATGTGACCGGAACGGTCACGCTGGCCGGGGCCACGCTGTCCATTTCGCTGGGCTATGTCCCGGCGGGTGGTGACTCGTTTGTCATCATCAATAACGACGGGACCGATGCGGTCAATGGAACCTTCAACGGCCTGCCGGAAGGGGCCTCGCTCACGGTCGGTGGCCAGCAGTTTACGATCTCCTACCTCGGAGGTTCCCTCAACAATGACGTCGTCCTGTATGCGAACAATGCCCCGACGGCGATTCAGTTGGGCAGCGCCACAGTGACTGAAAATGCGCCCATCGGGACCGTGGTCAGCGGATTCACGACGACGGACGCCGATTTCGGTGACACCTTTACTTACACGCTGGTGAACGGTGTTGGCGACGACGACAACGATGCCTTCGGAATCGACGGCAGTGGCAACCTGGTGACGGCAGCGAATATCGATTACGAGACACAGACTTCGTACTCCGTCCTGATTCGTTCCACCGATGCCAGCGGACTGTATACCGAACAGTTTTTTATCATCACCGTCCTAGCGGTGAATGACAATGCTCCGATCTTCAGTTCTTCAGCAACGTTTAACGTGGCGGAGAACACGACCGCAGTCGGCACAGTCATTGCGACCGATGCGGATCTGCCCAGCCAGACGGTGACGTACAGCATCACCGGCGGGGCTGATTCGACACTGTTTAGTATCGATTCTGCAACGGGCATTCTGACGTTCAACGTCGCACCGAATTACGAAGCGCCGACCGATGCCGGTGCGAACAATGTCTATAACGTCGATGTGACGGCGAACGACAACTCCGGATTGACGACGGTGCAGAGCATCGCCGTGACGGTCACACCGGTGAATGACAATGCCCCGATCTTCAGTTCCTCAGCGACGTTTAACGTGGCGGAGAACACAACGGCAGTCGGGACCGTCATCGCAACCGATGCTGATCTGCCTGGCCAGACAGTGACATACAGTATCACCGGCGGGGCCGACTCGACGCTGTTTAGCATCGATTCTGCAACAGGGATCCTGACGTTCAACGTCGCACCGAATTACGAATCGCCAACCGATGCCGGCGCGAACAACGTCTATAACGTCGAGGTAACCGCGAACGACAACTCGGGTTCGACAACGGTGCAAAGTATCGCCGTAACGGTCACGCCGGTGAATGACAATGCTCCGATCTTCAGTTCTTCCGCGACATTCAACGTGGCGGAGAACACAACGGGAGTGGGTACGGTCATCGCAACCGATGCGGATCTTCCGGGCCAGACGGTGACGTACAGTATCACCGGTGGGGCTGATTCGACACTATTTAGTATCGATTCTGCAACCGGAATCCTGACGTTCAACGTCGCTCCGAACTACGAATCGCCAACCGATGCCGGCGCGAACAATGTCTACAACGTGGATGTG
>JAZKFE010000228.1:0-3405 GCA_040386595.1 Planctomycetota bacterium | reverse complement strand
CTACCGAGAGCCGAAAGACCCCGCGGTTCGGCAGGAGCCTCACCCTCCCAGCAAGCGGAATCGCAGACGACACGTGCGGGAAACCCGCTACCCCAAGGTAATCCGCCGGCCAGTCTGGGCCGATTCATAGATCGCCAGGATAATCTCCACACTCTTGCGGCCTTCGGCACCATCGACGAACGGCTTGCGGCCATTTTGGATGGCGTCGACGAAGTCTTCCAACTGCTTGAAGTGCCCTTGAAAACTAATCGCCTTGGGATCGGCCGCGCCGCCGCTGCCCCCGACCTTTTGTGCGAATCGCTCGCGCGTCAGCTGATCGTCAGGAGTTTCCGGGTCGAACTTCCACAACAGAACGTCGTCCTGCTCGACGATTGCCGAACCCTTCGTTCCGTGAATTTCGGTTTTCTTGAGGAGCCCCGGCCAGGCGCTGGTGCTGGCTTCCATCACTCCTAAAGCACCGTTCTTAAACCGCAACACGGCCACTCCGGTGTCTTCGACTTCGATCCGTTCGTGAGCCAACGTACCCGTGAAACCGGAAACCTCGGCCACATCACCCATCAGCCACTGCAGCAGATCCACGTTATGAATCGCCTGATTCATATAGGCCCCGCCACCGTCCAGCTTCCAGGTCCCGCGCCAACCGCCGTTGTCGTAATATTCCTGTGTTCGCCACCATTTGACGTACGTGTCACCCAACGTCAGACGCCCAAATTTTCCCGAGTCGATGGCATGCTTCAACGCCATGTTGGCGGGGCTGAATCGCGACGGGAAGATCGTGCAGAGTTGCACACCCGCCTGGGCACACGCTGCGATGATTTGATCACAGCGTTCCAGGGTTATTTCCAGCGGCTTTTCGACCACAACATGCTTGCCGGCGGCGGCCGCAGCGATTGCCGGATCAAGATGCGCACCGCTGGGCGTGCAGATATTGACGATGTGCAAACCGGGGTGTTTCAGAAATTCTGCGTAGTCGGTATAGATCGCACAGCCACCAACTAGTTCTGCAATTTTCTCGGCGTTGGCAGGGTTCGAGGTATGTACCGCCACCACTTTCGAGCCCGGCAACTCTTGAATGGCCCGTGCATGAAACGAGGCAATCATCCCGCAGCCGACAATTCCAAAACCTACCGTCATGCTGTGCTCCCATGAGTTCACACCAAAAATCTCTAACAACAACCGTTGTTGATGATACTGGTCTCGAGGACGGCCGGAAAGCATGCCGCTTGGACCACGATGGGAGCCATCCATGAAAAAACCTCAACCAAGGTTCGTTGAGGTTTTTCAGGAATAGGAACACTGAGGCGGATCACAGTAATCAATGCTGGGCCGCGGCAATGGCGTGACTCACCAGCTGACCATTCTGTCCGATGACGCTGCGGTAGTCCCCACGAACGGCTTTCAGAGCGTTGCGTTCTTCGTCGATTTCCCCTGCGGTTCTGACGCCCAGTCGCCGCAGTATTGGTAACGGCGGGCACCAGCCTTGGATGGCGTGCTGCAACAAGAAACTTTGGACCAGAAAGGGCAAGGCAAACCACTTGCGGTTGGTCGTCAGACCGAGCGTCAGTCCAGCGAGAGACAGCGATGGGGCCACCGTTTCGATATAACGTTCAATGTCCCATTCTTGATCTAACTCGTGCAGACGCTCAGAGATCGCCTGCGGTCCGGACTCAACGACTTTTGCCACCGTTTCTGCAGTTCGACTCCGAATCTGTTCGTTCACACAGTCGGCGGTATTCTCGCGAACTCGATCACCGTTTGAAATTGGCATGATGGTCTCCCTGGAGGCATAATTTGCACTTCAACTCTCTTAGAGTTGGCAAATCATGTTCCTCGGAGTCGGCGGAACGGAGGCATTTCTGACCGCCCGTTCTAACTTCAGTCAGCGCACAACTTTATTGCGTTGTGCAACGACGCGTGGTACCGGACGCGACCGCAATTCGGTACTTCACCGACCGCAGAAGGTGATCCTTCAGCGACCATTGAGACGGTTCACAATCCGTGAGCAGATTGGAAACGACGCTCTGAGACTACGCTTTTACTTGTCTGTGGCAGGCGTTGCCACGGCGGGCTTCAAGAACAAATCCTGTAGGAGATCGCCCTTCAAAGCCTCGGCCACAATCGCGTGGGCCCGTTCGTTGGGATGTGCGTCAAATCGATTGACCGTCAGGCCCTCAGAGATATGTGGAGTCAGGATTGGTTCCAGATCGAGAACCGGGATCCCCGCCGCTTCACAGTATTCCCGCAACTTGCGGTGAGCATCGTGAAAGGGATAGTTGGGGCCGAGATTGTGCAAGAACGGAAAAATCACCATCCGAAAATCGACCTGATGCGATTTGCAGTCCTGATGCAGCTCATCCAGCTTATGTTTCAAGCCATTCCACGGAGCCTCTTGATAAGAATCTCGCAAATGGGGGAAGTACTCACCGCCACGTCCCGAAGCCTGGCGCCAGCGAAAGTACAACCAGTTGGGAAAATAGGTATTGGAAATCAAGAAGAAATGTGGCTCGGCCTGCTGCAGCGATTTGATGACCTCTTGTGTTCGAGGGTCATAACCTTCGATGTCATTGAGCATAAACACATAGACCGCGACATCAATCTGATAGCCTTGCTCCAGGGTGCCTCTCATCAGAGCCTCAATCTGAGATGTTTCCAACCCTGGTTCACCCAAGTTCGCGACTTGGAATTTTCCCGGCTGGGCCTGATCGAGTTCGGCATCCAGTCGATCGGAAAACCGATCTTCGCGTCGCCGCACACCGTGACCAATGGTGAAGCTGTCGCCGAAGAAGCAGATACGTCGCATTCCGTCAGGTAAAGTCCGCAGAAATTCACGGCGGTCGCGCCACCCGGCTTGGTTGCGTTGAGCTTCGATGTACTTCCGAAACCAACGTTTCGAAATGTTGGTCATGTTGAAGGCATCGCTCTGATCCACGCCGAATGCGCAGAAGATCTCAAGCAAAGTCAGCACGCCCAGCACCAACCACGACGAGAGCAACAAATTGGGCACCAGCAGTGATTGCTGTCGTTGTTTACGGCCGCGTCGCAGCTTAAGAGCCCAAACAAGAATGCCCCCTAAGCCCACCAGCCAGGCAGCCAATCCCAATAGATATGTCGCCGGCAATTAGAAAGGAGCCATGAGGTCTTACAATTATTCAGAGCGGTCCCGGGCAAGGATTTTTCAACATTCCACTCCGCCCATGATATCTCGAAACGGCCAACTTCTCTCCCCTCGCCCCGGTAATTCCGGGGAGAGGGGACGGGGGAGAGGGGCCTGGCACACCTCACGATTCCGTGTTTTTTAGACTTTTCAGCCAGGAGTCTCCCAACGCCAATCTGAGCTGTGTCGGTTCTCCAGGAAAACCCCTCACCCCCAACCCCTCTCCCCAGAAATACTGGGGCGAGGGGAGA
>JAZKFE010000227.1:0-4723 GCA_040386595.1 Planctomycetota bacterium | reverse complement strand
GGTCGGCATCCCCACGATGACTCCGGTTGCTTGGGGGCACAACGGCCGTGAGTCGCTGCTGGTGACATTGGCTATCGACGGCTGCGATAAACTTTCGGACTGGATGAAACGCACTCCGCGACCCACGACCCCCGAGCAAGTCGCGGCGAAGAGCCGGCTCATTCGTGAGATAGCCGCCGTCACCCGCAAGATGCATCACGCCGGAATGCATCATCAAGACCTGTATGCCGGCCACATCTTGCTGCCGCATGATGCCTCACGCGGAATCCACATCCTCGATCTGGGCCGAGTTCGCCGGTGTCGTCATCTGGGGACGATCTGGATCGTAAAAGATCTGGCCCAGCTGCACTACTCCGCTCATTGGTTTACCACCACCGACCGCCTGCGATTCTTGATCGCCTATCTGGGGCGTCCCTTGCAGACCGCGGATCGAGCCTTAATTCGACGTATTCTCCGAAAAACGGCCAGCATCCGCCAGCACTCGCGTAAGCACGGATTGTAAGGCTACTGCCAAAGTCGTTGTTCGCTCCGCGAACACAACGCGTCCGCAGTATCCGGCCGGAATCAGCATTCAATCTCCACGAGGATCTCACCTCGCTACTGCGAGCGCGTATCGTCTTGGGTTGCCGACGCCCTTCTCACCGGCCTGTACGCTTGGCCCGAAAAACAACGTAACTTCAAATCTGATGGTTCAGACGGGCGATTGAAATCTGCCGAGATGATCTCCGTCGACCCGTCCGGCAATTTCATATATTAAAAAAAGTCGTCAAAAACCACTAAAACATGTGACATGGCACTAGACGAGGGTCCGGGATCGATTGTTACAATCGTGTCATATGTGAGTTTGATTGCGCGTCAGACTCGGCTGATTTTGTAGACGGTGGCCTGCTTCTTGAAGGAGTTGACATTATGGCTCGCCAGCGCAGAGGTTTTACATTGATCGAGTTGTTAGTCGTCATTGCCATTATTGCCGTCCTCATTGCGTTATTGCTGCCTGCCGTGCAGCAGGCCCGTGAAGCCGCTCGCCGTTCTCAATGCACCAACAATCTCAAGCAGTTAGGCGTGGCATTGCACAACTATCACGATGCCGCTCGTCAGTTTCCGCCCGGCTGGGTCATCGCCAAAACGATTCCGTGTGCTGGTGGCACAACTCCCGACATTGCTTATCGTTATGTCGGGCCAAATCCATCCTGGGGGCTGTATCTGCTGCCGTATATCGATCAAGCTCCGCTGTACAATGTGCAGAGTTTTTCCGGGGCCGTTCTCTCCTGCGATTCCGCCATGGTGACGTACATCAGTGGCAATGGAATCATAAGTGCTCCCAATGCCACAAATAAATTGGGGAGTAAGCTCCCGATTTTTGCGTGTCCTACCGATACGCAGTTCCAGAAGGTGGGCGAAGGAAACTGGGGGCGTTCCAGCTATGTGGGATGTCGTGGGAACACCAATCTCAGTGGTCAGGCCACGCAGATGTTGCCGAGTCCAGGACTCTTCTTTACGAACTCCAATACCAGTATGCGCGATATTACCGACGGGTCGAGCAACACGTTTGCCCTCGGCGAGGTGAGTGACCTGCAATGGGCGATTCTCGACGGAGGCCCCAATACGGGGGGCATGTGGGGCGGGATGCCGTTCCACAAGAAAGAGGATTACGTGGTGCGGACGACCGACCCCACGCATCCGCTCAACCGCAGCACGCCGACTTCAACCACTCCCGCCTATGGAATGATCAACGACAATGATGGGTTTGGCAGCATGCATACCGGCGGCGCGTACTTCGCGTTCGGCGACGGGCACGTGCGATTTATCAGCCAGAATATTGATATCACAATCTACGGACGTCTGGGTGACAAAGCCGACGGCTTTGTACTGGGAGACTACTAGCGTTCCCAAGTGCTGTTTCAAAGCCCATTGCCTGGGCTGGTTTCTGGTGCGTTCCAATTGCCCTCTACGGATCTCTCAGGTGGTTGATGATGAAGCAGAGTGAGATGCGAATTTCCGGCCGTCGGTCTGCGGCTCTGGTGGCTGGGGTTCTGCTCGGCTTGTCTGCAGTGGCTGGTTGTGGCGGCGGTGATGACGGCCCTAAGCGGTTCGATGTGCGTGGCGTCGTTAAATACAACGATAAGCCGGTCGCATCAGGTCGCGTTACTTTTGCTCCGGATCATGCCAAAGGCAATAAGGGGCCCGCCGGTTGGGCCATGATCCAGAACGGGGCTTACAATACGGCTGGGATTGGCGGAAAATCCCCCGTCGCCGGAGCGATGACAGTACTTATCACGGGCTTTGCCGAGATGCCGGCCGTCAAAGTGGAGACGCCCGAACCGCTCTTCATGGACTATAAAACGGATGCCGTTATCGATTCCGCCAAGAAGCTGACGACGCTGGACTTCGACGTCCCTGCCACCGCGAAGAGAAAGTAGTCTCGGTTCGAAGAGACTTGGAACGGTCTGGTTCACCTCAGTGCTCTCATTGTGGAACCGGTAAGCATCCGCACGGACGCTTTTTCTGTGCGTTCGTGTCGCGATAATATCGCGCGCACTAAACAATGTGCCCATTCCAGCCTATGGGTCTCAGTTCAACCTCGCTGGCATTGTGACGCTCCCGGCCGTGACTCTCATGGCGATCTCGGCAGTGAACATTGACCGAATCGAAGCTCCTCAATTGGCGTATGCTGCGCAAGATGAATACGGAGATTTACTGCGTTTTATTCGCGTTAATCTCTGTTCCTGAAATCGTGCAGTATCGTGCTTGCCATAGGTGTACTTCGTGGGTAGGTTAGGGTTTCATTCTCTAGGAGGGATTCCCCTCGCGGGCAGGTCGATTTGTCTTTCGGTAGTTATTGGGGAATTGGTGCGCGCTGATCCTATCTTTTAGTGCTTCGATAAGGGCCAATCATGCTGCATTCTGACGCTCGTCGCCGTGGGTTCACGTTAATCGAGTTGCTAGTCGTCATCGCGATTATTGCGGTGTTGATTGCTCTACTGCTGCCTGCCGTGCAACAAGCGCGCGAGGCGGCTCGTCGGACGCAATGCAAAAACAATCAGAAGCAGATGGTCCTGGCCATTCACAATTACCATGACTCACACGGGATTTTTCCCATCGGAAACCTGGGTGGTCGTAGCTTCACACTTCAAGATTATATTCTGCCCTACATTGACCAGGCTTCGCTCTACAATCGATTCAATTTCAATTACGGCGGCAATTGCTTCGATATCAATACGGGCGATATCTATGCCACGAAAATTTCGGCCTATATGTGTCCCTCGGATCCACGAAGTTCCATCCCGGGGTTTTTGTCGGGCTTCGGGAATTTTCATGTCGGAGCGTACTACGGAACCATGGGAACGTCGGCCAGTAATGCGACTGGCATGTTCTATTCGTCGAACGCTGGCAAGCCTGTCGCGATGCGTGACGTGACCGACGGTACTTCGAACACGCTGTTGTTCGGCGAACGTGGAAATCCGACCGACGGTCAGTATGGTTGGGTCTTATGTGGATACGGGAATGGTGGTGATGGCGAGGCAGACAATCTACTCAGCACTGCGATCGGGTTGGGGGCGGGGGCTCCTGATGGGAACCACAACAACCATTACTGGAGTTATCACATCGGTGGAGCTCATTTTGCACTGGCCGACGGCTCGATCCGGTTTCTCAGCAACAACATGAGTTTCACGACTTTCCAGCGACTCTCAACCAAGGCTGGCGGTGAGGTGCTGGGTGAATTCTAATCGAGTCCCAATCGCTCTTTCGCTCTCCGTTTGCATGATGTTATCGGGCTGCACTCCGCAGGAACCGAGCGTGCTGCGGCTGGGAGTCTCGGGGTTGGTCACGGTGGGGGCAGACAACGCTGTGAACGGGATCATTAGCTTTCTTCCCGAAGCCGGGAATGACGGCCCCGCAGCCTCAGCCTCGATCGTTAACGGCGAGTATCGATTTAACGCGACGAATGGTCCCGTAGCCGGAAAGTACAAAGTCGTTGTCGTCCCCCGATCAGGGGGACATGGTGCGCGGAAGCTACCGGCAGCGGGGGCGTCTGCAGATTCCGCTTCCCACAAGCTTGGAGATCAGCAGCTTACCGCGACGGTTTCGGCCGACGACCTGAACTTCGATTTCGATCTGAAATGAACCTGCAGGACATGAGAGGTGCGATTGCGTTTAAGCAGTCGCACCTCGGTTCTGGTATGCTCACTCTCACGTCCTGGGATCTGCCTTAGTGTGATGCCTGCTGGCATTCTGCCTCAGAAAAAGCTCGCAGCATGACACCAACCCGTCGAATCGGCGGTATGTACCGGGAAGGTGGAGTGTTTTTTAGAAAATATCCCTCGCTGCACTCCGTCACCAGAGAGAGGGCGCGGTTCGTTGACGGGATGATTATGCGTTTTACGTCATTCGCGGTGATGTGTGTGGTGGCCTTCGTGCAAGGGCTCCCCTTTTCGGTCGCCACTGCCGATGAGCGTCGGCCGCTGATCGGTGACGAAATCAAATCGCTGCGGTTCAAGGATATTCGGTATCTCCCCCGGACCCTGGCCGAGTTCGGCGACCGGCGAGCCTACGTCCTCGTCTTCACGAACACCACGTGTCCGTTGGCCCAAAAGTATTGGCCCAAGCTCAAGCGGCTCGATGCGGAATACCGCGATCAGCAGGTGCAGTTCCTCAGTGTGAACGCCAGCCAGGGAGATGACCTCGCCGAGATCGCCCAGCAGGCGCTGGACTTCGGGGTTGA
>JAZKFE010000226.1:4510-15138 GCA_040386595.1 Planctomycetota bacterium | reverse complement strand
AATCGGTCGTAAATCAAGCGGTTGCTCAAGGGGCACGCGTGCTGCATGGTGGCGACCGTCAAGGAGCACTACTGCAACCGACGGTAATCGCTGACGTCCCGCGGCACTCCGAAATGGTCGTGCAAGAATCGTTCGGGCCACTGGCGCCGATCATGGTTGTCGAGGATCTCGACGATGCCATCCAGCTGGCGAACGGCACCGCTTACGGCTTGTCGACAGCCAACCTCAATCATGCGATTCGAGCAGTCCGCGGAATTCGCACGGGGACGGTCAACATCAATCAGGTTCCTGGCTACCGCATCGAATCAACACCGTTTGGTGGGGTCAAGGACTCTGGGCTAGGCATTAAAGAGGGAGTCGTCGAAGCGATCCGTTTTATGTCGTACACTAAAACGTGGTCCATCCCTTGGTAGTCGCCGGTCAGTCAGTCAGATGAATCCAGAAATTGTTCATGCCGCGAACGCCACCTAAGGACCAAGACATCGACACCCCAATCCTCGAATCCGCAAAACCCTCGCCGACCGAGATGACCGACGCTCGGTGCCTGCCAGAAATCCGCCTGATCGTCAACGCGTTCGACGAGCTGTCCGCGAAGTCCGTCTTCGTGGTTGCCGATACCTTGGCGTATCGTGGCTCTGGAGCCGAGGCTATCGTCGGGCCCATTCTCAGCCGCTACCGCACGACCATCTTCGACCGCTTCGAGCCAAATCCCAAGCTGGCCGACGTGCAGGAGGGAATCCGGCAGTTCCAACAAGCTCCAGCCGATGTCGTGCTGGCGGTGGGAGGTGGAACGGCGATCGATATCGCCAAGCTGGTTGCGGCCTTCTCACCACAGACACACGCCCCTCGCTCAATCATTCTGCGTGAGCACCCGCTGGTCGAACCGGCGGTCCCTTTAATTGCGGCTCCCACCACTTCCGGAACGGGCAGTGAAGCCACACAGTTTGCGGTGGTCTACGTGGACGGTGCTAAGCATTCGGTCGATCACCCTAGTCTGATGCCGCGGTGGTGCGTCCTTGACCCCGCTCTTACGGCGGCGCTGCCTCCTCGCATTACCGCACACACAGGACTGGATGCCCTGTCGCAAGCTCTGGAATCGCTGTGGAGCGTGAGCTCGACACGCTGCT
Organism: Planctomycetota bacterium; assembly: GCA_040386595.1. Classification (GTDB taxonomy): domain Bacteria; phylum Planctomycetota; class Planctomycetia; order Planctomycetales; family Planctomycetaceae; genus JAKFVC01. The sequence goes on along the minus strand of JAZKFE010000226.1, from coordinate 14,011 downwards.
CCACAGAGTACGCGACAGAAGCCGTCCAGTTGGCATTACAGCATCTTCCCGAAGCAGTCAGTCAAGGCACCCCCACCACACGTGCCGCCATGTCCCGTGCCGCACACCTGGCGGGCCGAGCAATTAACTTAACTCGAACCACTGCCCCCCACGCCATTTCTTATACGCTGACGTCGGACTATGGCATTCCGCATGGTCACGCAGTCGCGCTCACGCTGGGGGCGATGCTTGTTTATAACAGTGAAGTCACCGATGAGGACATCAACGACCCACGCGGCGTAGGACACGTGCGACAAACCATCGAGCATATCCTGAAGCTATTAGGATGCCACACGCCGCAAGAAGGCTGCCTGCGAATCCAGCAGTTGATCCAGTCACTGGGCTGTGAAACACGGCTGAGCGAACTGCAGATTACCGATCAGGAAGCACTGCGTTCGGTGGCACAAAAAGTGAATACCGAACGTCTCAGCAATAACCCACGCCGCCTTAACGGTGACCAGCTACTACAACTCTTGGAGTCGATTCGCTGATTTTCTATAAGCCCCTGAATACCTTTTCTGAGTGAGAATGCCGAAAAGCGGGAGCGATCAATGATCTGTAGGATGGGCATTCCTGCCCGTCGTTATTGGCGTTTCCAATGAAGAGACGGGCAAGAATGCCCATCCTATTTCAGAGTTCATGCAACCGCGAAACTCTCAAGAACCGCAACCTCTTGTTCGCTACGCTCACTCAGATTCGAGAATCTGCCCCCCCCAACCCGAGGGACGCTCAATGGGCCGCGGCCGGCAGATCGACAAAGTAAGCCTTGCCATCGCTCGCGGCGACTAAGGCCCGCTTGCCGTCGGGGGTATAGCAAGCGTGATAGCAAACCAACGGCAGTTTGGTCGAAAACAGGACCTGTCCGGAGGTCGCGTCCCAGACGTTGAGATTTCCGGCGTAGCCCACCGTCAGCAGACGGGTTCCGGCCGCGTTGTACTGGACTCGGTAAATGTCATCCTTATGACCTTCGATTGTCTTCACCGGTGTGCCGTCCACGTTCCAGATGAAAACTTTATGATCAATTCCCGCGGCGGCAATCTGCTGGCCATTGGGACTAAAGGTGACAGAATAGACCGGCGCCGTCGGCCCCGGAAACTTACGAACTTCAGTGCCATCTTTGCTATAGAGCCGCACGGTCTTATCGCCCCCCGCGGTTGCAAACAGGCTGCCATCGGGACTGTAGGCCACGCCGTAAATCTGGGCTTCCTGCGCGGGCAACGCTTTCGCGGTCCCGGGCTTGGCCAGCTCCCACAAACGGACGGTCTTGTCATTGGAAGCCGAAGCTAACGTGAGACCGTCAGGGCTGAAGGCCACACTATAAACCTGCGAAGCATGCCCGGTCAGATTCATCGCAAACGTTCCTAATGCGATGCTCCACAGCTTCAAGCTGCCATCGGCACTCGAGGTAAACGCCATCTGATGATTCGGAGCGAACGCCAACCCCGAAATGGCCGCCGTGTGACCTGACAACTCTTGAACGGGACCGATGTTCTTATCTTTAGCCGGAGCCGGCATCGGCGGCACCGGATCATAACTCCGCAAAATGTGGTCACCCCCCGAGGCAATTAACTTTTTGCCATCCACACTATATGCCACCCCGGTAACTTCCGCCGGAGTCGTCAACTTCAATTGCACCTGATTCGGGTCATTCATGTTCCACAGGAAGAGAACTTTGTCGCGTCCTCCTCCGGCGATCTGTTGATTGTCAGCGCGTATCGCAACGGACAGCGCCGGTCCCTGGTGACCAGGGAAGGCACGAACCGGATTGCCGCTCGCAAAATCCCACACCTTGATACTGCCATCTTCACCCGCAGTCGCGTACACGGCGCCGTTCGTCGCCAGGGCGAGATCATGAACTGCTTTATCGTCAGCGACCTTCGCCCGTACGATCGACTGCGTCTGAATCCGCGTCGACATATCAGCGCCACCGCTCACGATCGTTTTCTGATCGGGAGCAAACACGACCGAATTCACCGCCCCCGTGTGCCCCACCCAATGTTCCAACTGGCGGTTGAGCGTCAAATCCCACAAGCGAACCGTTTGATCGGCACTGGCCGAAACCAAACGGGTCACATCCTGGCTAAAGGCCACCGCGTTGACCGGTCCAGCATGTCCCGTCAAGGTTGCCACGGGCTTCGCATCGGCCAGTTGATAGGTCCGCACGACATGATCGGCCCCCGCGACGGCGGCCAAAGCATTATTGGACGCCACCGCCAGCTGATTCGCAGCGGCCCCCGTATCGATCGAGAAGATGGCGGCGCCGTCGTTAGCGTTCCAGACTTTCAATGTCTTATCGTGACTACAGGACAGCAACTGCGCCCCATTCGGTGTGAAAGCCACTCCGGTCACCGGACCAGCATGCGCCAACGTCCGGACCTCGGCACCGTCGGCCACGTTCCACACCTTGACCTTACCCGTCGCATCGCCAGCGGCGATCTGTTGACCATTAGGATGGACGGCAACCGAAGTAATCGCTCCTTCTTGGACAGCAAAAGCCTTAACCAACATCCCGTTGTTGATGTCATATAAACGAGCAATTTTATCTTCGCCGCCGGTGACTAATTGAGCTCCGTTGGCACTGATCGCGGCCGCTTGCACCGCCCCACCATGTCCGTCGAAATTGCGAACGGGAGCACCATCCGCCACATTCCACAATCGACAAGTCTTATCAGCACTGGCAGTGACCGCCGACTGTCCGTTCGGACTGATCGCCACTGCCAGAACAGCAGCCGTGTGCTTTTCTTTGACCTCGCGAGGAGCAATAGTCTGCGTGGGCCACAGCTTCACGAGTCCATCGTTACCTGTGGTCAGAATCTGAGTGTTATTAGGATGATAGGCCAGACCGGTGATCGCTCCGGGGTGTGCTCCTAATGTCGCCTGCAAGGCCCCGTCGGCCATATTAAACAGCCGCAACTGCCCTGCATCATCCGCGGCAGCCAGCTGCATGTTGTCGGGGCGAACGTTGACTTTAGTCACCGCGCCGGCTCCAGCGAGAAAGTCTCGAGCCAACTTCTGATCGGCCGTGGTCCACAACTTAACGGTCTTGTCGGCTCCGCCCGTCGCCACGCTCAACCCGTCAGTACTCACGCCAACTGCGGTAACCGCTCCCTGGTGGCCGGTCACCGTCGCGATTGGTGTCGACACCGGAATGTCCCAGATTTTGGCCGTATTATCGAGTCCCCCGGATGCCAGCCGCTGGCCATCAGGTGCAAACGACAAGCTGAGAACCAGATTCGTATGTCCTTCAAATGTCCGCTGCAACTTACCACTCGCAGCCTCCCACAACTTAATCGTTTTATCGAATCCCGCCGTCGCGATGGTCTTGCCATCGGGGGAGAACATCACGAAATAGCAGGGATCAGAATGCCCCGAAAGCTCCTTCAAAACCGGGTCCTGTGCCCAAGTGGCTGTACCGAGCAAACCGATGACTGCCACGCAGCACAACCAAGAACGACAGGTGAGCAGCATTCGCTGAGAGCAGATCCGCATATCCGACCTTTCCGACACATCCCAACCGAGCACATCTTCGCCACAAGTTCCATCGCGCAGTTTCGCGGGCTCTGCGAAAGGTGTCAACAGTTGCACGTAGATTGATACGTTGAAATGTAACTGCCTTGAGCCCACAAGCGCCAATCCAAACGAGCATTCTTTCGTTCGTCCCAGAACAATTCGCTTCGGGTTGCCGAACTGACCAACGGCGCAGTCGACTTAAAGGGACGCGTTTCAAGCAAGATTTTTCCACCCTGTATACATCACGCTTGACATATTGTCAGAAGTTTCGTCAGCTATGCACTAGAATCCAGTGCGCAAACACACAGACTATTTTTAGAAATGACGAGAAGAAACACTTCCTGTCCGCTTTAATCCCACTGAGGCATCTGAAAACGCCACTATATAATAAGCGTCAACAAAGTTTTGCACACTGAGACGACGATGTAGGACTGAGCACTGAATAGTGCTTTCAGCTCGCCACGAGTGTAACTGGATCTCGTCTCGCTGCAATATGCTGTAGCGGCGCGACGGCAGTCGATCGAATGGAACTAATGTTGCCGAAAGTCAACATGCCTGCGTCCACTTCCCATAGCACCTTGCCTCACAATCTGTGAGCCCAAAGCATGGTGAAGCCACCACCTAGACATCCCTCCCGCGGTCATTGTTTTGGGCGTCTGGGAACCCGTCAGATCTTAATTGCACGCAATTCAGGAACTAAGATATGGACCCAACGCCCCTAATTGCATTTAGTTTGCGCGACCAAATTGTGGAACACATCCGCAACGACGTATTGCGGGGACGCCTGGCCGATGGTGATCGGCTCAATGAAACCGAACTAGCGGAACGCTTTGGTGTCAGCCGGACTCCCATCCGAGAAGCACTCCAGCAACTCACTTGCGAAGGGCTGCTGGATGGCCGCCGCAATGCCGGTGTCACGGTGGCACGACGTCCTCCCGATTCAATTCGCGAACTCGTAGTCCCCATTCGTCGCAGCGTCGAAACGTTTGCCCTGAAATCATTCTACGACACGATCGTTGCAGATGATTTCGTTCATTGGAATACGATCTTAGATAAGATGCGAACGGCCTGTCTGGTCGCTGATTATCCGACGATTTCCGAACAAGATCTGGCATTCCATCGCGCCTTGGTGCGTCGATCAGGCCAGATCGACTTGGAAGCCATTTGGGCCTCGATTGTATTCCGCGTACGCCATCATTTCTGGGAAACACAGCACCGCAATTACGCCGAACCCATTGCGATCTATGATGAGCATGTCGCCATACTCAATGTATTCCGCGAGGGGGACCTCGAATCTGCAGTCGACGCCCTGGCGAAAAACATTAATTAGCAGTTTTGCCTGTGGGCCTGCCATCCTGGCGCGGATCCGGATACCGTGGAATTCGCGTGCCGAGATCTCCGTACGTTTGGCCCAAGTGCTGTGTCACGGCTAAGAATTCGGATTGCGTGCCACTGCTTTGCGACCGTACTCGGTCGTTAAGCAGTGGCACGACAATACCTTGGGGAGTGGATCCCACATCTAAGCTGTGACACAGCCCCTGGTGTGATTTCCAATCGCTGCGGAATCGATTATTGTCAGCAACTGCACCTCAGGGACGAAACAACTCTATCTCTGCACTGGAATACGCGCTATGCAACCCCGTCTGAACCAATCCAACCCATCAATGCACCACTTACCCGATCCTCATCGCCCAACTGGAAAACCCATCCGAGCACGTCTGACGTGTGTCGCATCCAGCCTGTTGCTGTTCACGTTGGCAACCTCGATTTGGGCTGGTGACTCAGAAACCACAGCCCCCGTCAAACATCGTGCTTTGATCTGTGAATACAGTGGCGCGGCACGCCGTTTGATCGAAATTGCGCCCGATGGAAAACTCACCTGGGAATTCAAATTCCCTGCGCTATCGGTCTGTTTTCAAGCAACAGGTGGCGGTAAGGTTGTCTATGCCGATGGAGGTGTTCCGACCGGGATTCAAGAGATCGATCGCGACCAGAAAGTCGTCTTCGACTATCGTTCCAAGTGTGAGCAGATCCTCTCCTGCGATCAGCTCCCCAACGGGAATTATCTCATCGCCGAACAGGGACCGTGCCAAGCCGTGGAGATCACCCCCAAAGGCGAGGTCCTCTCGACCGTGAAGCTGCAAACAACTGAGCAAGCTGCACACCGTCAGTTGCGTTGCCTGCACCGCTTGGCCAACGGCCACTTGCTCGCCGCACATGAAGCGGAAGGGGTCGTTCGTGAATACGATGCCACGGGAAAACCGGTCTGGGAATTCCCCAATACTCCCAATGTTTTTGAAGCTCTGCGTCTCGCCAATGGCAATACGCTCATCGGCTGCGGTACCGATAAACGCGTGATCGAAGTCACCCCCGAGAAGCAAATTGTTTGGGAGCTGACGGCCGCCGATGCTCCCGAATTGAACCTGACCTGGATCACCAGCTTGCAGGTCCTCAAAAATGGCAACATCGTCGTCGCCAATTTCTTGCGTGGGCATGAAGGCAAAGGGGCTCATGCCTTCGAAGTGACCCACGACAAACAGAAAAAGATTGTCTGGAAGTTCGACGATCACGCGTTAGTCAAATCCATCTCGATGGTCCGCATCCTGGACGATCAATAACATCTAAAACAGCGTCTTTCAATCACCCCATTTGATAGCGTTCAAATGGTCGATCACACGGAGTCCCGCGAGTCAAATACATCTCGCGGGACTCTGGTGCGATGATCACCGAAAAGACCGTCTCCCAGAATCCGTGGGGCGACAGGCTGTTGGGATGACGGCAAATCGATTGCGGATGCCCATCGTGATCGCGCAATGCCGATTGGAGTTGTTCCAGGGACCACTCGGCTCCGTGCGATTTTTCCAGCAAATGATCGATTCGCGCCAATCGGGGCCGCGATTGAATTAGTTCTGGATATCCAGAACTCGCCGCCGCCAATTCCGGATGCCGCGCATGATTCGTGTGGGTGACGATCCCCTCGCCGGCATCTCGCAACACATACACGTTATCAATCGTCACTTCTAAATTAGCCGGCCCCTGAGGCGTGGTCATCATAATGTTCGCCGGGATGGCTCGTTCCGCACGACGGACTGCCGTAACAGCGCCCTCCAGCGAGTCGGCTTCCAAGATCTCACGAGCCGTGAAGTAATGCGGCACGCCAAACTTGCGTGACGGGGCCGGCAGCGTGTTGAGGCACAACCCAATTCCTGCCGAATTAAACCCGATATAGGCAATCAACCCGGCCTGAGTCACCGTGGTGAGTGCGGGCTTGCCGGTGGGACGGCGGGTCAGGACGAGGGTGAATTGATCGAGAAACGGATCATTATCCCAGTTCTGGGCGACCACTCGACCAAGCCCGGCGACCGAGGCCAGCGAGAACGACGTGCAGCCGGCATCATCAGCTTGCAACTGATTGCGAACTTGCAACAACATCACGTCGGCCAATGTCACGCCCGCCGCTTCTGCCGTCCCACGAAGCTCTTCCACCAGATCGGGCGAATACCCTTCCGCATACTTGATCGACGCCTCCGCGAGCGCCATGGCGGAATCGCGAGAGACTCGCAGCGTGCGATTCACTTGTTGCAGTGCGACGTCACAAAACCCTCGCACGAGATCCCGCGCCCCCTCGCCAATCTGCCTGCCCAATTCCCGAGGCGTGCCGGCGACTTCCAGTTCCACGTACCGCTGTGCTGACGTCATCATTGGCTCCTGCTGGTGGAAAACGCGTTGAGCCTGCATCTTGCCGATTCGTCCGCGCGAGAACAAGCTTCGCCGGCCTTCTTGGTCTTGCAATTCCTTCCGAAGAATGTTTCACTATTGAAATCGATTTCCATTATGAAACTCGCGAGATGCAAACATGGCAGCAAATTCCCAACCACGGGAGACGGCATCCGGCTCTGAAGCCGGCAACCTGCAACGCGGGCTCGCCGTACTGGAAATGCTGGCCAAACGCCCCGACGGAGCAACACTGCGCGAGATTTCCGACCAGCTGGCCTTACCCGGCGCCTCGACGCTCCGGATCGCTCGTACGCTGGTGGAACTCGGGTATCTGTCGCGGGAAGAAGGATCGAAACGCTTCTTTCTGACCAACAATTTTTTGCGACTGGGGCAGCCGCCAACTCTCTCACGCGGCCTCTCCGAATGTGCCATCACCGCCATGCGGCGGATTCGTCAGACAACCCGCGAGACCACCCAGTTGTGTTGCCTGGTCGGTACCGAAATGGTCATCCTGGAACAGCTCATTTCGCTGCATCCGTTTAAATACTCCGCCGATTTAGGGGCTCGCTGCCCCTGTTTTAGCTGTGCGCCGGGCAAGGCTCTGGTCGCGTTTCTGCCCGAAACCGAACAGGACGAGACCGTCAATCGCATCCAATTCAAACGCTTCACCGACAATACGATTACCTCGAAACGCGAATTCCGTAGCGAGCTGGCCCGGGTCCGCGAACGTGGCTTCGCAGTTGATCGGGCGGAGGGGATGACTGGCATCCATTGCGTGGCCGCCCCAATCCTCGACCGACACCAATCGCCAGTCGGAGCCATCACCATCGCCGGCCCCGCAGCGCGAATCCCCGAGGATGAATTTGAAGTGCTGGGGCAAATCGTGCGTGAGGGGGCTCGGCAAGCTTCCGACGAGTTTACGCGACATTAAAGGACTGAGATCCCTCGGTTGAAAATCAGGACAGTACAAATCTGGATGGGAGCCGGTCATGTGGCATAAAGTGGAATTGGTCGTCACAACGCTCATCGCGTTCGCCCTCGTCGCAGCGTCGCCGATAACGGCAGCCGAACCGTCAGCAGCGCAGCGTGAGTTCTTCGAGACACGGATTCGCCCGGTTCTCGTCGAGCAATGTTACGACTGCCATAACTCAGCCAAGCTGGCCGAAGGAGATTTTGCCGCCGACTCTCGCGAAGCATTCTTAAAAGGGGGCAGCACAGGGGCGGTGATCGTCCCCGGCAAACCCAAAGAGAGCCGGTTGCTGGCGATTCTGCGGCACGAAGTTGAGGGCGTCAAAATGCCCTTGAATGGCGGAAAACTCGATGCCCGGACGATTGCTGACTTCGAGCAATGGATCACCATGGGGGCCCCCGATCCGCGCGACAATGCTCCTTCGGAAGAAGAACTCACCCAGGCCACATCTTGGGAAACACTCCGCAACAAACGTCAGAAATGGTGGAGCTTTCAACCGATCCGCGCCATTCCTCCCCCCGCTATTCGCGATAACAAATGGTCCGAGCACCCCGTCGATCGCTTCATCCTGGCGAAGTTGCAAGAACAAAAATTAGAACCCGCCACGCCAGCTGATCCCGCCGCATTAGTCCGCCGCTTGTTCTTCACTTTGATCGGATTGCCCCCGACCAAGTCCGAGGTCGAACTGTGGTCGCGCCATCTCCAGGAACCACAAGGGATTAACGATCTGATTGATCATCTCCTGGCCAGCCCGCACTTCGGTGAGCATTGGGCGAGGCACTGGATGGACTGGATTCGCTATGCAGACTCGCACGGCTCCGAAGGGGATCCGACGATCGAGAACGGCTGGTATTTCCGCGACTATCTGATCCGCGCCTTAAATTCCGATGTCCCCTATAACCAACTCGTTCGTGAGCAAGTCGCCGGTGACCTACTGGATCAACCGCGGATCAACCAGCAACTGGGCATAAACGAATCGTTGATCGGCCCCGCTCATTGGCGGATGGTCTTTCACGGGTTTGCCCCGACTGACGCGCTCGACGAGAAAGTCCGCTTCATCGACGATGAAATCAACGTGTTTTCAAAAGCGTTTCTGGGGCTGACCGTCTCATGCGCACGCTGCCACGACCATAAATTTGATCCGATCAGCCAACGGGATTACTACGCATTGTTCGGGATTCTGGGTTCGTGCCGTCCGGGACGAGTCGCCATTGATACCCCCGAGAAACTGAATGCCAATCGCGAGCTGCTCGCCGCATTAAAGC
>JAZKFE010000226.1:2131-4500 GCA_040386595.1 Planctomycetota bacterium | reverse complement strand
TCCGGGACGCAATCGCCCAGGAATGGCTGGCCACTACCCCGCGTCTAAAGGATCAACTGCTGGCGGAAGACGGTCCCTGGAAGAAGGCTGACAACGCTCAGGGATTGCTGAATCCCCTCTTCGAACTGCGCAAAGCCATCGCCTCCGGGACACCGTTGACTGCCGCCTGGCAAAATCAGGTCATGGGTTGGAAGAACAACCATCAACAACGCGACGCGCGTGCTCAGCAGAAGTACTGGAAACGTTGGAATCTGTCGCAACCTGCCGACTATGCCACATGGTTCCGTGACGGCACGGCTCTGCCAGAAAAGCCCTCTGCTGCAGGTGAGTTTGCCATCTCGGTCAGCGATGACAATGCTCTGTTGGGGATTTATCCCGCAGGAGCTTATTCGCATCGACTCAGTGCCAAGTCCCCTGCTCGCTTCTCGTCGGACTACACCCGTCTGGACGATAACTACGATCTGTGGGTTCGCGTCATCGGTGACGGTGGAGCCAGCGTACGCTATGTCGTGCAGGACTACCCACGTAACGGTACGGTCTTTCCTGTCATCCAGCTCACTCCGGAATGGACTTGGCGGAAATTTGACCTCACCTATTGGAATGGCGACGACATCCACATCGAACTGACATCGGGGAAAGACGCCCCATTAATGGTCAATAATTCACCGCGATCGTGGTTCGGAGTGCGCGAGGCCGTCATCGTGAAAAAGGGCGACCCCGCCCCCGCGGAATCTCGTGAGTTCTTAGATCCGCTGTTCGAACTTTCCTCCAATGCCCCGCCGCAATCTCTCGAAGAGATTGCCGATCGCTATGTCGCGGCGATCACCACTGCCGTGAAAGCCTGGCAGGCGAATTCGATCAGTGATGCTCAGGCCAGTTTGCTCAACGCCTGTTTGAAGCAAGGTCTGCTGCCCAATCACCTGAATGAACTGGCTGCGGCCAAGCCCTTAGTTACCGAGTATCGCCGTTTAGAAGAGGAAATCGTCGTCCCCACACGAGTTCCCGGATTGGAAGAAACGATCGGCCGCGATCAGCACCTCTTCACACGGGGAAATCACAAGTTGCCGGCGGAAATCGTTCCGCGACGGTTCCTGGAGGCATTTGATGCAACGCCCTATCAGACACAGCAAAGTGGCCGTCTGCAACTAGCGGAAGATCTGCTGCGTGACAGTAATCCGCTGACACGGCGAGTCGTGGTCAACCGTCTCTGGCACCATGTGTTTGGACGGGGCCTTGTGCCCACTCCAGATAACTTCGGACGGCTGGGACAGGAACCAACTCACCCTGAGTTGCTCGACTTTCTTGCAACCGAATTTAAAACAGGTGGCTGGTCATTTAAGACTGCCATCCGGTTGATGGTCACGTCCAAAACCTGGCAGCTCAACTCACACCCGTCGGCCAAGGCATCGCAGGCCGATCCCGACAATCGTTTGTTGTCACACGCCCATGTGCGACGACTAGAAGCCGAATCGATTCGGGATTCGCTGCTGACCGTCTCGGGCACTTTGAATCAAGAACTGTTTGGGGCACCGGTCGACGGGAACTCTTCGCGTCGCAGTGTGTATGTTCGCGTACAACGCACGGCTCTCGACCCATTCCTGCGGGCCTTCGACTTCCCCGAGCCCTTCAGCACCACCGGCCGCCGCGATGTGACCAACGTTCCCGCACAATCGCTGACCATCATGAATGATCCCCGTGTGGCGGCACTCGCTGCAGCGTGGGCTTCGCAGGTCCGAAGCAATCCCCAATTGACGTCCGACGATCTGCGGATGCAATCGATGTTTATCAGTGCGTTCGGCCGCCCGGCCCAAGCCGCGGAGATCGGTCAGCTCAAAACCTATCTAGCCGAGACGAAAGCCAATCTGGCCCAGCTGGGCGAACAAGTCGCCAGCTCGCGGCAACAGATTGAACAACGTCAGAATGCAGTTCGCGGACTGCTCGCCCCCGCGAGAGCACGACTGATCGAACAAGCCAAAGCCAAACTGGCGGCAGGGGAACACCTTGTTCCGCAACCGATCAGCCGCTGGGAGTTTGAAGGGGATCTTAAGGATTCCATCGGGCCGGCCCATGCGACCGCGCTCGGCGGAGCCCAGATCGATCATGGGACGCTGGTGGTGAATCATCAGGGCCATGCCATTACAGCTCCTATTAAACAAAACCTAAAAGCGAAGACGCTCGAAGCGTGGGTGCAACTGGATGATTTAAACCAAGTCGGCGGTGGGGTCATGACGATCCAGACGCCGAACGGGCTGGTGTTTGATTCCATCGTGTTTGCCGAGCAAGCCCCGCGGCAGTGGTTGTCGGGCAGCGATAACTTCTCGCGGACTCAACCGTTCCAAGGACCGGCTGATCAGGACGTCGTCAATCAA
>JAZKFE010000226.1:0-2121 GCA_040386595.1 Planctomycetota bacterium | reverse complement strand
CCGGTCCATCTGGCAATCGCCTATCATGACGATGGCCGGGTCGTCGGCTATCGAAACGGACAGCCGTATGGCCGACCCTATCAAAGTCAGGGACCACACGAATTCAAAGCCGGAGAAACAGTGATCGGCTTTGGAATCCGGCATCTTCCTGCCGGCGGAAATCGCATGCTTTCCGGCCGCATTCTACGCGCTCAACTTTACGACCGTGCGTTGTCGCCCGAGGAAATCCAAGCCACTTCGCAATCAGTGCCCTACTTCATTCCGGAATCGCAAGTGCTCGCAGCTCTCAGTGCAGCCAATCGTGAGTCAGTAACGAATGATCGCAAAATCATTCAGCAACTGGAGTCGGAAATCGAATCGCTCGGCACGATCCCGGATCTGACAGATGATCAAGCAGCCTGGACCGAATTGGCCCGAGCCATGTTTACCTTTAAAGAGTTTATTTACGTCAAATGATATTCGTTGCGTGTCATTAAGTATGAGACCGGTCATCTCAACAAATTGATTTCGATGGCCGTTGTTGATGCAGTTTGATTCCATTGCAAAAATCTCCGCCCCAGGCAGAGAATCCAAAGTTCCGGAGGCACGCCATGTTACGGGCAACTGACACAATGCAACCCCTCTCACGTCGCCGCATGTTGCAAACTTGCTCGACAGGGTTTGGAGCTCTCGCGCTGGCAGGATTGATGGCCGAGTCAGGCCGCGCCGCGTCCGCAGGGCTTCCCGTTGGGGCCGCGTTAAAAAAACTGCATCACGCTCCGAAGGCCAAGCATGTTATCTTTCTGTTTATGTCCGGCGGTGTCTCACATATCGACTCGTTCGATCCCAAGCCGCGATTGATCAAGGATCACGGAAAATCGATGCCGGTGAAGGTTGAACGGACCATGTTCAACGACAACGGCAATATCATGGGCAGCCCGTTCGAGTTCACTCCGTCGGGCCAGAGCGGCATCCCGGTCAGCAGCATGTTTCCTCACGTGGCGAAAGTCGTCGACGAACTGGCCATCATTCGGTCTATGACCTCCGCCGTGAACGAGCATGCTCAAGCCAATTTTTTTATGCACACGGGATTCCCTATTATGGGTTACCCGAGTGCCGGCGCCTGGGCCGCATATGGGCTGGGAACCGAGAACCAGGATCTGCCCGGATATGTCGTTCTGCAAAGCGGCGGAGCAGTCGCGCCCCACGGTGGAGTCAGTCTGTTTAGTAACGGTTTTCTCCCCAGCCAGCATCAAGGTTCGATTCTGAAGGCGGATCAGCAAGAAGCCATCCGCAATATCCGACCGCGAGATTCCCGGCTTGCCCAACGCAATCGCCTTGAGTTTGTGAAGCAATTCGATCAGCCATTTCTCGAGGTCACCGCCAACGACGCCGAGGTAGAAGCTGCCATTCACAACTATGAAACGGCCTTCCGGATGCAGAGTGCCGTTCCGGAGCTGTGCGATATCTCGGGGGAATCGGAACATACTCAGAAGCTCTACGGGCTGGACTCGCCGGCACCAGAGAAGGCAGCCTACGCCCGTCAATGTTTACTGGCCAGAAGGTTAGTAGAACGTGGGGTGCGGTTTATCGAGCTGAGTTGTCTCACGCAAAGCATTGGTGCGGGTGGTGCGGCCAATCCCTGGGATCAACATGGAGCCCTGAAGGCAGGACACGGAGCCATGGCGATGCAGGTGGATCAGCCCATCGCAGCGCTGATCGCCGATCTCCGCGCACGCGGGCTGCTGGATGAAACGCTGATCGTCTGGGCTGGTGAATTCGGGCGTACGCCATTCTCGCAAGGAAGCGACGGCCGCGATCATAATCCCTACGGCTTTAGTGTGTGGCTGGCCGGTGGCGGCGTAAAACCGGGAACCGTTTACGGTGCGACCGATGAGCTGGGCTACTACGCCGTCGAGAACAAGTCCACGGTCTACGACATGTGGGCGACGGTCCTGCATCAAATGGGGGTTGATCACGAAGAGCTCACCTACCGTTACGGCGGCCGCGACTTCCGGCTGACTGACGTCCATGGGCATGTCATTCAAGAAATCTTGGCTTGATCGAAAGCGAGCCTCTGATACGCTTCTTTCCTGTATCCATCCACGATACGTCTCTCTGGGAGGGCGAGGCTCCTGCCGA
>JAZKFE010000225.1:0-14984 GCA_040386595.1 Planctomycetota bacterium | reverse complement strand
ACACGCGGGTTATCGAGAATTAACTTTAAGTGTGTGTTGGAGATACTTGGGGCGCCCAGATTCGAGAATCTGGGCCATCCGTCTGGTATTTGCAGCAACAATCAGTCGGGGTACCAATTAGCTGGATTGAATGACAAGCAAGCGGGTGATTGGATCAAGTGCGCTTGATTGCCTCCCGTAAACTCAGATTGCGAGCAACCTAGGGCCACCCGCTGAGATCGTCGCTTCGGCCTGTGAATTGTCTCTTCTCGCTGATTTCAGTGGCTCCATAGAGGATCAGGCATGAAGATCGACATTAAGGATCTGCTAGGATCCGTTTTAGAGATTCACTCAGCAGCGGCGCGAATCGGCTTGCCAGATGACCCGACTCTTGTAGACATCGTTGATTCTGAGCAATTCTGCACGTGTCTTGACGACGCACTCCGAGCTTTCTGCGAACTTCGGGGTGGAGCGGACTACGTCGTGAGCGCAAATATCAATGAATATCACCAATTGGTCCAGATTCGATTCGTGCAGCGTCAGGGGGGGAAGGATCGGAATGGTCAAGTCGAACAGGCACTGCAACCTGCCTTTCGATCTCTCCGAGCCATGCTCACCAAGAGCGGTGGCGAACTGAGCTACTGGGGCGGAAACAACTACTTCGACGTGAATCTTCCTTTCCACGGCCCGATGCGGGATGCGTTTCCTGACGTCGAACATCTCCCTTGGAACGACCGTTACGGCCAGCTTTTGAAGCGAGCAAGCTGGAGTTCGCTCCGGAATATGGTGTTCCGATTCGGGGGCCTTGCGGAGTCATTCGCCGCACGCTGTGCTGAATTCCAGATGACTCGTGTGTTCATACCCTCGGTCGGTCTTTGCGTGCATCCCTGGTTGTTTGCGGCTCACGGACTGTCCGTAGTCGCAACCGATTGCGCTGACACTGCACTCGCAGCGCTCTCTGAACCCACTCATTGGCCGCAACTGTACTCGCAGGCGGCATTCGATCGGTGGGACATTGCGCAGTCGGCGAGCTACGCCACTCAAGGCAACCCGGAGCACTTTACCCGATTTCCGGACCTGATGGTTCGAGCCGTTAGGGAATCCCTGAGTCAACGCATTACCTTCACCGTTTCTGATTGGGCCGATTGCCCTATGGAGAGCGGCAGTATCGATGCGATCTTTGCCACCAATGCGTTGCCCCGCACGTCAACGGCCGACCAAACCACAGTGCTCAAGGAGTGGACACGGATTGTCAGACAAGGTGGTTTGGCGCTCATCGCCCAACACAACATGTTCGACTCAGGTATCGAAACGGTATTGTGCGAAGCCGGTTGGATCGAGGCGAACATCCTGGGCGGAGCGCGCCCGATCCAACCCGACGCGACCGGGTTCCAGATTCACTACTCGTCCGGATAGCAATTGGGCGAACCAGGTGTAGCAGCAAAGTTGTGATTCACACTGTCAAGAATGTCAGACATAATATCCGAATGCTAGCGACAATTAGCGTCCGCTGAGTGGCGCTGCTTCGCGACTGTACTCGGTCGTTAAGCAGTGTTTCGTGACGCGTACAACGATGGTCCCACCGCCGAGGCTGGGGCGGGAATATGAGAGGCAATCAGCTCCCATTCGTCGCCTGACAAATCGCTGGGATACTTTCGGCGATGGGTAATCTGGCCATTCATGGTAGACCTCACAACTCCATGACTTCCTCTCGACGATATCGCAGTCCAAGGCGATACTTCACCTGATATGCAATCCATTCCTTCAAGGGACGATAGTCAACTTTTCAAGCAGGCTCTAAGGCAAGTGAGATACTGACCTACCCTGTTGGTTGATGACGGTTAAAAAAACCTTCCGTGACCAAATCGGGAATGATCTTGTTGATCACAGCAATAGTTACGTCTGACACAACCACTTGCCCTGGCTCATAATAATATGACTGACCTGAGTTGATAGTCGCCTCGACATCTTGAGCAAGTCGCACGGGATTGATCAACATTGCCGAATAACGCCGCCCGTCCTTGAACTGGAAAAAGGCATAAGCAAATCCTTTTCTTTCCATCTCCCATTCGTCGCGTTCCGTAAACCCACTAGGAAATACTAGCACCGGAATTTCGACAGTATCTGACATTGTTCTCCTTCACTGAAGTGCATTCAGGCTTCCGACTGCGACAGAGTTTTGAGACCCCACCCCGTGCGCTTATTCAGCTCGGTATTCTTCCGCGGCCAATCTTCGTTCTAAGCCGACTCTTACATTTGCCGGGCGAGCCTCATCCGGAGCAAATCGTCCGGCTAATCCAAACAAAGAATCTTTGGCTCCCCGCAGCAGAGCTGGCTTCTTTTCTTCGATATAAATCTGCCAGATCCTAATTGATCGCACTTCGCCCCCGGGCACTGGTGAAACGGAATAACCAACAACCAAACCTTGGTTCGTATAGACTGGTCGAAATATCTCGCTGCCCATGTTTAAGAACCGTAAAGCTTCAGACTCTGTAGAAAAGAATTGCCGCCCTTCATCCGCCAGGACCCGCCCATACGGCGTCGTGCTTGAAGCGGGATCATAGAGCCCTGCAGAACCATCCCAGCGACTTTTACGAGGAATCAGCAGATGGTCTGCTTTCCAGCCTGTGCCACGAAAGCTTCGCGAAGCCCCAGCGCCGGCCTGAATTGTTAGGGAACCGTGAGGATGATTCACTACGATGGTGTCGCCGGATTGAAGCACCGTTTCCGTGAGAGGAAGCAGCTTACCGCGCTGTTGCTGGTCCATGCATCCCAGCTGACAGAGGCAAATGAGGCCTAGTATAATCATTTGCATGATCGGCGATCCGTTGCGTTTACGATTTTCAGAAAAGGTCGGCATCTTCCCACACCCGAATCTAAAAAGTGGAGTGGTATATAGGAATCGGACCATAGAATCCCCACCTTTCCCACCATGGGACACTTCCAACAACCGAAAGACACCAAGATAGGTTTTGATCGGCGCGCACAATACAGCTTGCGTAGCCCTCTTGGCCAGGCCAAGAGCAACTGTGAATATCGCGATCATGTTGTCCATAGCAAGCATCTCGCTCATCAATTGGCTGGATGGCACTGCCTCGCGACTGTACTCGGGTCGTTAAGCAGTGTTCTCGGGACGCATCCCCATGATCCCATCGCCGAAGCTGGGGCGGTCCGGTCCACCAAGTTTTCGTGTTGCTGTCGATCGCCCTCTTCCGGGCAAGCTGAAATATTTCCGTAGCAAGACCGACGCCTCACTGGCAGCGACTGAGTCAACGTTGTCGCAGAGTCACTTCGCAATCGATGGTCTCGCGCCACCGCTTTGGGAGATTTGCGTGCTTACGAGACCACCGCTTAACGACTGGGTACATTCGCAAAGCAGTGCCACGACTTCTGTTTTTGTGGCATTCAAACCAGAGCCACCCTGCCTTTCTGCTGCCCGGTACGATTCGGTCCACGATATGCCGATTGACTGGTGTCGTTAACGGTAATATAGAGTGGATTCACCGGAACATTCCCTAGCTGGAGAGTATCATGGATGACATTCTTGGTCACGAAGAGCGTGAAGCACTACTCAGAATCCTTCAACACTCGATAACTCTGATTCGAGCATTTGGATGGCAAAAGCGGCCCGATCAATGTGCTAATGAAGCCGATCACATCCAGAACATTCCATCAATGCTGATGTATTCAACGCTGGATCGATTGAAGTACTACATGGATATCGAAGTGCGTCTATATGTTTTAAAAGCTGGAGATTGGTCAACCGATTATGAACCATTTTGGGCCGTACTGAGATCAAGAATCTTATCACTATCCGAAGCCGATGATTAAGGCAGACAACGCAGTGCCAGGACCTCTGTTTTTGTGGCAATCAAACCAGCGCCACCCTGCGAGACTGAACCAGAACATTCGTACGAGACAGGCAAGCGAGCGCAGATCATCACTTATCTAGTGTTTTCTCAGCGATGAAGTGACCCGCGTAGTGTTCTCTCACCATCTGAGGCACCCAAGAATGCCCGCCCTTATCTACCACGATGGGGCGCGGAAATATCACTCTACCATCTACAATTGATGTCGAGCTGATTTTACCATCTTGCAGAAGTGACAGAGGAAAAATGATGCCCGCGGAATACTCGCCAATCTTGGGGTCCGCTCGATCAGAATCGCGAAAAACATCCGCAGCACACTGGTCGACAGTGCCGCCTGTGTATCGGAGTATCCGACACAATTCCTCTTGTTTCTCCCTGCGCACCATATCAATGGACTCGGTTAATATCTGTCGGTCAGTGCGCTGGTCACCCTGACGAGCGTTATAGGTAATCGAAAGATACCATACGATCTCAGGCCCGTACGGTTCTTCGGGCAACGAGTGTCCATCAAAACGATCAACCAGACAGACTGCGAGCTGTGCTTTATCATGTTGAATCGAACCTCGCTCCGACAACTGAGGCGTGGGCCTGCACGATGCCAGGAAGCAACTTGCGATCAACAACCATGGAACTGCCGATTTCATCGCTAAAAACTCCGAGTAAAACCCCAAGGATCACCGCTCACGCCGCCGGGCTAGGTGGCACTGTTTCGCGACGGTACTCAGCCGCTAAGCAGTGTTTTCGTTGCGCGGCCCCCTTGGTCCCACCGCCGAGGTTGGGTGGTCCGGTTCACCAAGTTTTCGTGTTGCAGTCGATTGCACCCTTCCATGTATGTTGGAATTTCCCTGGCAAGCCCCGCGCGTCACGGGCGGCTACTGAGTCCACTTCGTCGCCGAGTCACACCGCAATGAATTCTCTCGTGCCACTGCTACAGTTCGGCGCGAACCCAAGGTCGATATTTCCGCCGCACTTCAGCAGTGCTCCGGGGGACTGGCGTGCTCACGGAACCACTGCTTAACGACTGAGTACCGTCGCGAAGCAGTGCCGTGACCTCTGTTTTGTGGCATTCAAACCTGTGCCATCCGGCCGGGTTCAATTGCATTCACGCATCGAGTAGTTATAACTCGGCACCCACGTGCCCGTCGGCTTCGGCACTGGTAAGACAAAGGTGTTTTTGCAGCTCTCCCACCAGCCTTGCCACGCTTCTCTGCTCGCACTCTTTTGCCAAGCGGCTCTGCTTGTATCTTCGAAAATCGTTCCTCCTCGGTCTCTGCCGATTGGCTGTCCCGTCAGGTAGGTCAACGAATATGTGAAACAAACATGTTTTTTTCGAAGAGAGTAGTATTCTTCATCCCCGTCTCTTGAACGATCCTCCCAATAAACCTGTTTGGGATACGCGTCGATTAAGATGGGAATTGTTTCCTTTTTACCAATCGCGCCCAAAATCAATGCTGCCTCTTTGCAGATGCGTTCGTCATGAATACGACTTTCCACAGCCAAACGTGCATTCTCACCAAGTCGAATCAAATCGATCATCGGCTGAGTGAACTGGATGTGTTCTCCTCCGGGAACAATTGTCCCCCAGCCAGCAACTTTATTCTCATCGCGATAGAGTTCCGCGACCAACACAGCCACGCGCTTATGGAGATCGGAATTTCCCAAAAGTTCCGTCGCACCGATGACATCGGTGAAATGGGGTTCGGTAACATTAAGAGCCTTGGTGCGATCAGATACTCGATTTCCTGGCCCGCGCTCCGCGACGAGAAGAGAGCCCAGCAGTCCTACCGCAATAATCAGTAACGCCAATACCGCACGGTGCGGCTGGACGCAGTAATTTAAATCCATACTGTAACCTGTCTTGATGCGCGAAAATCACAACGAATGTACCACTTTTAGGCGCATTCCGAATACACTCCTGACCGTTGCCATGTCATTTCAAGTAGAAGTCACAACCTGACCGACTTCACGAACTTGGCTTAGCTGGAATGTGAGTTCGCTTGGCGGCTTCGCGCTCTCGCGTGAGAACTCTCTTCGACAGCCGACTTATCCCAGTTGCTGTGATAGACGCAACGCGAGAGCGACCAGTGCACGGACTGGATTTGCTGCGGTACTGACCGGCATCACGGACATATCGCAAACATAAAGACGATCGGTTCCAACGACTCGCAGATCTTCATCGACCACCGAGTTCGCACCGAAGCCCTGATCGTACCTCGAACGCGACGGCATCCTCAGCGATCCCGCTGCGTGATGAACGGTGCCATACCCAAACCCCTTCCCACCCTCACCGTACCAGACATTGTCCACCGGCCGGGCCGAGTGTCCGTCAATACGGAATTGCGAAAAGATCTGGTCAACAACGTGATTCAGTACAGCCCAAATCTGAGTGGGGGATTTTTGCCAACCAGCAAGAGCAGGGAACCGTGAGTTGGCTAACCGGTCGGCACGCTTCGTATTGTGAAATGCAATTTCCGGTACATATCCGAACGGCGGAGCGGACTTCACTTCGTTATCGTCGTCCAGGCAATTGCCAAAACTGAATTTGATGTCGATCCGTGCTTTGCCGGTAGGTGCCGGGTCTCCGTCAACCGGATCATTCTTACGCAGGTGCCAGTACTCGTGATTCAGATTCATTTCAACATTGAAGGGATACCGGATCTGACCTCCATCCCGCAGGCCACGTGAGTAGAAAATAATCTTCGCATGGTCATTCGCTTCCAGATTCACAGCACCAATACCGTCTACGAATGTCGTGATTCCATCCGTTGTTGGATGATCTGTGAATCCTCGGCCCACCAGTCCTTTCACTCCGTCAGGCAATGATGAGAACATGCTTGAGCGACGTAGGAGCTTAGGACTTTCGATGGAACCAGCAGAAAGCACGACTCGGCCGGCACGAATTATTCGAGCCTGACCAGTCAATGTATTTCGGACAAATAACTCCAAGTGATCCTGATGGTTTTGCACATCCTCGACAAAATGGTTCAGTAACAAATGGAGACCGGGACCATTGTCCTGACTGGCGCCCGGCGTCAGCCCAAGTTGATTCACAAGCAGTTCGGCGGTGTTGAAGACACCCGTCGGCTCCGTAAAAAATTCGTCTTTCGGTGTGCCATCAGCTTCCAGGTACGGTTGATGAAGTGCTCGCGGCGTTTCGGAGATCGAGAAGTCGGCTGAAAGGGAAGACTCGCGGAGTCGCGCGACAACGGCTTGCGCAATGCGCCCCATCGATCGCGATTCATTCATTGTCTCACCGGCTCGATTCATCAATCCCGAAACAAGATCTTGGCGAACACGAGGCGGAAAGAAGTCCAACTCCCAGCTTTGCAATGTCGGGATCAAACCCGACCAGAAAATGGAACGCCCACCGAAATTCAATTGCGGTCGTTCACCGACAAACAGCTCATCATCAGGCGAGTTACCCTGCTGCCAGAACGTGTCGCAGCCGTAATGTTTGGCGATATCTGCATTCGGAAATCGGCAAAGATTGTAAACATGAGTGGGGTAAATAAAGGAACCAGCTTCAAGGACAAGTATTCGCAAGTGCCTGCCCAGTCTTTCGGCAAGATCGTCCGCGAGTACGCCGCCACCAACACCGGAGCCGACGACAACAATGTCGAAGTCATTTCGCGGTGCGAGATACTGTCGAATCAGTCGTTCGCGCGCGGGTGAATCGCTCGCGACAAAGTTTGGGTAAGTTGACGCCTGGAACGTCATTTTGACCACTCCTTCGCTAGTTGTATGTATTCTTCATCACATCTGAGAGGCGACTAGAAACGCAAAGTGTACGACTGCCGGGGAATGTGCTGAGCGTCCAACACGAGCGTATTAATGACAATGTGATTGGGGATGTTGTGTAAGAAATCTGGACCGATATAGAAGGTGAGATTGTGGAACGCCTCATAGAGAAAATAGGTAGGAGGAAGTCCCACATTGTCTCGCTTGGCGGCGTAGATCTGAACCTGCGTTACGGCAGGCTGGTTCGAAGCGAAGTATCCGGTGGGCAAGGACGTTTGCAGCTCTAGAAGATCGTATCGTTCTCCCGGTTGGCGCAGTGTCACGTTGAGCTGATTTAATGAGTTTGCATCTGTCACATTCTGGACAGTGCCCCATCCCTGTGCCGGTCCAAACCAGAACCGCAATGCGTTTAACAACATCTCCTTCTCTCGCGTATTCGGCGAACCATCGATAGAGATCGGCAGAAGGTGAGCGAGAAAGGACTCGTCAGGAGGAAGCATTTGAGGGCCCTTGTAACCACTTGGAACGGAACGAGTCGCGATCGAATTTCTATAGCACCACGCGACTCGGGGGAAGTCCAATATCGATTTTGTCCTTCTCAGCTGCTGGTTTCTGAAATGTGATCGCCGAGAAAATCCATCAAACCCCAACGCGGCGCGATTTCCGATGCAACCCGTTCAATCACTCCTTCGGTGGCAGTCACGCTCCAAACTGGCACACCGACGCATGGCTGGGAGCCACTGCTTAACGACTGAGTACCGTCGCGAAGCAGTGCCACGCCTTCCGTTTTTTGCATTCAAACCCGTACCACCCAGCCCGATATTGTGCCGCGGGCGGGTTTGGTGTGTAATCATTATCACTTGTGCGACACAACGCAGGTTCGCCTGGTCGTTCGGCATCAATATTCTTGTCACATGAACACACGCGAGTATCTCGGGCAATTCGCTAGTCTTCGGCCACCCGGCACGATGCGGGCAATTCGCACGGTTGCGGAGTCCCTTGGCATCGTCTTGCCCCCGGAGTATATCGACTTGATCCTGGCTAGTGACGGACTGTTAGTCGAGTTGGAAGAGCTTGATGTGTACATCTACGGCTCTGACGAACTTGTCGAGCGGAATGACACCTATGAAACGAGGAAATGGCTCGGTGATGTCCTCCGCATCGGAGACGACGGTGGTGGAATGGGATTTCATCTTGACCTGTCGAAGAACCGGATCGTGGCGGTTGGAAGCGGGTGTCCCTCGATCAATGATGGCTGGCTCGTGTCCACGTCGCTCACGGAATGGATTCATTCTCGGTTTGCTGTCGACGACTCGAAATCTGAGGGCGAGCATGCCGAATTCACCAACGTTCGGGTCAGCTTGGCGAAACCGTTGGCGATCAAGGAATTGGCAGCACTTAAGGCCTGCCTCGGATTGCGTGAATCGATCATCCAATTGAGGGAAAAGTGCCAGCAACTGCCGGTCGTCCTGCTGGACTCGGAATTGGACAAAGTGCGTGCGGCAGTCCGTGGAGCTCCACACGTCGCGGCCGCATTGGTGGTGAAAGATCGAGAGTTTGATGTGCAGTACACGTTAACGCCAGATTCCTAAGAGACCCCAACCAGCGGTTCCACCCGACGTGTGCCGCAGGCGGGTTTGGTTGTTGATTCACACTTCGCTCGCGCGGCAGGCGCGGGTTCACCTTTTATCGTGAGGCAGACAGCATGGAATCTCTGGAGGAAGAAACTGCGGTAGAAAGTCCGGAAGCGGGTCATCGTCTTGGTCCATTCAAGGCCATCGGAATTTTCTTGGCCTACCTCACCGCCCAGATTGCCGTCGCGATCGCTGTCGCTGCGGTCATTGCCGTCTACCTGACCGCCACCAATCCCAGTTCTGGGCGCGATGTCATCGCCGAATTACCACAGTTGATGATGATGCCCGCAACGGTCCTCTGTACCGCGGGCAGCGGGCTGCTGACACTACTATTGACCTGGCTGTGTCTTAGGGGGTCAGGAGATGCCGGCCGGCGAGCAATCGGCTGGACACGTCCGTCGCTCAAGGCGATGCTGATCGCCACAGCAGCGGGATTGCTGCTGAGTACAGTGTATGTTTGGGCATTAATCCCATACTTTCCGCCAGATCAGAGCATTGATTGGGGCCCTGTAATTCGGGCGATTAACGAACCAGGTTGGTCACGCCATCTGTGGATGTTGCTGCTGGTGTTTATTGCTCCACTTGCGGAGGAGCTTCTGTTTCGCGGGGTCTTACTCACCGGTTTCACTCGCCGGTGGTCGTTACCGTTATCCGGCACCATTGTCACGCTTCTCTTTGTGGCGCTTCACCTGCCTCAGCTGTGGGGTTATCTTCCCGGAATCTTTTGTATCGCGGGCTTAGGGCTCGCCACTTTGCTGGCTCGCGTTTACAGCAAGTCACTCGGCCCCGCAGTTGCCTTGCATGCGGCCTACAATCTTGTCATCGGAATCGGTATGTATACCAACTAACCAACGGTTCGCCCCGACATTGTGCCGCGGATGGGCCTAGAATGTCATCAATCTCACTCCCGCGGCAGACGCGGGTTAGTCGGGACGCCAGGCGAAAGAGCTTCGGTGAGGTATCGTGGATCAACATGCCACATGTAATCGCTGTTCCTTCGACTTTTTTGGCGGCCACAGTCACCACCGTGGCTGTTCTTGCTGTGTCTGCCTGTCATGCCTGGCTAATTTCGTTTGTCCGACAAAATCCGTGTGGGGACCATCAATTGGGGAAGTGATTCCAATATGCCGTGTCCGGGCAAAGGGTCAAAAGAAGCAGCAAGTCACTGAATTCATCACATCGGGAGCGTTTTTCATCGCTGAAACGGGAGACGCAGTTCCATTTGGCAGAAGCACCTTCCATGGAGTCCACTATCCAATTGAAACGGTTCCGTGTCCTGATTGCGGAGTACACTCACTTTGCTTGGGATTCGAGGAAGGGGCGCCGTGCCCGAAGTGCAAAGTTGGGCTTATCACAACGTCGCGATTAATATACTGACAGCCCGGGCCGAGTGGCACTGCTTCGCGCACGTACTCCGTCGTTAAGCAGTGTTTTCGTGCCGCGTACACCCGTAGCGCCTCTTCAAGGCTCAATAATCGGGTGCCACTGGCTCGGCCAGTGCTTTTCGGGACAGCAGAGAGACTCTCGGCACTGGCAGAGCCAGTGGCACCCCAATTTGTGGCTGTGCACCAACGCTAATTCAATAATTCAATCTTGATGGACTCGCCGGGAAAACCCCTCACCCCCAGCCCCTCTCCCCGGAAATACCGGGGCGAGGGGAGCAGGAATCATCGTGGACATCGCCTCAAGCAAGGCCACCCAGCGAAGCGACACGATCATTTTGTCGGATGGGCATTCCTGCCCGTCTCTTCGTAGACACAGCCAATACCGACGGACAAGAATGCCCATCCGACAACATCTCTGATTGCCTCGCCCCCAATCATCCTGCTGTGACACACCACTCGCTCTGGGTGATGGGCACGCTCACTGAACCACTGCTTAACGACGGAGTACCGTCGCGAAGCAGTGCCACGACCTCAGTCTATTGGTGCTCAATCCAGTGCCACACCGTCGTTCTTTAGCATTCGTATAGAAACTCAACATCAGTAAGCAAATATGAATACTGCCTCGTCTTATTGGATAGCAGTTCGACAGACCATGTCGTTCGAATCATGGCGCAATACCCTGAATGCCCAAGGATATCATCGCAGAGAGTATTCCCAATCCGAGTGATCCGGGTTGCTCGATCCCTGATGCTCTCTGTGGATTTACACAACGCCAGCTGTAGGTGGCGTATCGTTGCCTTCGTGTAGCCCAGCTTCTGGAATTCATCATTCGAACCTTTGAATGAATCTATAAAGCGATTGACAATCTTCCCTGGAATGACAATCGTTCCCACCTCAAGGGCTAAGCGTGCACGCCTCAATGTGCTCAGTTGATCGAGTTGTGCTTTCGCTGCTTGAACCAGTAGCAGCTCACCGTTTACTTCTGAGTACTTAACCGCATGCGTCAATGCAGTCTCAATTCGACCAATTGTCTCACTTTCAATATTGTACTTACGTATTGCTGCGAGCGCATACACAGCCGCTCTTCGCACCTGTTCCGCAAGACGATTGTTCTCACATCGAGCGATCAATTCGTCGATCGTATCATCACGAAAACACCCCTGCTGACTCGCTAAATACATGAATGCGACCAGGAATCGATCCTGCTGATCACCCTCACTGAGTTTTAGCTCGCTGAGCAGCGCATCTTCGGCCGAATTCGGATCTTCTGAGCGTAATCTTTCAACTTCATCGCGGATCAACTCCGGGCCGCCAGGGTTCTCAAAAGGAAACAAGGAGCGAATCGTGATGATCGATGGGTGCAACGGAAGATCCTGTGCCATTTTCGCTGGAATACCTTCGGTCTGGCTTGTTCAATTACGCAGGGTGGCCAGGTTTTCTAACCTACGCCCCCACCTTGTCCTTTAACATTCGGCGCCACTCCCTCTTTCAACGACAACGACAACGACGTTCGCTTGTGTCCGTGGAGTTCTACAGAAGCCAAACATACTGGCTTGTACAGAATTCTGTATCACTTCCCCCGATCCTCCAACAGATTGACATAAGTCTATTGGAGTCATACCATTTGACTTGGAATGCCGCGCCTGTGGATCCAGAATATGCAGCATTCTGTCGACTTAGCGCTAGGCGGTCGTAGCCCTTATCCTGTGATCACAGCTATCGAGCGATTATGGCCAATCGTGCTTACCTTTATGCGTCAGATACAGACGACGACCAGGCATGGGAACTACCGGACGATAGCGAGTACTATGACTCCCGACATACGATTCCAGTTGCATGGTGGTTCCTACTTGACCCCAGTGATGTCCGATTTGTGAATGTTTGCTCGTGGGGGGCGACATGGCAAGTATTGCGTTTTGTCGCCAATCGAGTCGACGCTCTCGACCGTTTCAGAGCGAGGCGAAGTCTTCTTAATTCCCTCATCGGTACTCATCTCGATGAACTACAGCTCGATTACTTTGTTGCCGTCTTGTCAGAGTGGCCTGGTCGCTTCCTGTTGTTGGATCCCGACGAGATACTTCAAGATGATCCTGTCGAAGACGCACAACTCATCTTGCCAACATTAACTGGTCTGAAGCAGGGCAGCCTCACGGAAAACGAAGTACTGCAGGGGTTACAGCGGTTTTCTGCGATTACACCGTGCGGCCGCCCTGAAATATCGGTTGTCGGCTATAATTACGGTCCAATTGGCGAACGGATTGCCACTCAAATGCAGGGCTTGAATCAATGACGCCAGGCCAGCGGCCTAACAAACGGCCGGATGGCACTGCTTCGCGACCGTACTCGGTTATTAAGCTGTGTGTTCCAAGCCGTCCGGGTACTGCTGGTCCGCCGAGTACAGCGAAAAAGCAGTAGCACTCAATCCGAAATCACTGCTGCGACACAGCACTTGTGGTTTGTCAAAGCTAAAAATTTGGGTGCCACTGACTCTGCCAGTCAAGTAGGTCACGGCTGTGCCTGACGTGATTCGAATTCCAACACAAAACGCATTCACGATGTGACGGAATAAGCTCTGCGAGAATGAAGTGTATAAAGGACAGGTTACTAAAAGATTCGTGGAGCGATGAGGAGCCAAAGTCCTATCGTCACGACAGCTAGCACTGTGCCAGCTGTCATTGCGGTCCAGAACCCAAGGCCCCATCGATCGGCGAATGCGAGAGGAACAAAGAAGGGCAGTCCCAGCGGTACCAGAATCAATGTCTCTCTCGCCATTTGGGAAAGACTCTTCAAATCATGCTCACGGAGCCACGCCGCTCCAAAGGACAAAATGCTGACCAACGGTAACGTCAGCAGAATTGCTCCCAGTCGCGGGGAACGTCTGGAAACCTCTGACACGGCCAAAATGATCAGGACAGGAACCACAACTCGGATCAGGATCGAAAACATCGTTGACTCCTGTGATATCGCCGGATTTAGAAGAGTTGCGAAACCCATAATAAACGGTGCTCAACCAACGCCGCCTAAATCATGGTGAGGGGCGTTAGTCGAAACACCTGAAATCCAACGCTGGCGCTGTTACTTGTGCTCGTGGGCTCCGTGCGGTTCTTCTTGGAAGTCTCCGGCGTAGGGTGTGCCGTTCGCTTCACCGCTGATTGTCCCTGCGAATTCCTGAACCTTTCCCAAGCTGTCATGCTTGCCCACAAACCGTGACGCCACGCCGTCCTTTTCCCCTTCCAGTGGCGACGCGATCAGGTCGACTTGGAATTTGGGATCGGCGATGCTCAGTAGGAGTTTGTCCGCCTTCACCGGGGCTGCGGTTTTCTCATCGCTGCCGAGGACGTAGACGGTGGCCTCTTGTTTGTTGTGGTCGACCGTGAACTCGACGTGGTATTTTCCGCCGCCCCAGTCTGCCACGGCCCCCTCGTGGGGACCGGCTCCGTGTGCGGCATGCTGGTGTTCGTCGGCCTTCTCGGTCGGTTGAGGCGTGACGGCAGGAGCTGCGGCAGGTGGAGCCGGTTTGTCACATCCAGAAACCAATGCGAGTGCTGCCACTGCGGCGAGCGAGAATGCGGTAACGATATGCTTCTTCATGCGCTGTCCTTCCAAAAACTGAGGTCTGTCCATTCCAACGGAGATGAACTGATTCTTGCGGCAGGCCAGCGACTCGCTGACTGTGCCGCGATTTGCTGACACAAATTCATTTCAAAAAATGTTCCGAGTTCTCGTCCGACTCATCCAGCCGAGCGAGTCTCAACGCGTCCTGACCGCTGAACTTCCAGAATAGTCCCGGGTGGATCAGGAACTCACAGAAGGTCGAGGTCACGAGTCCCCCCAGGATCACTGTCGCCACCGGATACAGGATTTCTCGTCCTGGCTCCTGGCCACCAACCACCAGTGGCACGAGTCCGATGCCTGCAGTTAAAGCCGTCATGAGGACCGGTGCCAGTCGTTCCAGACTGCCACGCACCACCATTTCCGGAGTAAAGTCTTCGCCTTCTTCCTTCATCAAGTGGAAGTAGTGCGTCACCAGAAGAATCCCATTTCGCACAGCGATGCCGCCCAGTGAAATGAAGCCGACCAAACTGGCAACCGTTAACGATTGTTGGGTAATCACCAAGGCCAGCACTCCGCCGATGAACGCGGTCGGCAAGGCATTGAGAATTTGCAACACGATCCGTACCGAGGGGTACAGGATCATGAGGACGACAAACATGCCGACGACCGAAATTGCCGCTAGCACGATAATGAGCGTCGTCGCTCGTTGTTGGCTTTCAAACTGGCCTCCATATTCAATGAAATAGCCTTCGGGAAGCGCGACCTGGCTTGATACGCGCTGCTGGATTTCCGCGACGGCACTAGCCAAGTCACGATCTTGAGTG
>JAZKFE010000224.1:2084-4866 GCA_040386595.1 Planctomycetota bacterium | reverse complement strand
CAGGGTAGTGAGGGTAATGAACCTGCGGCCTATGCCCTTGTATATCTCATCGAAGATGTTGCCCCGTTCGCCATAGATGATCACCAGTTGCTGGGTTGCCCATACGGGATGCGCGGGAATCAGTTTCTCGACAAATTCCGTCAGGAATACAGTACTCTGATGCGAGAGATCGGTCGCATCCAGCGCTTCCCGAACGACCCCGACGATTGCTTCAAGATGGTCCGATTTCCAAATCCCCTGCGGCAGTTCGGCCAATCCCTTTAAAATGACCTGCCGCACCGGGTCCTGCTCGAATTTCCGTTTGCGGATCATGGTTAGAACATTGCCCGCCTCCTCGCGATGGAAGCGCAAGCTCACGAGGATCGCAGCCCAGCCCTGGGCACGTGATTCGCCTTCTGAATGGTTGAGCAATCGGTCTGCAATTTCGCGCATCGCCTGCCAAGGCAAATACGCCGCATAGGCGACTTGAGTCGCGGGCCGCGTGGCCATGATGGGCAACACCACCATACGCTGGGCCTCGGCAATGCGTTCTTCCGCTGGCAGCAGCGCCAGAATCGCGCACGGCAATACCCCTTCGTCATCGCGCCAGGATCGACCGACGTCCTGGTAAATCTGCGAGCGCCCCGCTGGCGAGATCTTGCGAAACCAGTTCATCTGCATGGGTAACGCCGCCCCCCGTTCCCGCAAAATCCTTCGCAGCAACGATTTTTCGATCCTGTGTGCCACGGGCACCAGCGAGAACGGCTGGGCATCCTCTACTTCCAGAACAATTTTCGCAAACTGATTGGGCCGTTGATAAAGCGCGGGAGTAACTTGCAGGGAAGAAAGCGGCGTGAATTCGGCCAGCGTCTTGATTAATTGCACTGTCAGGTCCGGCTCAGTTCGTCCGGTATAGAAGACCACTCGGCGAGCGTACTGCAACAAGAGGCCGTCGGGGTGTTTGGTCGCTGCCAGTTTGTCGAGAACTGATTTCACCGCGATGCGCGGATGCCGCCGGGCGAGTCGCTCCCAGAAGCGTACCCCGTCAGACTCGTCCGCTATCCCCCAATGGCGATTCACAGCCTGCGCCGAACCATACGGCAGGAGTTCCGCAATGCGTGGAACGGATTCAGCAAAGGCCTTGTTGAGAAAAGCATCCACCATGTCAAACCGCCGGCGCACACCTAGCCGAACCAACAGCTGCCGCCGCCGCGAGTGGGGCAATTTCGCCAGAACTTTGATGACCACTTCGTCGCTGCCATGCTCAGCCAGCAACTGTAAAGCGTGACCGGCAATCGTCCGCGAAGAGTCGTCCACCAACCGGTGGAGTCGCTCAGAGTCTCCGGTTCCCGTGCACGACTGCAAGCAACAGAGTCGTTGCTGCCAATCGCCCTGTTCCCAGCGATCGCGGAGGGCGGCAACCTGGGGATTGCTAATGGCATTCTGACCGAGTGCTCGCAAACGATGAATGTGGGTGGCATAAGGCAAGCCCAGGACTTCATTCAACAGGCGATCTCGGTCCATTTCGCGACGCTCCAGAGTATTGCTGGTTTTTTACAGATAGGATTCAAAAAAGGGGATGTGGTTCGGCAATATTTTGACGAGAGAGTAGTGGTAAACGGAATAGATGTCATAGGGGGAAGGAAAAGGATCAGGTCCGAATGGCACTGCCGCTTGTAGTATAAAGGGTTATATCATTTGCCCGTGATCTTCGCGAGTAGTGCTTGCCGCGCTTGTTATACGAGGAACCGTGAGCAAGTCGTGTTGGGACGGTCGGCGTTTGATAGCGCGGGGCTGGACGCGATCGGGACGGTTGCCGACGATGTGTGCACCGCCGTTGGCTAATCGCAGAGAGATCAATCGAGTGTGGACCAGGGAGGGGCAGACAGTGCTGCAGGGCAATTCCATGTTGATCCCTCAGCAAGCCGGGCAACAGGGGAAAGTGATTCGCGGTGGCTAACTGACAGACTCTTTTAGCCAGCGGCCGGGTCATCAAATGCCGACCACAACGCCATTGTGGATCCATGGGGTAGGTTTCTTCCCCGCAGTGCGAGCAGCGATAGCGCCGGCGCGAAACCTTGAGGGAACCGAAAGTGGAGACCAGTGTCAACATTCTCTGCCCCCGGCTTTCCATCCGTCGGCCACAGCAATCGGGAATCGCACACGTCGTTTCCACTTGCTGCAGAGCCGTTTCCAGGACAATCCGGCCTGTCCGTTGCGTGGCTTCGCGAGTGAGCTCTTCCATCTGCTCCGCTGTTCCACTCAGCTCCTTCTCAACAATTCCCGCTTGCCGTTCATCGACCTCAATCATAATCTTGAGGTGCATGATGCCCTCCTTGGGCTTGCGGAGTTCCTAACCCCGCGACGTGTTTGATCTTCCATCAGGGTGTCATGTTTCTTACTTTGCCCCACCATTTTAGCGGCTGCACCCAATGCCAGATTGCGGGTCGAGAGGGCTATGGAAGTGATCGATGACGTGTTACAACAGCGTTGTGATTCATAAACCCGAGGTCCCGGGCCGGGGATCTCGACGTGTTGCCACTGCTTCATTTGCCATCTGACATAGGCCTTCATGACGTTAGACCAACTGTTTCAAATCATCATGGCCATCACTCTGATTGAGATGATGGTGGCGATCGGGCTGGGAGTGACGTTTTCTCAGCTGTTTGCCGTCACTGCCAACTGGCGACTGGTGGTTTCGGCCTTGGTCGCCAACTATGTGTGTGTGCCCGCGGCGGCGGTGGGGCTGTTGCTGGTGTTTCACGCTTCTCCGGCGGTGACCGCTGGGTTGTTGATCTTGGCG
>JAZKFE010000224.1:0-2059 GCA_040386595.1 Planctomycetota bacterium | reverse complement strand
ACGACGATTGCACGGGGGAATATTGCGGTCGCGGTGGGATTGATGGTGCTGCTGGCGGGATCCTCGGCAGTCATCGCACCGCTGTTGCTGGGATTTCTGCTTCCGCTGATGACCGGCAGTGAACTGCTACAGATTAACTCTGTCAGATTGGTCGGGACGTTGCTGGTGACTCAGTTGTTGCCATTGTGTGCGGGGCTGTGCATTCGCCATTGGTGGCCAAGTTTGGCCGATCGGCTGGAAAGACCGGCCGAGGTGGCGAGTAAGTTTTTGAATCTGTTCGCGGCCGGGCTGATCTTGTTTGCCCAGTTTCAGACGTTGTCAGGAATTCGCCCGATGGCATTTGTTGGTATGCTGGCGTTGTTGCTGGTCAGCTTGGCCGCCGGCTGGCTGGCGGGGGCCCCGGGGGCAGACGGCCGCAGGGCGATGACGTTGATGACTTCGCTCCGCAATGTCGCAGTCGGTTTGGTGATCGGCACGAGTGCGTTCCCCGGAACTGCCGTGGTGACGACGGTGTTGGCTTATGCACTGATCGAAATTTCGGGTTCATTGCTGCTGGCCATCTGGTGGGGACGACGTCCTGCAGCGGGGATCTCGGCTTGAATCCGAATCGCGCGCGATTCACGACACTCATTTCAACATTATTCAATTTGAATTAGGGAAGACTCTATGAACGTGTTGGCAATTGATGTCGGTGGCACGAATGTCAAAATTCTGATGACTGGAGAGCTGGAGCCGCGTAAGTTTCCCTCGGGGCCGGCCATGACGCCGCAAGACATGGTCACCGGCGTGCGCGAATTGGCTGCCGACTGGAAATACGATGTGGTTTCGATTGGCTACCCGGGGTTGATTCGTCATGGGAGGATTGTTGCCGAACCCCACAATCTGGGGACCGGATGGGTCAACTATGACTTTGCGGCGGCGTTCGATTGTCCGGTGAAGTTGGTCAACGACGCGGCGATGCAGGCCTTGGGGAGCTACCGTGGCGGGAAGATGTTGTTTCTCGGTTTAGGGACAGGGGTGGGATCGGCATTGGTGATGGACGGTGCTGTCGTGCCGATGGAACTGGCGAGGTTGGCCTATCAGAAGGCTACGTTAGAGGATTACCTCGGCTTACGTGGGCTGCTGCGTATGGGGAAACGAAAATGGCGGCGGCATGTGTCTTATGCATTTGCTCGTCTGATCGAAGCGATGTTTCCCGACGATGTCGTGGTGGGCGGAGGAAATGCCAGGAAGCTCAAGGATATGCCGCCCAACTGCCGCGCGGGTGACAATGCCAATTCGTTTGTAGGGGGCTTTCGGCTGTGGGAAGGTCGCATCGATCCTCATCAAGCGACCGCAACGGAGCCTGATCTCATTAGCATCGAACCGGTGCCCCCCTCTGGCGAGGCCTCCGTGGTAAGCGATGCGACGTAATGACGAGGTCGCGTATTCCGGGGCTGTGATGCTCGTGAACCGCATAGAGAAAATCCCCCGGCCGAAGACGTTTCGGCCGGGGGATTTTAGTTAGAAATAGCTGGTTGCGTTGGTCTAAGTCTGTTAGAAGAAGCCGCCGCCACCGCCGCCACCCATACCGTTGGCGCCGCCGCCGAACTGCCCACCGCCGCCACCACCGCCCTGCTGGCCGCCGTTGAACTGGCTGCCACCGCCCGTTTGGCCGCCTGATCGGCTGCCGCCCATGCCGAACAATGGATTGATGGGCATAACCAGGTCACCGACGTTGTAGACCCGTAACGGTCGTTTCCCGATGCCTTCGGTTTTAGTCGTAATCTTCATGACCTCGTTCTCGATGATGTAGGTCAGATTCTTCTGGTCCAGCAGCAACTTCAAGGCATTCTTCAACGAGATTTCACTGACCTTTAGGTTGATGTCGGTGGCATCGGTAGCGATGCTGTCTTCTTCCAGCTTGGCTTTATCGATGACAATGTCGAAGCCGTGACGTTCCATGATTGTGTCGCGGATGCCATCCAGTGATTCGTCGACGAAATCGAATGTCGTGGGCTTGTCGAGTTCCCGAACGATCTTTTGCACGAGCTCGATCGCATGCGCTTCTACATCGAGG